>JAJTGK010000149.1 GCA_021297815.1 Planctomycetaceae bacterium
CCGCGCAGCCCGCAGATCCCGACGCCATCGCCTTCCGCGCACGCGGCGACGACAACCGCGCCGCGATCCGCCACCCCGCGGCCGACGCGCTCGGCGCTGCCGCGCGCATGGCCGAGATGCCACGCACGCGCCTGCCAGGCCACCCGACCTGCGTGCGCGTGCAGACGCCGCAGTTCGGCGCGAGCCAACGCTCGGTCGTGTGCCCATCGGAACTCGACGATGCGATCCTCGTCACTCCCTGCGGCCAGGCAGGCCTGCCCACCTCACCGCACTTCCGCAACCTGCACGCGCCATGGGAACAAGGTGTGCCGTTCCCGCTCCTGCCAGGAGCGAGCGTGCGCCGCGTGGAACTCCGTCGCGAGCCACCGCCCGCGCCTGCCGCGCCGCCCGCTCAGGGCTGATACGGCACGAGCCTGAACTCCTCGCTGTCGCTTGCGTCCTCGGTGTCGCTTCGGATGCGGCGGATCCGCGACACCACCGCGGCGACCTCGTGCGCCAGCGTGGCGCGCACGAACGAGATGCGCTGCCGCAGCCCTTCCTCGCTCGCGGGGTGCGCGGTCGGAAGCCGCAGGCTCGCGACAGGCAGGTCGGCGTCGCTCTCGACGAGCGCGTACAGCATGCGCTGACGCCCCGACGCACGCACCATCGCCGCGTCATCGGAGTCGACGCCGAGGTCGAACCCATGCACGCGGAACGCGCGCACCGCCACATCGATCTTTCCGAACGGCACGAGAAGCGACGCCCGCACCGCCCGCCGCCGCACGCCGCCCGCAAGCTCGATGTCGGCGAGCATCGCGCTGCCCGTCATCACGCGCAGCGGCACATCGGCGCCCGAAAGCACATCGCGCGCCACGGCCAACGCGCGCGTGATCGCATCCCGCGCCTCGCGGTTGCGCGCCATCACGATCGGATCGGGTTCATCGACCGCGCTCATCGCCTGCGACAGGCTACTCGGTCCAGTCGTTCAGCAGCACGGTCATGTCGGCTGCCGTCACGAGCCCGCTCTGGTCAAGGTCGGCGTCGGCGTTCGAGGTGCCCCACGCGCCGAGCAGCATCGCCACATCGAGTGCGTCGACGCGGCCGTCGTTGTTGATGTCGGCCCGCGTCAAGAGGCCGCCGCGGAAGAGCGCCGACGCAGGCACGACCTGCTTGCCCACGCCAGGCCCCTGCCACGAGAACACAAGTCCCGCACCGCCCGTCGCCTCGAAGAACTCGATGCGCAGCGCGTGCGTGCCCGCGGCGAGCGCGATCGCGCCCGACGCCTCGATCATGCCGTGCACGCCGTCGTTGTTCACGACCATCGTGTCGCCGACGAAGAGCCGCGACCCGTCGTCGGAACTCAGGAACAGCGTCCACTCGCCGCCCGCGGGCACCGAGAGGAAGCCCTCGAAGACCGCGCCGACATCGTTCGAACGGCCGCTTCCCGCGAAGTTGCCGTTCGTCGAGTTGAACGCGACCTGCGCCACGGCGCCCGTCAGGTACGGCGTCATCGCCGAATACTGCGGCAGCGCCGTGGGCGCGCTGAGCACGAAGTAGCGCGCGTCAAGCTGGGGCGCGGGGTTCACGGGGTTCTCGGGGGCGCGCAGCGGCGTCATCTCGACGAACACCGTGGCCGAGGCGGTCTGATTGCTCGCATCGCGCACGGTGTAGGTGAAGGCGTCGACACCTTCGAACGCCGAGGCGTTGATGTAGGTCAACTGGTCGCGCCCACCAGGGCCGCTCGCCGAATTGCGGATCACCGAGCCGCCGTTCGCCGTCGACACTTCGAATGCATCGATCGCGATCTCCTCGCAGTTGAACGCAAGGTCGTTCGCGAGCACATCGATCGAAACGGCGGCGACACTGGTCGCGCGCGCGCTGTCGGCGACCGCGATCGGCGCGCGCGCGGGCCCCGTGTAGTCGCACGCGATCGACGCAAGGTAGTCCTGCATCGTCGCGATATTGCCTGGGTGGAACTGCAGCTTGATGTTGGTCAGGCCACCCGCGCAGAGGTGGCAGTACGACATGATCGTGCCCGCGTCCTGCTCGGCCGCGGTGCAGTCGGCGGGGCTCAGGCCGCAGCCGTCGAGCGGCGGCGAGTAGGCGTGCGTGTGCGGCGCGCCGAAGTTGTGGCCGAGCTCGTGGGCGACGACATAGATGTCCCAGTTCTGGCCGTTGTTGTCGACGAGCGGCGACGGGAAGTAGCCGCCGAGGTTCGCCGAGAGGCCGTACGGGCTCGACCCGCAGAGGCCTGGCAGATACGCCACGCCGCCGCCAAGCGCGCGGCCCGACAGGAAGTGCGCGAGTTCACGCGGCACCGACTGCATCGACTGGTTCCAGACCGTCGCGAACTGGCTGAGCTGCGCCGAGGTCCCCGACTGCGTCCACGGATCGCTCGCGTTCTGCCAGAGCCGCACATAGCTCACCGAGAGCCTGGCGCTCAGGTCGCGCGAGAAGATCGAGGTCAACGCGGCCGCAAGCGTGCCGATGTATCCGTTGGCCGCATCGGTGTCGCCGCCGAACAGCTGCAGGAACTCGGCGTCGGTCTCGTAGGCCACGCGCACCTGCCGGCACGGATCGCTGCCTGCGACGCCGCCGTCGAGCGCTTGCGCCGCCATGGGCGCGTCAGGCGTTTCGCAGGCCCACGCGGGGCCGTCGACGATGCCCTCGGGCATGCGGGTGAGGTCGTAGGCGACCGTGGGCAGCCCGCTTCCGAACGGTCCGCTCGAGATGATGAAGGTACGGCCCGCCATCTCGACATAGCCGTAGGTGCCCGCGGCGGTCGAGGCGAGGAACGCGTGCGAGCCCTCGACACCCGCGACCGTGCCCGTGAGGTAGACGCCCTCGCGGAGCGCGTCGCCGAGCGCCGCGGGTTGGGCCGCAAGCCGACCACGGGTGTCGAGGCCCACGACTTCGAGCGTGGCATCGCCTTCGGCGGGGTTCACAGGTTCAAGCACAAGCGACGCGTCGACCGTCGGTGAAAGCGGCACCGCCGTCATCAGCCCGCCGCCCGCGCGCGCGAACGCCGCGAGCCGGTGGCGGTCGATCGAGATCAGCGATGTGTGCGGACGCGCCGCGCGCGGCACGAGGACGGGCGGACCCGCGCGAACGACCATCGGCCCGATCGGCGTTTCCGATGGCGCGCCAAGCGAATGCCGTTGGACCTGTGGTGGCGCGAAGGGCGACGCCAGCACGGCGCCATCTGCGGCGATGGCGAGAATCGAAGCGGCAAGGAACGCTGTGAATCGCATGCGGACGGCCTTGTCCTCTCACGGTCCTGGGGCGGCGGAAGGGTCCTCGCCGTTCGAACAGCCGCATCCATGCGACCGCCTGCGGAACAACCCGCGACAGGACCGCTTTCTTCGGCAAACACGCCCCGATTCACGCCGAAACGGAGGGCACCGCGGGGTTCTCGGCTCTCCGCGGACGCAGCACCGCCCGCCACGCAAACCGCGCGACAGCCTGCGGTTATGCCACCAGGCTCAGTTCGACCAGTCGTTCAGCACGATCGAGAGGTCGGCGGCACCGACGGTGCCGTCGCCATCGAGGTCGGCGACCACCGACGACGAGCCCCACGCGTCGAGGACCAGCGCCACATCGACCGCGTCGACCACGCCGTCGTTGTTGATGTCGGCGGGCGTCAGCACGCCGCCGCGGAACAGGGCCGACGCAGGCACCGCCTGCTTCGCCTGACCAGGGCCCTGCCACGACAGGATGAGCCCCGCGCTGCCCGTGCGCTCGAAGAACTCGACCTTGATCGCATGGCGGCCCGCGGCCAGGCCGATCGTGCCGCTCTGCTCGACCATGGTGTGGATGCCGTCGTTGTTCACGACCACCGTGCTGCCGATCGACACGCGCGAACCCTCGTCGGACGAGGAGAACAGCGTCCACTGCCCGCCCGTCGGGATGTTGATGTAGCCCGTGAACACCGCGCCGACATTGTCGGTGCGGCCGCTCGTGGCGAAGGCCGCGCTCGACGACGCGTAGTTGAGCTGCGGCACGGTGCCCGTGAGGTACGGCGACAGCGTGGCGAAGTTCGGCAGCACCGACGGCGAGCTCAGCACGAAGTAGGCCGCGTCGAGCTGCGCCGACGGGTTGACGGGGTTCTCGGGGATGCGCAGCGCCGTCACATTCACGGTCACCGTGCCGACCGACCACTGGTTGCTCGTGTCCTTGATGCGGTAGGTGAAGTTGTCGACGCCGCCGAAGGAGTTGAGGATGGTGTAGGTGAGCTGGTCGCGCCCGCCGGGGCCCGTGCCCACGCTGCGCGTCACCGTGGCGCCGTTCGCGCTCGTCGCGGCGAAGAGCTCGATGAACACATCCTCGCAGTTGAACGGCAGCTCGTTGGCAAGCACATCGATGGTGACGGGCGTGCCCGTCGTCGCGGCGGCCGTGTCGGCGACCACCACGGGCGCGCGCCCGGGACCCGTGTAGTTGCACGACATCGACGCGAGATGCGCCTCCATCGACGCGATGTTCACGGGGTGGAAGATCAGCTTGATGTTCTGCACGCCTCCCGAGCCATCGGCGGGCGGCGAATAGTTGTGGGTGTGCGGCGCACCGAAGTTGTGGCCGAGCTCGTGGGCGACCACGATGATGTCCCAGTTCTGCCCGTTGTTGTCGAGGAGCGGCGTCGGGAAGAAGCCCGCGAGGTTCGCCGAAAGGCCGTACGGAAGCTCGGAGCAGATGCCGGGCAGGTACGCGATGCCGCCGCCGAGCGGGCGGCCCGAGAGCATGTGGGCCACCTCGCGCGGCACCGACTGCATGAGCTGGCCCCAATGGCTGATGAACTGGCTGAGCTGAGACGAGGTGCTCGACTGCGTCCACGGGTCGCTCGATGACTGCCACAGGCGGATGTAGCTGACCGAGAGCCGCGCGTTGACATCGCGCGTGTAGATCGAGGTCAGGGCGCTCGCCAGCGTGGCGATGTAGCCGTTCGCCGCCGACACATTGCCCTGGAAGAGGTTGAGGAACTCGAAGTCGGTCTCGTACGCGACGCGCAGCTGGCGGCACGCAGGGGTTCCCGCGATGCCGCCCTCGGGCTGCTGCGGGGCTTCGGCGAGTTCGGGCGTGTCGCAGGTCCACGCGGGGCCCTCGACGATGCCCTCGGGCATCGCGGTCAGGTCGTACGACACGGTGGGCAGGCCGCGGCCCGTGGGCCCGCTCGAGATGATGAAGGTGCGGTCGGGCAGCTCGACATAGCCGAAGGTGCCCGCGTCGCTCGCGGCGAGGAACGCATGCGAGCCTTCCACGCCCGCCACGCTGCCCGCAAGGAACGCGCCCGAGACCGATGCCTCGCGCACGACGGGCTTGCCCTTCGCATCGGTGCCGACGACCTCGAGCTTCGCGTCGGCGGCAAGCGGGTTGACGGGGTTCAGGGCCAGCGACGCGGTGTAGGTCGGGCTGAGCGGGACATTCTCGAGAAGGCCGCCGCCCGCGTTCGCGAACGCCTCAAGGCGCGCGCGGTCGATCGAGACGACGACCGTGTGCGGACGAGCCGCGGGCGGAATCGCACCGATGGTCGGAAGCGCCGCCACGATCGGGCGCGTCGCATCGCGAGCGGTCGGTACGGCCCCGAGTCGGGCGTCCGTGGACGACATGGCGATCGAAACGCTTCCGAGGACGGCGAGGATCAGGCTCTGCATAGGTGGACTCGAGATGACCAAAACGCGGCGGCGTCGGCGATGTTGCCGCGCGCAGCCCCGATAGGATGGCGTCAGGTTCGCGGTCCTACCGACCGAGGAGGCGAAATCCTTCGGAAATCCTCCCTTTGGACCGTCTGCGGTCGCGTGATAGCGGACCGAGCGCCCGAGTTCGGCCTGCGCAGATCGTGCGCCTTGTGCAACATCCTGGCGCTCCGCGAGCCGATGGAAACCCCGTGCCCCCTTTCAGGGGCGACGGATTGCGGTATGATCTCCGCCCCGCCGCCACCCTAGCTCAGCGGTAGAGCAGCGCTTTCGTAAAGCGCAGGTCGTGGGTTCAAATCCCATGGGTGGCTCTCGAACCGAGGCCGTTCCGCACACGCGGAAGGCCTTCGTTCGTTTTTGCCGAGCGCTGGCTGTTCAGGCCACTTCGCGAATCGTCGCGACCTCGCGAAGGTCCTGCACCCGCCCCCCCGCCACGCGGAACTGCAGGTTGCGGTTCTCGTCCCAGCCGAGCTGGACGGGGCCCTTCACCGTCTTCGTGAACTTCACCTCGCGGGCGCCGACGAGCAGCGTCGTGCCCTCGTGGATCGCCTTCTCGACATCGACCTTGAGCATGCGCGACTCGCCCGCCTTGCGCAGGATCGCCACACGCTTCTCCTCGAGCAGTCGCACGCGCCGATGGACCTCGGCGATCTCGAAGGCGAGTTCGGTGTGCGACTCCTTCTCGGCCGCGGTCGCCTTGTCGCCCTTCTCGGCGATCAGGCGCTCGCGCTCCTCGAGGGGCGCCGCGCGCTTCGAGAGTTCCTTGGCGAGGTCCGCGATGCGCGCGGCCTGCACGAGTTCAAGCGGCAGGCCGCCGAGACGGATCGCGGTCTTCGCGCCGCCCTCGGTGCCGATCGACGCCGCCTTGAGCGCGCCGCCCACGATGAGCGTTCCGCCCACGATCGAACCGCGCGAGACGCTCAGGTCGCCGCCCACGAGCAGTTCGCAGCCGACGATTTCGCGGTCGAGCGCCACCGAGCCGCGCACGCGGCCGCGCACGCCGTTGAGGTAGGCCGCCTCGAGCGAACCGTCGACGAGCAGCCGTCCGGTGTTGCGCGCGGCCACGCCGCGCTCGCAGGTGCAGTCGCCGCCCACGATGAGGTCGGCCGCCTCGACGAGGCCGTGCACGGTCACATCGCCCGTCGCGCGCAGGGTGAAGTTGTCGCGCACGCCGTCGGCCACCTTCACGCTTCCCACGAAGTCGATGTTGCCTGTCGAGAAATCGACCGCGCCCGCGACCTCGAGGCTGTCGACGATCGCGATGCGCAGCCGCGCAAGCGACAGCACGCCGTCCTTGAGCGCACGGATCGTGCCGTCGGCCTCGACCTGCACGGTGCCGTCGGGCTGCAGCGCCAGCTTGTGGCCGCGCTTCGCGGCGATCGAACGCCCGCACGCATCGCGGCCGTCGACGCCGTCGCCCGGCGCGACCAGCGTGCCGAGCACCTGCCCTGCCGCGACCTTCAGCCTGCGACGGGCGCCGCGGCGTCGTCTCCAGCGGACGCCTCGGCCGCGGGGCGAAACTCCTCGGCCCAGTCGATGCGCGCGTCGGTACCTGGCACGGGCTCGACCCAGCGCGACACCGTGCCCGAGATGTCGGCCGCGTCGCCCGCGGCGCGCGATGCATGCTGCGCCGCGAGCGAGCGGACGGCTTCATCGACCGAGCGGTCGAGAAGCACGCCGCGCTCACGGACAAGTCCGATGAGCGCGTCGGGAGTGGTGATCTCGGGCGCAGCCTCCGAGGGAATCTCGAGCACGGCCTCGCGGCCGTTGTCGAGAAGCCGCACGAAGGGCAGGCGTTCGGTGGCGGTGTCGGGCATGGCGCGGTCCTTCACAAACCCGCGGCGCGGTTCACGCGGCCTTGGCGCGCGACAGCGTCTCGTTGATGCGCGCCGACAGCGAGTCGGGCGTGAACGGCTTCACGACATAGTTGTTCACACCCGCCTTGATCGCCTCGACCACGCGGGTCTTCTCGGCTTCGGTGGTGACCATCACGATCGGGCTCTTTCCGCCCTGCGCGCGGTAGGTCTTCACGAAGGTGAGGCCGTCCATGTTGGGCATGTTCCAGTCGACGAGGAGGAGGTCGGGCGCGAACGCGCTGACCTTCGACAGCGCGTCCTGGCCGTCGCAGGCCTCCTCGAGGTCCTTGAATCCGAGCTGGAGCAGGATGTTGCGCTGGATCGTGCGCATGGTCTTCGAATCGTCGATGAGCATGACCTTCATGGCGAGGGCCCCTTTCAGGCTGCCTTCACGGCGTTGGTGGTGGCGGGTGCGGCGGCGGACTTCGCGGGCTTGATCGCGACCTCGACCGAGAATTCACCCGCGGGGCAGGTGAACGGAATGGTGATGCACACGGCGTCGCTCGGCTGCTGCACGCGATGGCCCTTGCCGATCACGACCGACGGGCACGAGATCGACACATTCTTGCCCTCGAACTTCGCCTTGGCGGCGCCCGAGATCATGTTGACGAGTTCACCCACGGCGTCGGCGAAGTCGGCGGACGCGGGGTCCATCTCCATGCCTGTGAACGCCTGGATGGCGCCCTTCGCGGTCGCGGTCGGGAACGAGAGCACGACCATGCCCTGCAGGTCGCCCGACATCCCGATGATGCCGCTGACCTCGTTCTCGAAGCGCGGAACCGCCGCCACGGTGTAGGGCTTGCCTGCGGTGACGGAAAGCGAAAGCATGGTCGAGAAGACCTGCTGCGTGCTTGCCACGAAGTGCGCGATCGATCGTGCGTCCATATGCCTCCCAGCGCGCAGGCGGCGGGTCCGTTCCCGACGCGTGTCGCGTGTCCAAATGCTGCGGACAGCGCGAGATCGGCCGCCGCGCGACCGCACTTGGGGCGATGGTGTGCGAAGGGCGCAAAGCGGGGAACGCGCCCCATGAGGGGGCGATGCGGAGCGCAGAACGCGGGCGCCCGGGGCTCAGCGCGAGCGCGGCCCCGCGGCGGAATCGGCCGCCTCGACCAGCGCCAGCACGCTCATCGCGGTGCCGAAGCTGGCGCTGCGCGGGAAGACGCGGTCGTTCCAGGTGCCGTCGGCGTCGCGCACGCGGAAGAGCGTCTCGCGGAACTTCGCGCGCAGCGCGGGGCGCTCGGCGTCGGGAAGCTGCTCGATCGCCGCGGCGGCGTGCGTGAACGCGTAGAAGAAGTAGTACGGCGCCACGCCGTAGGGCGCGACATGCGTGCCCGTCTTCTTGCGGCGCTTCTCGAGCTCGGGCCAGAACTCGAAGAACTTCTCGACCGCGGCGCGCAGGCGCTTCTCGTCGCCCTTTCCTGCGCGCGCCAGCGCGACCTCGACCGCGCACATGCGGCCGATCGCGCCAGGGATCTGCTTCGGGTCGTCGCGCGTCGGGCGCTGCGCGTTGTAGGCGACATAGCCCGATTCGCCGCGGGTGAGTTCGAGCGCCTTCACCGTGCGCGCGAGGAGTTCATCCGAGACCTCGAGCCCCGCGGCCTTCGCCTCGAGGAGCGCCATGAGGCACGGCGCGGTCATGAACGGGCTTGTCGGGCACGGATTGTCGACGCCTGGCCCGCGCGCGTACTGCCAGCCGCCGACCTGCGGGATCTCGGTCGCCTTGAGCGCGTCGAGGTAGAACGCGATCGCCGCGTCGACCTCGGGCTTCTGCGCGTCGCTCACGGCGCCCGCCGACTTCGCCGCAAGCAGGAAGCGCAGGCCGTAGCAGTGCGCCCAGCCGCGCACATCGTAACCACCGTCGTACTCGGGCGAGAGCAGCTTCTCGCTGCGCGCCGACGCGACGAAGTCGACGGCGCGCGCGACGGCGTCCTTGCGCGCCGCGTCGTCGGCGAAGCCTGGCGCCGCAAGCAGCGCCATCGACGCGATCGAGGTGCCACCGACGCGATACCCGAACGGAATCTTGCCACCCACGCGATACACGCCCTCGTAGGGCCACTCGGCGGCGATGTCGGCGCCGGGCCCCTTCTCCTGCATCGCCACGATGCGCGACACACCCTGCGCGATCGCCTCGGCGTCGGTGGGGATCGCCACCTTCTCCTCGGAGGCCCGCGCGGCGCCGCGCGACGGCGCCAGGTCCCCCGACGGCTGCGCGGAAGCAGGCCCGTCCTGGGCCTGCGCGGAACCGATCCCCACGAACGCGGCGAGGCACACGCCAAGCGAGACGACGATGGTCGGGACGGACGGCGCGGCGAGGCGCGGGCTGGTCGACTGGTCCATGCAGGGAATGTACCCCGCCGCTCCCCGACCTCATATGGCGCGACGCGGCAAAATCGCAGACGCTGCGCCGATGCGCCGCTTCTCACCGACCGTTCTCTTCGCCTGCGCCGTCGAGCTCCTCCTGCCTTCGGCCGCAGCCGCGCGCACCGACGACTTCGCCGCATGGAAGCACCACGGCACCATGCACATCCTCACGACCCGCGAAGGCGCAGACCTGCCCGAGGGCGCGGTGGTCGAGGGCTTCCCGCTCCTCGTCAGGCTGCATGGCGACTTCCTCGACTTCGCACAGTGTGCGGCCGATGGGCGCGACCTGCGGTTCTCGGCTGAAGACGGCGCACCGCTTGCGCACCGCATCGAGCAGTGGGACGCCGAGAACGCGAGCGGCGTGGTCTGGGTGCGCATTCCGCGCATCGAGGGCAACGCGCGCCAGGCGCTGCGCATCCACTGGGGCAACCCCGCCGCGACCGACGCATCGGACGGCAAGGCCGTCTTCAACGAATCGAACGGCTTCTGCAGCGTGTGGCACATGGATGCGACGGTCGCCGACGACACGGGCAGCGTCGAGTCGAAGGACGAGGGGACGACCGCGACGCGCGGCGTGATCGGCCCCGCACGCCACCTCGCAGGCGGCCAGGGCGTGTTCGCGGGCGACAAGATCGCGAGCTATCCGAAGGGCATGGGGCCGATGTCGACGAGCGCGTGGTTTCGCGCCGAGCGCGTGAACGGCACCGTGGTCGCATGGGGCAAGGAGGCGCGCCCCGCGAAGGTCATGATGAACTTCCTCAGCCCTCCGCGCATCGCGATCCAGTGCTATTTCGCCGATGTGGACGCGGAGCGCACGCTCGCGACCGGCGAGTGGTACCAGGTGGTGCACACCTACTCGGAGAAGGACTCGCGCGTCTACATCAACGGCGTGCTCGAGGGAAGGTCGCGGCCCGAACTCGATCTCCCGCAGACCTCGGCGCTCTGGATCGGCGGCTGGTACGGCAACTACAGCTTCGTCGGCGACATCGACGAGGTGCGCATCGCGAAGGTCGCCCGTTCCGCCGACTGGATCAGGCTCGAGCATGAGAACCAGAAGCCGCTGCAGACCGCGGTGGGCCCGATCGTGCGCGAGGGCGATGCGTTCACGCTGTCGCACGAGGCGCTGAACCTCGATGAAGGCGCGCGCGCAACCGTGCGCGCCCAGATCGGCGGCGCGCAGAAGATCGTCTGGACGCTCGTCCGAGGCGACGCGCGCACGGTCCTCGCGACCGATGTGCTCGCCTGCACGGTCGACGCGGGCCGCGTGTCGGGCGACACTCAGGCCGAACTCGAATGCAAGGTGGTGCGCGCCGACGGGATCGCGACGAAATCGGTCCAGGTCTCGGTGCGCGAGGCGATCGCCGACCCCGCCTTCACGCTCGACGCGCCCGCGGAGTGGGATGGGCGCACCGCGATCGCCGTGCGGCCGCGCGTCCAGAAGGGCGACGCGCGCGAATGGCGCGTGCGGTGGACGGTGGGCGACATGGCGGTCACCCACGCGGCGGTTCCCGCATCGCAAGTTGAGCCGCCCTCGCTGCGCCTCACCCGCGCCCAGAACAGCGGCACGCTGACCGTGACTGCGACCATCGACAACGGCGGCGTGCCCGTGTCGCGCAGCACGACGATCGCCGTGCGCGAACCCGCGCGCGACGCGTGGGTGCACCGCACCCCCGCCGCCGACGAGGAGCCCGAGGAGGGGCAGTTCTACGCCCGCGACGACAAGGACGAGGGTCGGCTCGTGTGGAACGGAAGGCTCGAAACCGCCGCCGACGGCGTCTTCCTGCGCGTGCTCGCCGACGGCAAGCCCTTCGCCGAATCGCGCGCGAAGCCAGGGCCCGACGGCCGCTACGCGCTCTCGGCGACGCTGAAGCCAGGGCTTGTCCGCTACAGCGCCGAGTTCGGCACGAGCGCGGCGGGCAAGGACACGGTGATGCGCTCCGTCGGCAACCTCGTTTGCGGCGATGCGTTCGTGATCGACGGGCAGTCGAACGCCGTCGCCACCGACTGGGGCAAGGGCGACTTCCCCGAGACGAGCGAATGGATCCGCACCTTCGGCGCGACGGGCGGAAACCCAGGAAGCGTGCGCTGGGGCAACGCCTCACGGAAGGCGCGCGAGGACAAGCTTGCGATCGGATACTGGGCCTACGACCTCGCGCAGCGGCTCGTCGAGCGCCACCGCGTTCCGATCTGCATCATCAACGGCGCCGTCGGCGGCACGCGCGTCGACCAGCACCAGCGCAACGCCGACGACCCCATGGACCGCGGCACGATCTACGGCCGACTGCTGTGGCGCGTGCGCGAGGCACGGCTCGAGGACGGCATCCGCGGCCTCTTCTGGCATCAGGGCGAGAACGACCAGGGCGCCGACGGCCCCACGGGAGGCT
>JAJTGK010000150.1 GCA_021297815.1 Planctomycetaceae bacterium
CGTTCTCGGCGGTTGCGCCGACCCTGCGTACGACACGGCGACTCCGACGGCGCTGCTCGATTCGATCCAGAAGGCCGTCAAGGACGGGCGCCCCGAGGACTTGCCGCAGTTCCTCGAGATCCAGGCGCGCGACATCGCCTTCGAGGACGGCGTGACCGAGGCAAGCGCGATCTCCGATGTGAAGGGCAAGCTGTCGGAGATGCTCGGCCAGCTCGGGCGCGTGAGCCGCAAGGTGAAGGCGCGCTTCGAGAAGGACCTCGCGAAGACGAAGACGCAGGCCGAGCGCGTATCCGACCGCTTCGGCTTCGGCCCCGCGGTCGAGCGCATCGTGACCGACCCATTCAAGGTGCTCGACGAATCACGCTCGAAGCTCGAGGCGGAGGACCTTGGTGACGGCACCGCGGCCCTGACCTACGAGGGCGACCCGCTCTTCGGCGGGTTCGTGGCGCTCGTCGAGACGGGGGACGGCTGGCGCGTCACAGTGCCGCTTGAGTTGGTCCAGTCGAACGAGTACTGGCCGCAGACGCGCCACGAGTGGGCGGTCCTCGCGAGCCTGCTGCTTGGCGTCGAGAACTCCCTCACGATGTTCGAGGCGGAACTCGACCAAGGCAAGTTCCGCACGCTCGACCAGGCGAGCGAGCGCGTGGCCGCCTGCTTGGCGAAAGCGTCGTCGTGCAGAGCGTGATCTACGCGTCGATGAAGGGAAAGGACGCTGGCGACGGGAAGGTGAAGTCCGCTCCTGCGCCCGCGGGTTCCTGACCCGCGCGTCCCGTGATCACGGGAAGAAGATCTCCGCCAGCGCGAGCAGCGGCAACAGGATGCCGACCGACCATGCCATGTAGCCGAAGAAGCTCGGCATCTTGATTCCGTCGGATTCGGCGATCGCCTTGACCATGAAGTTCGGGCCGTTGCCGATGTAGGTGTTCGCTCCCATGAACACGGCACCGAGCGAGACGGCGGTGAGGAGGTCCTCGCGGATCACGCCGTTCGCGAGCTGCACATAGGTCTCGCCCTCGGCCATGGGCAGCGTCTTCGCGATCTCGAAGAAGACCACATAGGTCGGCGCGTTGTCGAGGAAGCTCGAGAGCGCGCCCGTGACCCAGTAGAACGCGATCGGGCTTTCCATCCCGAGCTTCGGGCCGCTCGCGGTCAGGACCTCGAGCGGCGTCTGCATGGTGATGAAGATGCCGATGAAGATCGCGGCGACCTCGATGATCGCGCCGAACTCGAAGTTGTTGGCGCGGCGGACCTGCTTCGCGGTGAGCGCCCAGCTGGCGCCCGCGAGGCCGAACAGCACGGCTTCGCGCAGGAAGTTCGGCACGATGAAGCCCGTGCCCACGAGCTCCTTGCCTGGGACGAGCAGCGCGACCGCCGCGATCGCCGCGGCGAGCAGCGGGATGTTGACCGCGCCTTCGACGAAGAAGCGCTTGTGGTCGTCGGCGGCCTGGATCTCGCGGCGTTCCTTGCGCAAGAGCGCCGTGTCGATGGCTGCGTACGCGCCGAGCAGCAGGCCGTTGACGAGCAGCCACTCCTTCCAGAGGCCCATCGTCCAGAGGAACGGCACGCCTCGCAGATAGCCCATGAAGAGCGGCGGATCGCCGATCGGCAGCAGGCAGCCGCCGCAGTTGCACACGATGAAGATGAAGAAGACGATCGTGTGCGCTCGGTGCTTGCGGCGATGGATCGACTCGAGGAGGGGGCGGATGAGGAGCATCGCGGCGCCCGTCGTGCCGATGAAGCTCGCGATGAGGGCGCCCACGAGCAGGATGGCGAGATTCTCGCGCGGCTTGCCGTCGAACGGCGTGCCGATGCGCAGCCCGCCCGCGATCACATAGAGCGCGAACAGCAGCGACATGAACGGCACATACTCGGCGGGAACCGCGTGGTGCAGCGCATAGCCGACGCCCTCGGGGCCGCGGTGCCACGCGAGGAACCCGAGCGCGGCGAGCGCGAGGACCAGCGACACCGCGTATCGGTTCAGGTTCGAGTGCCACCAGTGCGCCACGGCGGGGACGAGCGGGAAGACCGCGATCGCGCCGAGAAGCGCGGCGAACGGCATGACGCCGATCCACCACGACTCCGGCAGGGCAGAAGTCGGTGCGGCGTGCGGCAGCAGCAAGAGCGCCGCAGCCAAACCCGTGGTCGCGATCACGGCGAACGCCCTCGTGATCCGAGCTGCGATCGATGGCCTGTCGTCGGATGGGTCGTGCGAGTGCATTGGTCGGAGGGTAACGCCGCAGCCACCCTCGCGGGTCGGGGTACACTCGCGCCATGCTTGTTCAGATCGCGTTCATATGGGCGGCGTCTGCACTCGGATCTGCCGACTGCCCGAAGGGCGCGGACTACCGAACGACCCTCGACGGGGCCCGCGGTGCCTGCGGTGTGGCGTGGCTCGGAGAGCGTCTCCTCGTCTGCACACCCGAGGCGATCGATGGCGGCCGCGCGTCGGCGCAAGTGCGCGTCATGACGGGAATCTCGGAGGACGGCGAGCCGCTCGTCGGGCCGTTCGCCGCAGACTCGGCCGCCATGCCCGCGATCGCGTCTGCAAGCGACATCGCCGTGTCGGCGTCGGGCGCGCTGGCCGTCTCGGACCTCGCAGGCGTCGTGCATGTCTTCCGTGGGTCGTGGTCGCGTGTCGGCGAGGGCACTCTGCGCGCCCCCGTCGCGGTGGCGTGGCGCGGTGACGAGCTGCTTGTGTCCGATGCGTCGCTCGGCGTGGTCGCGGAGTTCGCGGCGGACGGCTCGCTGCGTCGGCAGTCGGGCAGGGGAATCCTGGTCGAGCCTGCGGGCATCGATGTCGCGGCGGACGGGACCATCTTCGTCGCGGATCGCCTTGCAGACTGCCTGTGGCGATTCGACGCGGGAAACCTCGAGGGCGCGGAATCGGGGGCGCCCGTGCGCGTTGGCGAAGCGGGCGGAAATCCTGGCCAATTCAGCGCGCCGCGCGATGTCGCGGTGCTCGAGCGCGATGGCGCGCGGTGCCTGCTCGTCGCGGACGAACTCAACCATCGCGTGCAGGTCGTCGACTTCGACGGCTCGTTCATCGGTTTCTTCGGCATGCACGCGCTGCTGCCGCGGCAGGGCGAGGGGCGCATCCACTACCCCGTGAGCCTCGCGGTTGCTGCCGACGGCGTGACGCTTGCGGTGGCGGAGAGCTTCGAGGACCGCGTGCAGCTTCTGACCTTGAAGCCCGAGGCCGATCCCGTCGATCCGTCGGCGTTCGGCGGCGAGTTCATCTCGAGCCACTTCGGCTCGGAAGCGGGATGCGGCGATGACATCCTGGCGGTGGTCGACCGCGAGATCGAGGCGATCGCCATCTGCGATGCACGCGCCACGCCTCCTGTCCATATGTGCGTCGTCGGCGGGGGCGGTGCGCTGCCGCTGCGATTCGGCGAAATCTCTGCGATGGCCGTCGCTCCGCGCGGCATCGCGGTGCGGGCGGGCGACCTCTGGGTCGCCGATCGCGTGCACAAGCGCATCGACATCTTCAGGCTCGAGTGGGACCGCGCGAAGGCCTCGGTGTTCGACCAGTTCCTGCCGCGGCTCGCGCGTTCGATGGACCTCTCGGCGTTCGCCTCGAGGCTGGCCGCGGAGGGCGCGAACCCAAGGCTGCGCCCGATCGACATCGTCGACATCGAGTTCGACGGCTCCGCGCCTGCCGAACGCGCGGTGGTGCTCCTCGACCGGCGCAACATGGTGTTGATCCGCACCGACGAGCGTCTGCGTGAAGGCGTGCTCGAAGGCCTGCCGCCCGACGCGCGGCAGCCCGAGGAGCTTGCCATCGCCGACGGACTGGTGGCCGTCGCCGACCCCGTGGCGCGCTGCGTGTTCGTGCGTGCGAAGGACGGCACTTGGACGCGGCGCGACTCGATCGGCGGTCTCGAACTCATGCGGCCGTCGGGCGTGGCGTTTCGCGCGGGTGCGGCGGGCGTGATGGTCGTGTCGGACGCGGCGCGCGATGCCTGCATCGTCGAGGCCCGCGACGGCACCGCGGTGCTCGTCGGCGAGCGAGGCGTCCTCGACGAGCAGTTCTGGGATCCGCAGGGCATCGTGCGCTCCGACCTCGGGCTCATCGTGATCGACCGCGGCAACCACCGCTACGAGCGCTTCACCGACGGCAAGGATGGCGACAGCAGCTTTGCGTGGAACCTGACGGGCACGCTCGGCCGCTACTACGACCGCAAGCGGCGCGGGTCACCTGGCGCGCCGCCGCTCGACGCGCCCTCGTCGACGCCGAGAAGCAATCCGCTCGCACCAGGAGGTGAGTCATGAGGCTGCGTTGTTTCACGCCGATCGTGCTCGCGCTTTCCCTCGCCCCCATCGCCTGCGACGGCTCGAAGCAGCCCGCGGGCGAACCCGCGAAGGATGCCGCGCAGCCGACGGGGCAGACCGCGCAAGAGGCGAGTGCCGCCTCTGCCGTCGACTTCACGCCCGCCGCGCGGGTCGCGACATCGTCGGACGGCACCTACGAAGTCACCTGGGAGCCGGTCGGCGGCACCATTCCCGACGCGGAGCCATTCTCGATCGGCGTCGGCGTGCGGCGGATCGATGGTGCGGCGCTGCCCGCCTCGGCACGCATCCGCGTGGATGCCGAGATGCCGCACCACGGCCACGGCATGAACCTCGTGCCTGGCGTCACGCGGCGGGGCGCCGACGCATACTTCGTGGTCGACAGCATGCTCTTCCACATGACGGGTCGCTGGGTGCTTGCGGTCGATGTCGAGGAAGACGGCGTTTCGGAACGGGCCCAGTGGTATGTCGACATCGAGTGAACGCATGTTCGCGTGTTTCGTCGCGCTCGCGCTTGGAAGCGCGGCGGTGGCCGCGCCGCCCTTCGACCGCAGCAGGCTTCCGCCCGAGATCGCCGCGTTGTCCGACGAAGAACTCGGTCGCATCGCGCGCATGTCGCCGCTGCCCGCCGTCCCCGCGGACCCGACGAACCGCGTCGCCGACAACCCCTTCGCATCCGAGCTCGGCCAGCAGCTCTTCTTCGACAGGCGCCTCTCGCCGAAGCAGGTGTCCTGCGCGACCTGCCACGACCCGAAGCGCGCGTTCACCGACGGCAAGCCGCTCGCACAGGGCATCGGGGTCTCGCGGCGAAACTCGCCCACGGTGATCGACGCCGCGCGGCGGCGCTGGCTTGGTTGGGACGGCAAGTTCGACTCGCTCTGGGGCCAGGCGCTCTCGCCGATCGAGAACCCCGACGAAATGGGCTCGAGCCGCGGCGCGCTCGTCGAGCTCGTCCGAGGCGATGCGCAGTAC
>JAJTGK010000030.1 GCA_021297815.1 Planctomycetaceae bacterium
CCACGGAGCCACCAGGGGCGCAGATCGGGGACGGCGGCGGCTGTCGGGCGGAGGCGTGCCATGGGCAAGTAGAGTACCCTGCCCGCCGCGCGCGGACCGCGCAGGTAGACGCCATCGCGCCCCACGAGGGGACCCGATGGGCCGCATGACTGGCCCCATGACGAGCCACGCCGAATCCGACCGACTTGCGAAGCTGCTCGCGCTGCACGGGCAGGAGCCCGACGACGGCTTCGTGCTGTACGGCCTGGCGCAGGAGTGCCAGAAGCTCGGCCGCCTCGAGGAGGCGCTCGGGTGGTACGACCGCGCGATCGTGGCCGATCCGAAGCAGTGCTATGCGTTCTTTCACAAGGCGAAGGCGCTTGACGGGTTGCGGCGCAGGGCCGACGCGCTGTCGACGCTGCGCGACGGACTTGCACGCGCGCGGAGCGTGGGCGACCGGCATGCGGCAAGCGAGATCGAGGCTTTGATCGACGAATTCGAATGACGACGCTCGGGCGGCGCGGCGCACCGTGCGCGGCCACGCCCGAAGCTCACACCGCGAGGAAACGCATGGCGAAGAAGACGAAGAAGGTCGGCGCCGCATGGACGCCCGCGCTCGCCGCGCGCGTCGAGCAGGCGGCGCTCGACCAGCTCGCGTTCACCCATGCGATGGAGGCGCTTGCGACGAAGGGCGCGATCCGCCGCACCGAGCTCGAGAAGCTGCTCGGCGGCGATGCGCGCGCGAAGCGCACCGTCGACGCGCTCGTCAAGAACGGCTGGGTTCGCTGAGGAGCGCACGCATGACGCTTGACGATGGCACGCTTCCGCCTGGCATTCCGCAGGGCTACCCCTACCGCCGCGACGACGAGACGACGCCGCGCGAGCTGAAGGAGCTGCGTTCGAGCGGCGCGGCGGTGGTCGTGCTCGATGTGCGCACGCAGCCCGAGTGGGACATCTGCCGCATCGATGGTGCGCGGCTGCTTCCGCTGCAGGAGCTCGATCGGCGCGTCGACGAGCTGAAGGCGGAGCTCGACGACGACCTCTCTCGGCGCATCGTGGTGAACTGCCACCACGGGCGCCGCAGCCTGACCGCGACCTACATGCTGCGTGCGGCGGGCTTCACCAATGTGACGAGCCTGGCGGGCGGCATCCACCTCTGGTCGCTCGATGTCGATCCGAAGGTTCCGACCTACTGACAGGGGGAACGCATGCTCTGGCAGCGGCTCATCACCGGTCCACTGCTCATCGCGCTGATCCTCGGCGTGGTGTGGTTCGACGCGTCGCTCGACGCGCCGCTTGCGGAGCGCGGGCTGCCGCCTGGGCTCGTGCTGCTGGTGTTCGCGGCGCTGCTGTCGGTGCTGATCGCGCGCGAGGTGACGGCGTTCCTGCGTGCGGCGAAGCTGCCCGCGAGCAACGGCGCGGCGACCGCGGCGGCGCTGCTTGGCCTTGCGGGAACGGCGGGCAGTGCGATCACGGGAAATCCCGTGGCGACCGCGGGGCTTGGCGCGACGGCGCTTTCGCTCGGCCTTCTCGGCGCGATGCTGCGCATGGCATGGAACCGCGACCCCGCGGGCTCGCTTGTCCTTGCAGGCGGAACGCTGCTTGCGGGCGTGTACGGCGGCGTGCTGCTCGGCTTCTGGATGCTGATCAGGCTGGAGCATTCGCCGTGGGTGCTCGTCGGGGCCGTGCTCACGACGAAGAGCTGCGACATCGGCGCGTACTTCACGGGCATGACGATCGGGCGGCACAAGCTGATCCCGTGGCTTTCGCCGAAGAAGACATGGGAAGGCCTTGCGGGCGGCGTGGTGACGGCGGCGGCCGTGGGCGGCGCGCTCGGGTACCTGGCGCAGACGCATGGCGAGGGCGCGGATCGGTTCCCGTGGTGGATCGGCGCGGTTGGCGGCGCGCTGGTCGCGGTCATCGGGCAGGCGGGCGACCTTGCCGAAAGCGCGTTCAAACGAGATGCGGGGCTCAAGGACTCGGGCCGCACGCTGCCAGGAATGGGCGGCGTGCTCGATGTGCTCGACAGCCCGCTGTTCGCGGGGCCCGTGGTGTACTGGCTGCTGCGAGTGGCGCCCGTGGCGTGACGGCGCGATTTGCCGAGTTTGCAAGGGTTTTTGCCGCGGCGATTCCTGATAGCATCGCGTGTCTATGGCCCTTCTCGACAACCTTCTGACGCTGCATCGCGTCGACAGCCAGGTGCGCGCGCTGCGCGGCCGCGTGGATTCCGCGAAGACCTATCTCGATGCGCAGGACCGCCAGCTGGCGCTCCTTGCCAAGCAGAAGGCCGACCTCGAGACGCAGGAGCGTCAGTTGCAGGCGGTGATCCACAACCTCGGCCTCGAGTCGCAGGCGATCCAGGCGCGCGTCGACAAGCTGCGCGGCGAGCTGAACCAGTCGACGAACGACCGGCAGTACAAGTCGATCCTCAACGAGCTCAAGGTGCTCGAGACGCAGAAGGACGAGGCGGCGAAGCGCGAACTCGACGAGATGCAGCGCGCCGAGGACACGAAGAAGCGGCTCGAGGTGCATGTCGCGACGACCGCCGAGCGCATGAAGGTGCGCGAGGTGGCGAAGGCGAAGTTCGACGAGTGCGTGAAGGATGTCGGCGACCGTCTGGCCGAGCTCGAGGCGCAGCGCGAGCGCGCGGCGTTGGCCGTGCCCGAGCGCGAGCGCAAGGTGTTCGACAAGGTCGCCGACGAGACGGGCGGCGAGTCGATGGCCGAGATCACGGTCGTCGACCTGCGCCACCGCGAGTTCGCGTGCGGGAACTGCAACATCGAGGTGCCGTTCGAGGTGTACGCGCGGCTCTCGTCGAACTCGGACGCGGTGATCCAGTGCAAGGCGTGCACGCGCATCCTGCACCTCGCCGAGGAAAACCGCCACGACCCCGACAAGCGCGACAAGGCGAAGTTCGAGAAGACGCGCAAGCTCTGAGCGCGGCGAGACCCTGGCGTTACGGAGGAGCGATGCGAACCACGCGGCCCGCGGGCGCGGGGCCGTGTTGGACCGTTGTTCCATCGGGCAGGCGTGCGGTGACGCGCGTGGCACCGTCGGCGTCGCCGAGGCCGAAGCGCGCGAGCGGTTCGCATTGCGACTGGTAGCTGCGGGTCGGCGAGAGCGTGCGGCGCTGCACCACGCGTGCGCCGCGGATCGTGGCCTCGATCTCGATTTCGGCGCCGAATGCGCGCGCTCCGTCGATCGCGACGGCGAGCCAGCGGTGGCCTGTCGTCTGCGTGTTCTCGAGCACGCGCGCGCGGCCTCCGAGGTCGACGAGCACGAGGTCGGTGTCGCCGTCGCCGTCGAGGTCGCCCGCGGCGAGCGCGCGTCCGACCGCGGGCGTGGCGAGGTCGCCGAGCGACGCGGGCTCCGCCTCGACGAAGAGCGGAACGCTGTCGCCGCCGCGGTTCACGAAGTACTGCGCGCGCTGCGCATACGACTGCGACGGCTGCACGCGCGCGATCTCGGGCTCGAGGTGGCCGTTCGCCTGCACGAGGTCCTCGTCGCCATCGAGGTCGAGGTCGGCGAAGACGAGGCCGAACGAGAGGAACCGCCGCGTGGGCGCGCCGAAACCCTGCGCAAGCGCCTCGTCGCCGAGCGCAAGCGATGCGCCCTGGCGCGAGGACATGTAGAGCGAGCTCGGCTCGTTCGCGAAGTTGCCGACGGCGACCGCGAGTTCGCCGTCGTTGCGCGGCCACGCGGCATCGATGCCCATGGCGCCCGTCGCGGCGCCGTCGCGGTCGTACGCGAAGCCCGTCGGCACGGCGATGTCGCCGAAGCGCGGCGTGCCGTCGGCCGCGTTGCCGAGGTTCCGCAGCAGGAACTTGGGCGTCTTGTCGTTCGCGACCAGGATGTCGGTGCGGCCATCGCGGTCGGCGTCGACGAAGGCGAGGCCGAGGGCCTTCGCGTACGGCGCGCCCGTGACGGGGTTGCGCACATCGACGCCCGACGCCGCGGTCGCGTCGCGGAAGGAGCCGCGCCCGTCGTTGACGAGAAGCGAGAGCGTTGTTCCCTCGAACCCTGTCGGCGGGCCGTAGGCGCGACCGACGCCGTCGAGCGTGAAGTTGACCGCGCGATCGATGGCGGGCGACCACTTCACATAGTTCGCCACGATCGCGTCGAGATCGCCGTCGGCGTCGGCGTCGAGCATTCCCGCCGAACTCCCCCACTTCGTATCCTCAGGCAGCGGCGCCTCGACGAGCAGCGGCGCACCCGACGGGCCTGCACGGTTGAAAAGCAGCCGGTCCTGCCCCACGCACGCGACGAGGATGTCTGCCCTTCCATCGCCGTCGACATCTCCTGCGGCGAGGCCGTTGGCGTAGCACCCAGCGATCAATGCCTCGTCGCCCGCGAGCCGCTCGAACCGCATGCCCGCGCCCTGCCTGCTGCGGTTGAGATACACGCGCAGACCTCCGCGCCCCGCCGCCGCGTCGCCCGCGGCTGCTTCCAGCGGTTCACCCTGCGTGAACACGATGTCGAGACGACCGTCGAGGTCGAGATCGACGAGCGCAACGCCGCCACCAAGACACTCGGGCAGCAGCTTGCCGCCGCGCGCACCCGACTCATGCGCGAAATCGATGCCCGCAGTCTCGGCGACATCGCGAAACGCGATGCCCGAAACAGGCCCGATCGCCGCAGCAGGACTTTGCGAGGGAACAGGCGCGGGCGCCGCGGAACCATCGACGGGGCTCGGCTTCGCGCGGATGGCCTTGAAGACGACGATGCCGCCCGCGATGACCGCGATGACGAGAAGCGAACGCCAGAAACCGCGCGCGACGAGCCGGTCGGCGACCTCGATGTCCTGCGGTGAGTCGGGCTCGGGGGGCTCGGATTGCATCGGCCCGCAGTCTATCGGGCCGCGGGCCCGACCTCGCCCCCGTCAGGTGCCTGGCACGTGCCAGGCAGTGCCAGGCACTGCACGGCACGTGCCAGGCACCAGCCGCAGGAGCCGTGCGCATGCACCGATATTGATCTCCTACGGCCGACTTGTCGCGGTTTGTGAGCGCGCGAGCGGAAACGGGAAGCGTGCCTGGCACGTGCCAGGCAGTGCCAGGCACTGCACGGCACGTGCCAGGCACCATCGGAGGACGGGCGTCCGCGATCCCAAAACGCCGCCTCGCAGCGTTTCCGTTATCCCCGCTTCTTTCCAACAAACACCGCCGTGCCCGGCAGCAGCGCACCCGTGAAGCGCCCCTCGCGCGCGAGGTCATAGATCACCGTGGCCTCGGCGGCGCGGTCGGCCCACGGGTACTTCTGCCGCGCGGCGCGCACCGCGCTGTCGCGCGCGTTCTCGTCGGGCTTGTACCGCGCATGCTCGGCACGCGCAGCCTCGGCGCCTGCCGCATCGCCCCTCGCCTCGCGCACTCGGTTCGTAAGCCACCACGCCTGCGCCTGCTCAGGGTCGATCGCGCGCGACGCGTCGAGCACCTGCGCGGCTTCCTCAAGCAGCCGCGCGCGCTTCGCCTCGTCGCCGCGCGCGAGCGCCGCCGCCTCGAGCGCCGCTTCAGCGACCTCGTTCAGCACGCGCGTATCCTTCGAGAAATCAAGCTTCTTCAGCGTCGCGCCCGCGAAATCGGTCGTGACCACACGACGCAACCCCTCGAGCGCACGCTCAGGCAGGCCGTTCTGCCGATCGACAAGCGCCGTGAAGTACGCGATGGTCCACGGCGTATTTGGCACCACGCCCACCTCGGCTGCCTGCGACGCGCGGGCGAGCGATGCGGCCGCCTCGTCGAGCCGCCCTTCCTTGAACTGGAGCCGCGCAAGCGCAAGCGCGCCGACCGACGGCACCGCAGCCTCGACCTCGCGGAACGCCTCCTCCGCCTGGCGCAAGGCACCGCGACCTACGCCGCGATCACCCTCGCGGAACAGGCCGATTCCGTAGTCATACACGCGCTGCCACGGCGTGACGCCCCGTTCGGGAGCGTTCGTCGCGCCATGCACCGTGCCGTCGCGCGCCCGCACGGGAAGCGCCACGCGATCGCGCGCGAGCACAAGCACGGGCAGATCGTTCACGCGCTCGGGGCCGTAGACATACCGCAGGTAGGTCGTGTCGAACTTGCGGTAGCGGACCTCCGTCTCGATCTCGACGGGCGCCGCGGCGTCGGCGGGCACGCGTAGCCGAAGATGCGTCACATCGCCCGCCCCAGGCGGGATCTGGTTGTCGTAGAGCGGCAGGAAGATGTCCTGCGGATTGCGCCTGTCGATGCGGTTCCCCTCGCGGTCGATGACGAACGCGTTGAACATGCGCGTCCAAGGATCAAGCGAACCATCGGCCGCGAGACCGCCCATCGTGCCGATCTCGCGACCCGCGACTGCGGCGCGCGCATACAGCCATGCCTCGTTCGAGTCGGCCGTGCCCTGCGTGAACGGATGGCCGATGTCGAGCGTCCGCACGACGACCTCGAGCAGGTACTCGCCACCCGCGTCGAGCACGGGCAACTCGGGGCGAATCACCCGCAACCCGCCGTCGATCGCACCGCCGTCGCGCACGGCGTACAGGTCGACCCGCAGCGTCTTCTCGTTGAACGCCGCATGCCCCGCCACGATCGCATCATGCGCGTCGGCCTGCGTCTCCTTCGCCATCGCCTCGGGCAGCTCCGACCGCGCCACATCGGGAAGCATCGCGCACGCCGACTGGTCGACCAGCGCTGAAATCGCCGTGTTCGCGCTCGGGAATGCGTGCGAAAGCACCGAGCGCACGCCCGACCCATCGCGGTCGCGCGCGGCGAAATCCTCGCTCGGCACGGCCTTCATGTGGCACTCGTTGCACGAGGTCGCGGCCTTCTCGGGGTAGTACCAGCCCAGCACGCCATGTCCGCTGCGCCCCGAGTGCAGGAACGGGTCGTAGTGGTTCTGCCCGCGCAGCCACTTGTAGTCGTTGAGCGCCTCGGGCAGATGCACCTTGTGGCACGCGCCGCAGAACTCGTTCGAGCGATGCACCTCGGGCTTCAGGAAGGTCCGCTTGTGGAACGCCGGCTTCGCCTTGACCAGCTGGTTCGATGCCCACTGGAGAAGCGGCGAATCGCTCGCGGCGAACGGATAATGCGCGCTCTCCTCGATGGTGTAGTCGGCGTTGCCGCGCGGACTGTCGATCGACACGATGCCGTGGCACACGGTGCAGGTGATGCTCGCGCTTCCGAGCGGATCGCGCGCGGCGTCGTACGCGGGGTCGTCCCACTTCGGATCCTCGAACGCACCCGAGAAAAACGGCACGGGGTCGTGGCAGCCCGCGCAGAAGTTCGCGTCCTGCACGCTGCCCTCGCGCTCGAAGGCTTGCTTGCGCGTCTCGCGCACGCTCGCGGCATACACAGGGTTGTTGAACGAACTCACCGCGTGCACCGAGTGCGCCCACGAATGCACCACATCGGCGTGGCACTCGAGGCAGTACTCGTTCGACATGAGCGCGTCGGAGGAAATGAACCCGCCCGTCGCGGTCCGCGCAAGCGACGGCTCGAAGTAGCGGTCGCCGTCGAGCGGCAGCCGCTCCGCGCGCACGCCCGTGCCGAGGTGCGCCACGACCGCGACAGCCGCGGCCGCCGCGGCGACCGCAGCCCAGCGCACGCCCACCTTCCACTTGATGCGCCGACCCGACAGCCGATGCACCACGAACAGCCACACGACCGCGAGCGGCGCCAGCACATGCGCCCAGTAGACGAGCTCGCGCGCCGCGGGCTCGCGCACGCCGACCGTCGTTCCGCCGAGCTCGATGCGCGTCAGCGCCACGCCCGTCGCCAGCAGCACGATCGCCGCTGCGAAGGTCGCGATGCCCGCGGCCACCGCGCGCCTGTTCGGCCGTCCGCGCACATTGCGCCAGTGCGCGATCCCGAACACGATCGTCGGCACCACGATCGCGAACCCGAGCACGAGGTGCCCGAGGAAGTTCCAGAGATAGAACCCTCCCTGCAGCGACTCGCCCGTGCGCCATTCGAGGAATGTCACCGCCGACAGGTAGACGCTGTTCACCGCGAGCAACGCGAACAGCCCGAACACGGCGGCAAGCAGCCACCGAAGCCTCGGACCGACAGCGGGACGGAACCTCTGCATGGAGCGCAGTCTATCGGAGCCTCACCGTCCGCCCATCGGGCGGACGAGCGATTGTGCGCTCGTTCCCGCGGGCAACGGGGCGATCGTCTCCCCGTCCTTCGTGAAGAGATCCATATCCTTGCACCAGCCGCGCGACTCGAGGATGTAACGGCGCACGGTGCCTGCGGCGGCGGGCGCGGGCGCGGCGGCGAAATCGAAGGCGACCTCCTCGCCCGGGCCGAAGACGACGATTTCACCGTCGGTCGCCGAGAGCTGCGCCCGCACATCGCCGAGCACTGTGTACAGGCCGTGCTGGAAGCGGCAGTCCCAGAGCGGCAGCAGGTCGCCGCGGTCGTAGAAGGGCTGCTTCTGCGGGCCCGTCGTGCGCCTGGCGAAGCCGACCGACGCGAGCGTGGCCCGCGACAGCCCGAGCTCGAACGGCGCCGCAGGCAGCGGCTCGCGCGCGACCAGCCGCACGCTGTCGAAGTAGACCTCCATGTTCGTCCGCATGCGCAGCGCCGTCGTGCCCGCAGGCAGCTTCTCGCGCGGCACGGGCAGCGCCATGCGACGCGGCATGCCCGCGGGGTAGCCCCACTCCTCGACGAGCGTCGTCCACGAGCCGTCGGCCGCGCGCGCCTCGAGGCTCGGCGCGCGGTACTTCGCGCCCGCCTGCCACGCGGCGAACATCGTCTGGCAGTACGGGTACTCGACCCAGCCGTCGATCACGAGCCACGGCTCCGCGATCGCGTCGATCGCCATGCCGAACTCGAGCTCGACCGACTGTTCTCCCGCAAGGCGCCCGATGAAGCGCTGATCATGCGCCCCGACCTCGGGCGCGACGAGATCGACCGACGCAAGCGCCGCGCTGCCCTGCGGCATCCATGCGCGCCGCCATGCGACCAGTTCGCCCGTCGGCGCGGCGCCGCCAATCGCCAGGCGCTCGTCGGGCGCGATGTCCCAGCCCTCGGGCAGATCGACCGCGCGCAGCCGGACGGCGTCGAGCATGCACGACTCCTCCATCGGCTCCGCAAGCGTGAGCGACAGCGACCCGTCCTCGCGCGGCACGAGCGCCGTCTCGGGAAGCACGAGGAACTCCCACGGCCGCGGCTCGCTGTACACGCCCGGCTCGAGCAGATAGCCCATGCCGCCCACGCCGAGCACATCGGTGACGAAGCGCATCTCGCGGCCGTTCCATGCAAACAGCACGGGGCACGACGAGATCTGCCGCTGCGTCTCGGCCACGAGATGCCGCTCGCCCGCGCGCACGCCGAGTTCGGTCTGGAACACGCCGTCCGACCACTCGATCTCGATGAAATCCGCCGCATCGAAGGGCC
Source organism: Planctomycetaceae bacterium (assembly GCA_021297815.1). Taxonomy (GTDB): domain Bacteria; phylum Planctomycetota; class Phycisphaerae; order Phycisphaerales; family SM1A02; genus QWPT01. The sequence goes on from JAJTGK010000030.1 coordinate 9,339, forward strand.
CCATGCCGATCGCCACGGGCGCGAGCGACTGCCCGCGGCCCGTATGCGTGCGGAATGTCTCGCCGCCGAACCACTCGGTGCCCACGCGCGCGGCGTAGCTCGTGCCGATGCCGCTCGTGTTCGAGCGCATCGACTGCGAGGGATCGGTGCGGCCGCTGAACGACACCGCCGCGATCTTGCCGCGCCCTGGCCCAGGGCCGCGCACGAGCGGCGGCTTGCCGACGCGCAGCGAAAGCAGCGAAGCGCCCTTCTCGGGCTCGAGCATCGCGAGCTGCGTGTGCGCGGCTCCCTCGGCCGCAGGCAGCGCGAACACCTCGCGCCCCGCCGTGTCGTGCACCGACACGCGGTCGAGCCCGAGCAGCACGAGGTCCACATGCCCATCGCCTGTGACATCGGCCGTTCCCACCTCGACGCCGCGGTTCGCCGCGAACGGCTCGACGCGCGTCGGCAGCTTGAGATAGCTCGACGCGACCAGCACGATCCTGCGCAGCGGAATGTCGGAAAGTTCGACCACCGCCGCGCCGAGCGCGTCCTCGCCGACCTGCTTCTCGGTGACTCCAGGCGGCAGCCCAGGCGACCACTTCCACAGGCGGTCGTTCAGCAGCACCTCGTGCGGCGGCGTGCTGTTGATCACCACGATGTCGGCGTCGCGGTCGTAGTCGAGGTCGCTCACCATCACCGAGCGTGGGCCACGCTCGCTCGTCGCGATGCCCGCCTGCGCGCCGATCTCACGGAAGGTCCCGTCGAGGTTGTTCACGAGCAGCTCGTTCGCCGAATCGCCGCCGAGCAGGAAGATGTCGAGGTCGCCGTCATGGTCGAGGTCGGCCAGCGCGCCATCGGGGCAGAGCGTCATGCGGCCGCGCGCCTTCGCCGCGTCGGTGGCGTCGCGGAACGAACCATCCGCCTGCTGCAGGAGCAGCCTGTTTCCCCCGTTGCAGCAGGCGTAGCAGTCGACGCGCCCGTCGGCGTCGATGTCGCCGAAGAGAAGCGAATTGACGCGATCCCCCGCGAGCGCCGACAGCGTGTGCATGGGTTCGGCGAGATACGGCTGCCCCGCGCGGCCCTTGAGGACGAGCGGAAGCGCCTTGCGCGCGGCACCGACGGGCATCATGAGCGCTCGCGCGATGACGAGGTCCTGCACGCCGTCGCCGTCGAGGTCGACGCTCGCCGCGTGCTGGTCGATGTCGGCCGACCATTCGGGCGTGAATCCCGCGGGCCACTCGATGGGAAGCTCGCGTTCCTCGGCGAAGATCGGCCCCGCAGGCGGCACATACGCGGGCTTCGACGCATCGTCGGGCACCACGGCCAGGCCCATCGCGCCCATGCGCGTGTACTTGAACTCCGCGGCGCGCGCGCGCGGATTCTCGGCAAGCCGCTCGAACGCGGCGAGCGCCGCCTCGGCCGCCTTCTCGTCGCCCTCCTTGCGCGCGCAGCGCTGCACGCCGAGCAGCGCGCTCTTCAGGTACGGGTCGCGGTCGGCGGCCTGCCTGTACCAGCCGAGCGCCTTCGCGGTCTCGCCGACCTGCTCGAGCGCCTGCGCGGTGAAGTAGCTCGCGTACGCGTCGGTGCCGCGCGCCTCGGCGACAGGCAGGAACGCGGCGACCGCCTCGCCCGCGCGACCGAGGTAGAGGAAGCACAGCCCCTGGCAATAGCGCGCGCGCAGCTCGATGTCGCGCGACGGCTTCGCGGCGATGATCGCGCCAAGCTGCACGAGCGCATCGTCCTGCGCACCGTCGCGCGACTGGTTGAGCGTGGCGATCGCGCGGCCGAGCGCGGCCTCGACGGGCGCATCTGTGCGGGCCGCGACGGCGGCGAACGCCTCGGCCGCAGCCTCGAACTCGAACCGTCCCATCAGGCCCACGGCCTTGTTGAGCGCTGCGACGGTCGCCGCGTCGGCCACGCTGCGTGCGGGCGCGACCTCGGCCGTCCCGGGCTCGCGGCTGCACGAGGGCAGTGCGAGCGAGACAAGCGTCACACCCGCGGCCACGAAGATCGCGGGTCCGACCGTCGTACGAGCAAGGAAACTCCGCAGGACCGCCTTCGGCATCATGCCCGCAGGATACAGCACTCAGCGCACGATGCGCTTCGCGTCGGCGATGCGTGTTTCGTTCGACGCGATGGTGATCGCCCCGCTTCCCGCGCGCGCAAACACGGGGCGCGACGCATACGGGTGCGCCTCCGCGCGGAAGTGTGCGCGCATGTCGTGCCCGCGGCGGCGCTCGCGCGCCTCGCGCAGCGCGGCGAGGTCGATGGGCGCGACCACGACCTTCTCGCCAGGCCCCGCGTCGGCCTGCGCAAGCAGCCGCCCGTCGAAGTCGACCGCCATCGAGCCGCCAGGCCACGAGAACGGCGGATAGCCCTCGAAGGTCGCGCCCTGGTTGCACGCGACCACGAACGCGGTGTTCTCGATCGCGCGCGCGCGGTTGATGGTCGTCCACCAGTCCATCGGCGCGGTCGCGCCCCAGGGGTCCATGTAGGCGCTCACGCGCACCAGCACCTCGGCGCCGTTGAACGCGAGCTGGCGGATCGACTCGGGGAAAAGCCAGTCGTAGCAGATCGCGCAGCCGATGCGCCCGATCTCGGTGTCGGCGACGGGAAACAGCTCGTCGACATAGCCAGGCAGGTCATGCGGGCTCGCGTGCACTTCCCACGGAATCCACGGGTTCACCTTGCGGTACTTCGCCACGATGCCGTCGGGGCCGACGAGGCAGGTCGTGTTGAAGACGGCGCCCGGCCAGCGCGCGTCGCGCTCGATGAAGGTGCCCGTCTGCACGAAGCACCCCGTCTTGCGCGCGAAGCGCTGGTAGGCGTCGGTGTGCTCGTTCGGAAGCTCGACCGCGAGATGCTCGAGCAGTTCCTCGACCGTGAAATAGACGGGCGCCGCGTGCGCGAACTCGGGAAACACCACGAGCCGCACATCGAAGAACGGCGCGTACCCCGCGACCGTCTGCTCGGCCATCGCGATCATGCGCGCGACGCGCGCAGGGATCTCGGCGCGCGTCTTCGGATTCTCGAACGCGGTCTGGATCGCCGCCGCGTGGTACCGCTCGATGATCGACTTCGGCATTGCCGCAGCCTATCGAACGGCCGCTATTCCCGCTCGTCGATCCACGCCTGCTGGATCGCCTCGAGGATGCGCTCGTTGCACGGGTGGCCTGGCTTCTCGGCGAATCCAGGCAACGCCGCAACCAGCGACTTCAGCCGCGGAAACGAGACGACCGCGGGGTCGACCTCGGGGTGCGCGTCGACGAGCGCCTCGGCGATCTCCTGGACATCGAGCCAGTGCATGGCCTAGTGCGGGATTTCCTTCACCGCGTTGCGATTCCACGCAGGCACGCGCACCACGATCGGCACGCGGCGGCCCTCGCCGAGGTCCTTGAGCTCGCACTGGCAGGCGAGCCGCGAGGTCCGGCGGATGCCAGGCGCTTCCTCGACGCGGTCTTCCTCGTCTTCCGACGCCTCGTTCACCTGCTGCGCGCCCTGCTCGAGGTACACATGGCAGGTCGAGCACGCGCACACGCCGCCGCAGGCGTGCTCGATGTTGATGCCGTTGTCGATCGCGACCTCGAGCAGCGACTCGTGCTCGCCGCCGAGCACATCCCACTCCTTCTGCGGCGTGCCCGTGAGCCCCTCGGGATCCTCGAGGATGAACTTGATCGGAATGACGGGCGGGCCGTGGTGATGGTCTTCGTCGCGCTTCAGGTGCATGGCGGTGTTTCGCGGGAATCCGCGGGGGTCGCCATGATACGCTTCTTCCGATGTCCGTCGCGACCGACCAGCCCGTCCGCCCGCTTGGCCTGACCAGGGCGCAGTTCGTCGAACGCGCGCGCTCCTGCGGCCGCAGCGCGGGGGCGGCGCTCGAGGAGTACCGCGCGCTGTTCCGCGCGGGCGTGGTGCCCGCCTGGTGCGAGGTGCCCGAGTACCCCGTCACGGCCACGCTCGTCGAGGGCGAGACCTCGAAGTTCGTGCTGCGCCACGACGACGGCCTCGAGACCGAGAGCGTGCTGATCCCGATGCCACGCTCGACGGGCACGACCACCACGCTGTGCGTGTCGAGCCAGGTCGGCTGCGCCATGGGCTGCCGTTTCTGCGAGACGGCGCAGATGGGCCTCATCAAGAACCTGCGCGCCGACCAGATCGTGCACCAGTGGTGGGCGGCCACGCACCGCGTGCAGCGTTCGGCCGACAGGCCCGTGAAGAACATCGTGTTCATGGGGATGGGCGAGCCCACCGACAACATCGACGAGGTGATCCAGGCGGTGCGCGTGCTCGTCGACCACGACGGCGCGACGGTGCCCGCCTCGAACATCTCGATCTCGACGGTGGGAAACCCTGACGGCATCGCCAAGATCGGCGACCTCGTGCGCGAGCGCGGCTTCCACAGGCTGAACCTCGCGCTGTCGCTCAACGCGCCGAACGACGAGATCCGCACGCAGATCATGCCCGTGAACAAGGCGTGGCCGATGGCGCGCCTGAAGGAGGCGCTGCTTGCGTTCCCCCGCTTCTCGCAGGCGGCGTTCTGCGTGGAATATGTGCTGATTCCAGGCGTGAACGACGCCGACGAGCACTGCGACGAGGTGTGTGCCTTCCTGCGCGAGGTGCGCTGCTCGCTGAATGTGATTCCGTACAACCCGCGCCGAAACTCGCCGTGGCCCGCGCCCGAGGAGTCGAGCGTCGACCGCTTCGTGGCGCGCGCGGTGGCCAACGGGCAGTTCACCAAGCGCCGCGGCACCAAGGGCCGCGATGTGATGGCGGCGTGCGGACAGCTCGGGAACGAGCGCATCCGCAACCGACGGGTGGTCGCGGACGACGGTTCGACGGCGCCTGTGCCACTGCGGATCACCGCAAGGCGCGACACATGAGATGCGAAGGCTGAGGCGCGACCGATGAAGGGCGACGAGCCACGCATCACCCACGAAGCGGCGCCGCGCACGGGCTCGAGCCGCGCGCGGTTCGAGCGCTACCGCGAGGAACTTGCGCGGCGCGCGCGGGAGAAGCGCGTGGATGCGCGTGGCAAGCCCGTGTCGGCGCGCCAGCGCTCGTTCGGTGCGCTGTTCCGCGCCTATCTCTCGCTGCTCAGGCCATATCGCGCGATGCTCGTGGTCGCGTTCTCGGCGCTCGCGGTCGCGACGGCGCTCGCGCTCGTGCCGCCCGCGGGCGTGAAGATCGCGGTCGACAGCGTGTTCGGCGACATCCCCCTGCCCGAGGCGCTGCGCCAGATCGCGCCCTCGTGGATCGACCTCGGCGACCGTGGCGCGGTGCTCGCGTTCATCGCGGGGCTCACGCTGCTCACGGTCGCGGTGAAGGTCGCGGTCGGGCTCCTCGGGCGCAGCCGCGCCACGGTCGTCGCGAAGAAGCTGCAGGTTTCGCTGCGCAGGCGGGCGTTCTCGAAGGCGATCCGCCTGCCGCTCGCGCGCGTGCACGAACTGAAGGCGGGCGGTGTCGCGAGCCTCATCCGCGAGGACGCGGGCGCCGCGGGCGAGCTTCTGTTCGGGCTCCTCTACAACCCGTTTCGCGCGGTGATCCAGCTCGTCGGCAGCCTGGTCATCCTCGCGTTCACCGACTGGCGGCTGCTCGTCGGAGCCGCGGTGCTTCTGCCGATGGTGTGGTTCAGCCACCGCACCTGGATCGGCCGCATCCGCCCGATCTACCGCGACCTCAAGAAGGTGCGCGACGAGATCGACGGCCACGCGGCCGAGTCGTTCAGCGGCATCCGCGTGGTGCGCGGATTCGCGCGTGAAGGCGCGGAAAGCGCGCGCTTCACGCGCGGCACGAACCTGCAGGCGCGCACCGAGCTCCTCGTGTGGTGGTGGTCGCGCGGCGTCGAGATCGCGTGGGAACTCTTCATTCCCGCGGCGACCGCGGCGCTCCTCTGGTACGGCGGCACGCAGGTGGTCGAGGGCCGGCTCACCGCGGGCGACCTCGTGATGTTCCTGACCTATGTCACGCTGCTGCTCGGGCCGCTCGAGGTGCTCGCCAACACCGCGACCAGCCTGCAGACGGGGCTTGCGAGCCTCGACCGCACGCTTGATCTCCTGGCCGAGAAGGACGAGTTCGCCGACACCGCCGCGCGCGGCACCGCGAGGCCGTCGCCTGGGTCGGTGCGCGGCGCGATCGCATTCGAGGGCGTTTCGTTCCGCTACGCGGGCTCCGACCGCGCGGTGCTCGAGGGCGTGTCGTTCGAGGCGCCCGCCGGCACGATGGTCGCGCTCGTCGGGCACTCGGGCGCGGGAAAGACCACGCTCTCGAACCTCGTCGCGCGGTTCCACGACCCGACCGAGGGGCGCGTCACGCTCGACGGCGTCGACCTGCGCGACATCGAGCTCGCGTCGTACCGCAGGCTGCTCGGCATCGTCGAGCAGGATGTGTTCCTCTTCGACGGCACGATTCGCGAGAACATCGCCTACGCGCGGCCCGATGCGACCGACGCCGAGATCGCGCGCGCCGCGCAGGTCGCGCGCGCCGATGTGTTCATCGCGAAGCTTTCCGAGGGCTACGGCACGCGCATCGGCGAGCGCGGCGTGAAGCTGTCGGGCGGCGAGCGGCAGCGGCTCGCGCTTGCGCGCGCGGTGCTGGCCGACCCGCGCATCCTCATCCTCGACGAGGCGACGAGCAACCTCGACACCGAGAGCGAGCGGCACATCCAGTCGGCGCTTGCCGACATCCTGCGCGGGCGCACGAGCTTCGTCATCGCGCACCGTCTCTCGACGATCCAGGAGGCGGACCTGATCCTCGTGCTCGAGGACGGCCGCGTGGTCGAGCGCGGCGCGCACGAGGAGCTCACGCGCACGAGCGGACGCTACGCGACCATGGTCGTGCTGCAGACCGAGACGCGCCGCGCGAAGGCCTGAGCCTCAGCCGCGCGATTCCGCGGTCGGCTCTTCGGCGGCCTCTCTGAAGTCGAGGCCACATTCGCTGCAACATGGCGAGCCCGACTGCCGCGGATAGCCGCAGCGCCCGCATTGGTTTCGCCGCCAGCCGCGGCGGTACTCGCGCGTCAGCCAGAGCACGGCCCATGGCCCGCACATCCAGACGAGCGCCGCGGTTCCCGAGATGATCGAGTAGAAGGTCGGAAGCGCGCAGTAGCAGTCCTCGCGCCTCCGGGCGAGCACATACACGGGAATCGAAAGCGCCAGCTCGATGCATGTGCCTGCGAGGAGCGTGCGAAGCAATCCCACGGTCCCGTTCGGATCGCGCGAACGGCCGACCTTGCGCAGGAGGAACATCCAGGCGGCTCCCGACATGATCCATGCGAGGAAGACGATTGCGATGGCGCCGGCCTCCGTCACCCTTCCGAAGCCATCGATCGATGGCGATTCGCCGAACGCAAGCAGGAGGAGCTGCGCGAGCGCAAGCAGTGCGCCGACCGAGATCAATCCACCGAGGATCGACGCGCCGATCACGGTCGTTCGAAGCGATCGGCCCTCGCCTGAAAGCCGCGGAGGCCCGACGAGCGGCGCGACGAACGCGACATGCGCCGTCGAGCTGATCGCCGCGAAGCAGTACAGCCAGAATGTCTCGTCTTCCCACTCGGACGGCGTGACGATCCAATGCAGGTAGCGGCCCACATCCGACCAACCGAAGCTCGGGATTCCCTCCTCGGCGACGATGAGCGGAAGCACGGCCAGCCACCATGTCGACACGAAGATCACGAACGCGACGACGAAGAGCAGCACGAGCGCGAGCCACCGTGGGGCGCTTCGCATGATTACCGCGACGCTCCTTCCTCGATGGGCCCGACGACCGCGTGTTCAGCCACCGCGTAGATGCCGAGACCTGCGCGCGGCGCGACCCGCACGCCGCGCGTGAAGCGCGAGAACGCGGGCAGCACGAGCGTGCGCGCCACATGGTCGACGACGAACGCAGGCGTCTCGACCCAGCGAGTGCCCTTCGCGATCGAGAGCATGGGATGCAGGTGGCCGCTGAAGGTCCACGCATCGCCGATCGGCGTGGCGGGCGGCTCGTGCCGGAAGCGGATGCCGCCGAGCTCGAAGTCGTCGCCGACGCGGTCGACGCACCACTCGCTCGGCAGCGTGCGCACGCCGCGGTCGTGGTTCCCCTCGACGAGGCGCATGGGCAGCGAGCAGCGCTCACGGAACTCGGCGAAGCGCGCGAGTTCCGCCTCCCCGATGCCATCGGCTGAATGCGTCAGGTCCCCCACCACGACGATGACTTTGGCCGAGACGCGCATCGCCGCGCGGGACAGGCGCACGAGCGTCTCCTCGTCGATGCCGTCGGCCGCGGGAACGCCGAAGCGGCGGTACGACTCGCTCTTCCCGACATGCAGATCGGCGACGACGAGGGCGCGGGCTGCCCGCAGGAATGCGGCGCGCTCAGGCAGAAGCTCGACTTCTCGGCCGTCGATCGAGATTATGGCGCTCGGCACGCGGGGAGCATACCGAAACCGCGTTGCGGCTCGACGGCGTGGTAGGCGCTTCGAAGGGCGGAACCCCGCGTCTTTTGGGGTTTGCAAAGTGCCGACTTCGCGACTCGTCTCTGCACGATTTGGAGGTAGCCTGTTCGCAACGCGGTCGCCAAGGCTGCCGCCGCGCTGTCTTCCACAGCCAAACCGTCGAATCTGAGGTGGATCATGTCGAGCGGATATCTGATGTTCACCGCACGCGCCGTCGTGGCGCTCGCACTCGCCTGCTCCGCAGGCTCGATGGCCCGGGCAGACATTCCGAATGGAACCTGCGAGGGGGCGTTCGAGGCGACGAGCGAGCTGACTTCGGTTCCCACGGGGCAGTCGAGCGCGACGAACACGAATCAGACCCCGTGCGGTCTGATCCAGCACGCCGCGTGGTACTACTTCATTGCGTCCGCGCCAGGCACGCTGAGCGTCGCGGTGTCGCCAAGCAACTTCAAGACGAACGCCATCATCGCGGTGTATCCGTTCTGCGGATCGGACTCCGAAGCTTGCGCGGCCAGCAGCGCCGTCGCCGCAGGAACCGTCTCCCTTCCGATGGTTGCCGGCCAGGGCTACGCCTTCGTCGTCGGATGGAACGCGGACGGTGCTTCGCCTGCTCCGGACGATGTCACGAATGTGACTGCGGCGTTCGTGGTCGACAGCTGCGGCACCGTGGACCCGACCCGCTCCTGCTGCTACGGCGGTGATTGGCGTGAATGCGGAACCCCCGCGTGCTGCGCCGCGATCTGCCGGCTCGACCCGATCTGCTGCGACGAAGTGTGGGACTGGACCTGCTCGGAACTCGTGCGCACAACCTGCCAGATCTGCCTCTCGCCCGACTGCGACCAGGATGGCGACAACGACGCCGCCCAGTACGGCACGGACCCGCACCTGCTGCTGCCGACCTCGATCAATTCGAAGCAGCTCTACACGGCGGAGAACCGGTACTGCCCGAACACTCCGCTCACGACGAGTTCGACGCTCGTCGTGCGCGGTCGCCTGCAGGATGGCTACCGCACCGTGGGGCTTCCGTACGGAGACGGCGCCACTCTGAGCGGCTTGAGGCTGCAGGACGCCAAGGCGCTCGTCTACGGCGATGACGGACAGTCGCCGCTCACTGTCGCGAACGACATCACGGTGAACGCCGCGCGCCAGTCCGCCACGGTGATCTTCAGCGATGTCGAGATCTCGGCCGCAGCGATCAACCTGACCCTCGGGAAGTCCGTCTCGCCAGGTGCGGAGCCGACGCTCCAGCTGCTCAACTGCGACGGGTTCACCGACGAACTCAATGTCGACGCAGGCCAGTGCACGATCGGTGGCGTGAAGTCCACCTCGCGCCTCGAGTCCGACCGCCTGTTCGTCGGTCCGGACGCCGCGATGGTCGTGGAGGCGGGCTCGGAGCTCCAGCTGTTCGGTGCGAGCGAGGTTCGGGGGCTTCTCCGCGTGAACGACGCGGGAACGGTCCGCTCGCTCGGCCAGCCGATCCTCGGCTCGCTGCCTTCGAGCTGGCTCCGTGGCGAAGGAACCATCGACGCCAGCGTGGGTTGGCGCGGATGCGTGAAGCCCGAGGGACAGCTCTCGGTGCTCGGGAACTTCGAGTTCGGAAAGTACGGCGAAAGCGAGAGTTCGCGGTACCTCTGGCGGCTCAACCAGGCGCCGGGCGCGTCGATCGCGGTGAGCGGCACGGCGATCCTGCGCGGCACGCTGCTGATCGACGCCTCCAACGCACAGATCGGCGACAGCGCGCTCATCATGAGCGCCACCGAATTCATCGGTGATTTCAAGAACATCCAGACGATCGGCCTTCCGCCGCAGTTCGCGCTTGTCGTGTTCCGCGCATCGGGCGGCGTGACCGAGCAGATCCGCGCGACCGTGGTGCCCGTCGGAGTCCTGCTCGGGTTCGGCGGAAACTCGCAGTATCCGCTGCCGCTCGAACCGAAGGATTCGGTGCGCGGCGACCTGAACGGCGACGGCGTCGACGATGTGGCCGTCTCGCTCTCGGCAGGCGAGACCGTCTCGGGTGCGGTGATCGTGTTCCTCGGCGACGGCAAGGGACTCGTGCAGTCCACCCAGGTCGGCACGGGCAAGGATCCGCGCGGCATCGCCGCGGCGGATTTCGACCTCGACTCGAAGCTCGATCTCGTCGTGGCGCTTCGCGGCGACGACGCCGTGCAGGTGCTGCGCAACACGGGCAGCGGAGGCACGCCCACCTTCAACGCAAGCGGCCTGATTCCCGTGGGCGACAGGCCCGTCGATGTGGCGACCGGCGACTTTCTGCCTGATCTTGCATCGCTGCAGGGCGGCATTCGGAAGGATGCGCTCGTCGCCGTCGAGGGCGACGGGACCTTCGTCTCGCTGAAGAACACCGACGGCACGCTGAGCAGCAACGGTGGCACCACGACGCCCTCGCCGGGCGGCGTGCCGACATCCGTCGAGGGCGGAGACATCGACAACGACCGCGTCGACGACGGCGTCGGCGGAAGCACGGGCGGAACGACGGTGATCCCTGGTGGAACGAGCGGCTCGTTCGGTGCCCAGGGCGTGATCTTCATACCGACACCCAATCCCGTGACTTCGCTTATCGTCGCCGACGCGACGGGAGATGGCGTGGACGACATCCTCGCCACGCTCGCAGCGACCGCGCCGCGGCCCACGCCGCCCGAAACGCCCGCCGTGTTCGACACGCTCGCGCTGGTGAACAAGGGGGCGCTCGGCCTCGAAATCAATCTGTACGACTTCGGCTACCTCGGAAGCTCGATCGCGAAGGGCGATTTCGACGCGGATGGCGACCAGGACCTCGCGTTCGTCGCGAAGGACGAACTGAACGGCTCCAACATGCTCCGCGTCGTGCGCAACGACCAGTCGGCGTCGGGAGCGTTGCTCACGCAGCTCTCGCCGCCCGCGCTTCCGAGCGAACCGACGCTCGTCCAGACGGTCTCGATCGACGGCAACGGCGACGACAT
>JAJTGK010000151.1 GCA_021297815.1 Planctomycetaceae bacterium
GCAGTCGAGCGACGGCGAGCTGGCAAGCTGGCACGCATCAAGCGCCCCGTCGCCGTTGCAGTCAAGCGTGGGATCCTGGTCGATCTCGCAGGAGTCGATCGCGCCATTGCTGTTGCAATCGAGCCCAGGCGACTGGACAAGGTCGCACGAGTCGAGCTTGCCGTTCCCGTTGCAGTCGAGCGTGGGGTCCTGATCGATCTCGCAACGATCGACGAACAGGTCGCCGTCGCAGTCGAACCCAGCTGGATTGTTGGCGACATCGCAGGCATCGATGCGGCCGTTTGCATCGCAGTCAAGGCTCGGGTCGTCGGCGATGTCGCAGCCGTCGACCTTCCCGTTGTCGTTGCAGTCGGAGTTCGGGTTCGACGCGATCTGGCAGGCGTCGATCTGGCCGTTCGAATCGCAGTCGAGCGCAGGACTCTCCGCGATGTCGCAGGCATCGATTCTTCCGTTCGCGTTGCAGTCGAGGCCAGGGCTCGCGGCGAGCTGGCACGCGTCGAGCTGACCATTTGCGTCACAGTCGAGGGAGGGAGTCTGCGCGATCTGCTCATCGTCGCAGGTGCCGTTCGCGTCGCAGTCGATGCAGCCAGCGGCGCCGAGCACGAAGGTGCCATCGGCGAACTGCACCGTCGTTCCCGCACCCGCGTTGTAGCCAATCTTGAAGAAGAGGATGACCTGCGGCTGACTCGCCGCGAGGACGAACTGCCCGAGCTTCACGCGCCCTTGGGCGTTGCGAAGGCCTTGGTTGTTCGGCGGATTGCCGTTGAACCAGCCGGGACCCGCGGTCGTCGTGCCAGGTGCAAGAAACGGCACCTGCGCCTGGTTGAAGCTCGCCGGGCCCCAGTCGGGGTCGGCGTTCGTCGCGTTTCCAGAGGCGAAGCCTTCGCCTCCGCCGATCATGACATACGAGTCGAGCGCGCCGGGGACGAGGACGAACTGCGGGTTCCATGTACCGGCAACCGACGACGAACCGCCGCTGATCGCATCGTTGTGGAAGAACACCGGGCTGCCGCCACCGACGGTCCTGTTGAAGTGGAATGCATTCAGGACCGTGTCGTTCGGCCCGTTGAAGTTGGCGAACACCTCGTACTTCTTCAATGAGCCGACCGTCGTGACGCTCACCGAGTAGCCTGTGAATGCGGCTTCGGCCGCACCGGTGCTCGCGAGTGCGCAAGACGCCGCCGCAAGCGCCGTCAAACGCGAGCCAAACGCCACCCCACCGAACATCTCAACCCAAGTGCAGGCCATCGCGATCTCCTCTGGTAGCCGTTGGCTGGACCCATTGACAGCGGCGCGTCGAGCGCTGCATTGTCATTTGCCGCAATGTATCGCAACGATTGTGAATCGTCACTTGAGAAAGTTTCCCTGCACACTCTGGCATGCTCCAAAGTGCAGGTCACTTGGTCCAATCTCATGCCCTGTCGGTACTTCCGAGCGCGCCCCTGTCAGTCCACCGGCCCCCAGTTGCTCAGGAGGCCTGCGAGGTCCGCGGCGTTCACGATGCCGTCGCCGTTCAGGTCGCCGAGGGGCGGGTTGGGGATGCCCCAGAGCGAGAGCAGTGCGGCGAGGTCGGCGCCGTTCATCGAATCGCGGCGGGACGCCGCCAACGCGCGGATAGCGAAGCCGACCGCGGCACACTCCTACGACAATGACGCCGCTGCCTGAAACCTCGGCGTGAAAGCCGCGTTCTGCCAGTGAGAAACTCAGGCCTATCGGCCGCGCCGCGCCCGCTCAGCCGTCGACGCGCGTGCGTTCGCCCGTCTCGGCGTCGTAGCGGTAGCAGCAGCCCTGCTCCTCGTCGCGCGTGGGCTTGTGGCTGCCGTCGCAGAAGGGGAACTTCTTCGAGAGGCCGCAGGCGCAGACGAAGGTGGGCTTGTCGGACGGTTCGACCTTGATCGGGCCGGTGGCTTCGAGCTTGACGAGGCGTGCCATGGTGGGTCCTGTTCGCGCGCGGGCGCGGTGATGGATGCGGGGTGCGGCGCGCCTCGGGCGGCGCGCGGCGTGACGGCTAGATCTCGAGATCGGCCTCGCCGAGAAGGCGGAAGCCCTTGCGGCGCAGCACCTGCCCCGCGAGCGTGTTGTCGTCGGTCGAGAGGACGACGGTCGATTGGCCGTTCGGGCGCGGCGTGGTCGGGTACAGGAAGTGGATGTTGAGCTCGGCCGAGAGCAGGAACTTGCACAGGTGGTGCAGCTCGTGGTCCTTGCCGAGCTCGGCGACCAGCACATCGGTGTCGCAGAAGGCGAACTCGTGGCGCTCGAGGATCTCGCGCGCGGTGTGCGGCTTGTCGACGAGCAGGCGGATGACGGCGTAGTCGGAGCTGTCGAGGATCGAGATCGCGCGGACCTCGATGTTGCCCTCGTCGGAGAGTCCGCCGAGGAGCTCGAGCAGCTTGCCCACGCGGTTGTCGAGGAACACGCTGAAGTGGTGCACCATCGGCGGCGCGTATCCGAGTTCCGTGTCGGGGGGCATCATGCTCATGGGGGCGCGCATCCTACCCCGCGCGCGCAGAGGTCGGCAGCGTTCACGAGGCCGGCGCCCGTCAGGTCGTACGGGTTGATCGGGGTCCACGGGCCGCTCATCGTGGTGTTCGTGAAGTTACCCGTGAAGGTGATGGTGAGCGCGGTCACGCCCGCGGGCAGCGACGCGGGGTCGACCACCGTGACGATGGGCGACATGGTGAGCTGGTCGAGCTTCACGGCCTGGTTCGCCTGCGGGGTGATGCGGCAGCCGAAGGTCGCGGTGGTCGGGTTCGCGAGGGTGCCCGCGCCCGAGGCGACGCCCGTCGCGACATAGTCGCCCTGCATGAAGAACTGCGCATTGGCGAAGCTCGCGTTGCCCGTCGCCGAGATCGCCGAACTCATCGGCGCAAGCGAGGTGAGCACGAGGTTCGTCATCTGCACATCGATCGACTGGCAGCCGATGAACGGGAAGCAGTAGAGGTCGAAGTGGAAGCTCGCGTCGGCGGGGTCGATGACGACCTGGTCGAGCGTGACGCCCGTCCAGGTGGGGTTCGTGGGCGAGAGGACGGCGTGCGCGCTGCCTGTGACGGCGATCGTCTTCGTGTCGGTGTCGCTGCTCGTGCCGAGGGCGGTGGTGATGGTGATGCCGACGGTCGCGACCATCGACGCGCCCTTCGGGCACACGACGAACGCCTCGCTGTCGGCGAGCGCGGGGGCAGGCAGTGCGGCCGCGGCGAGCGCGGAAGCGATGCGGATCTTCGTGCTGTTCATGCGGGCCTCCTCAGGTCGGACATGCGCGGCGGGACTCGGACAATCTATGGCCATTCCGCCGCCGCACAAGGGCGTGACCGCGAAACGGCCGCGCACGGGGCGCTACCCTGCCGAGATGCCCTTTCCTGCAGTCACTTTCGCGGCCTTTCTCGCCCTCTTTCCCGCAGCCCTCGGGGGCGCGAGCCCCGCGGCCGCGGCGCCTGCGACTGCTGGGGCCCCTGTCTCTGACGACGCCACCGCGCGGTTCAACGACCTCGTGAAGGCCTACGACGCGTGGCGGCTCTACGAGTTTCCCGACTACGCGCTGCGCCGCGGCGTGCGCGACCGCGCGGGCGAGCTGACCGATGTGTCGCTGCGCGGCATCCACAAGCGGCAGATGGAGCTCTCGATCATGGTCGAGGACCTGCGCGCCATCGACCCGAAGCTGCTGTCGGAGCGCGACGCGCGCGACCATGCGCTCTTGGTGCGCGACCTGTCGCTGTCGACCGAGGGCTTCCGCTTCAACGGCTGGATGATGCCCGTCGGCGGGCGCTTCGGGCCGCATCAGGAGGTCGTGCAGATGGGCGACCTCGGCACCTTCGCCGACGAGGCCGATTTCGTGGCGTATGTGAAGCGGCTGCAAGGGGCGCCTGGCATGCTCTACGACACGATCGAGGTGATGCGGACGGGGCTTGCCGCGGGTGTGATGCCGCCGAAGGTCACGCTGGTCGCGGTGCCGTCGCAGATCCGTGCGGCGCGCATGGGCATGCGCGATGCGCTGCGCAAGCCGTTCGCGAAGTGGCCCGCGTCGGTCGATGCCGAGCGGCGCACGCAGATCCTGGCCGAGTTCGACGCGGCGCTCGACCCGCTCGACACGGCGCTCACGCAGTTCGAGGCGTTCTTCGCCGACGAGTACCTGCCGAAGTGCCGCGATTCGATCGGCGCGAGCGACATGAAGGACGGCGCCGCGTGGTACGCGCACCAGCTGCGCGTGCATACGACCACCGCGAAGTCGGCGAAGGAGATCCACGAGACAGGCCTGTCGAAGGTCGCGCGCATTCGCGCCGAGATGATGCAGGTGATCGCGCGCACCGACTGGGCGAAGGCCGACCCCGCGCGGCTGGCGCTGCCTGAGCAGGAGCGGTTCGCGGCGTTCATCGGCTACCTGCGCAGCGACCCGCGGTTCTACTGCAAGACGCCCGCGGAACTGCTCGAGCGCTACCGCGAGGTGTGCAAGCGCATCGACCCGAAGCTGCCCGCGCTGTTCGGCACGCTGCCGCGCCTGACCTACGGCGTGCGCGAGATCCCCCGCTTCATGGCGCCGACGCAGACGACGGCGTACTACCAGCCGGGCAGCCCGCAGCGGGGCGAGCCCGGGTGGTTCTACGCGAACACCTACGCGCTCGACCAGCGGCCGACCTACGAGTTCATTCCGCTGTCGCTGCACGAGGCGGTGCCTGGGCACCACTTCCAGATCGCGCTGGCGCAGGAGCTCGGCGACGCGCGCGAGTTCCGCAAGGACCTCGATTCGACGGCGTTCACCGAGGGTTGGGCGCTGTACGCCGAGCGGCTCGGGATCGAGATGGGGTTCTTCGAGGACCCGTACGACGACTTCGGGCGGCTGCTGTACGAGATGTGGCGCTCGACGCGGCTGGTGGTCGACACGGGCATGCACGCGTTCGGCTGGCCGCGGCAGCGGGCGATCGACTTCATGATGGCGAACACGGCGCTGAGCGCGCTGAACATCGAGAACGAGGTCGACCGCTACATCGGTTGGCCTGGGCAGGCGACGGGCTACAAGATCGGCGAGCTTGAGATTCGCAGGCTGCGGGCCGAGGCCGAGTCGGCGCTTGGGAAGGGCTTCGACATCAGGCGGTTCCACGACGCGGTGCTGCTCGACGGGCCGATTCCGCTCGATGTGCTCGAGCAGAACATCGGCAGGTGGATCGAGAAGGAAAAAGTGCGAATTCAGGCGGGTGGCTGAGATTCCATGCTTTGATGCGCGCGTGACCGCCGTGCCCGCCATGCCCCCCGCCGCCGATGTTCCTGCCGATGCCGCCGCTGCGCTGCCCGCGCTGCTGAAGCGGTACTTCGGCTACGACGCGTTCAGGCCGTTGCAGCGCGAGATCATGGATGCGTCGCTTTCGGGGCGCGATGTGGTGGCGATTCTGCCGACGGGCGCGGGCAAGAGCCTGTGCTACCAGCTGCCTGCGCTCGTGCGCGAGGGGCTGACGGTGGTCGTGTCGCCGCTCATCGCGCTGATGAAGGACCAGGTCGACCAGCTGCAGGCGGCGGGCGTGGCGGCGACGGCGCTGAACTCGTCGCTCGACGCGTCGGAGGCGCGCGGGCGGCATGCGGAGCTCTGGTCGGGTCGGACGAAGATCCTCTTCGTGGCGCCCGAGCGGCTGGTGGCGCCCGAGTTCCTCGCGAAGCTGGCGCAGTGGAAGGTCGCGGCGCTGGCGGTCGACGAGGCGCACTGCATCAGCGAATGGGGGCACGACTTCAGGCCCGAATACAGGCAGCTGCGCGCGGTGCGCGAGGCGCTGGCCGCGGGCGGGCGGCCCGTGCCCACGATCGCGCTCACCGCCACGGCCACACCGCGCGTGCGCGAGGACATCGTGACGCAGCTCGGGCTTGCAGCGCCCGAGGTGTTCGTCGCGAGCTTCAACAGGCCGAACCTCACCTACCGCGTGGTGGCGAAGGACGGCGCGGCGCGGCAGGTCGTGGAGTTCGTGCGTGCGCGGCCCGACGACGCGGGCATCGTGTACTGCCAGTCGCGGCGCACGGCCGAGGCGATGGCGGCGGCGCTCGTGAAGGCGGGCGTCGAGGCGGCGCCGTACCACGCGGGCCTCGATGCGGCGGTGCGCGCGCGCAACCAGGACAAGTTCCTGCGCGACGATGTGCGGGTGGTGTGCGCGACGGTGGCGTTCGGCATGGGCATCAACAAGCCGAATGTGCGGTTTGTGGTGCACGCCGACCTGCCGAAGAATGTCGAGGGCTACTACCAGGAGACGGGGCGCGCGGGGCGCGACGGGCTGCCGAGCGAGTGCGTGCTCTTGTATTCGCGGGGCGATGTGGCGAAGTACATCGGGTTTCTCGACGAGATCGAGGACGAGGCGGCGCGGCGCATGTCGCGCGCGCAGCTCGACCGCATGGCGCAGTTCGCCGACACCGCGCGGTGCAGGCGCGTGGAGCTGCTCGCGTACTTCGGCGAGGCGTGGCGCGACGAGGCGGGCGAGGAGGCGTGCGGCGCGTGCGACAACTGCCTCGAGCCGCGGCAGGCGTACGACGCGACGGTCGACAGCCAGAAGTTCCTGAGCTGCGTGCTGCGCATCAGGCAGAAGAGCGGGTTCGGCGTCGGCCTCCAGCATGTGGCCGATGTGCTCGTGGGCGCCGACAACGAGAAGGTGCGCAAGTGGTGGCACAACGAGCTGTCGACCTACGGCATCGGGAAGGACAAGCCGAAGGCGGAGTGGCTGTCGCTCGGGCGGCAGCTGGTGCAGGCGGGGCTGCTCGCGCTCGGCGAGGGGCAGTTTCCGACGGTCGAGCTGACGGCCGACGGCGTCGAGGCGCTGCGTTCGCGTGCGCCTGTGCGTCTGGTGCGGCCTGTGTCGAAGCCGCCCGCGCCGAAGAAGGTGGCCGCGGCGCGTGGTGCGGTGGAGTGCGACGAGGAGCTGTTCACGCGGCTGAAGGCCGTACGACGCGAGATCGCGTCGGAGCGCGGCGTGCCCCCGTACATCGTGTTCAATGACGCGACGCTGCGGCAGATGGCGGCGCTGCGGCCCGCGAACGACGCGGAGCTGCTGCTGGTGCCAGGTGTGGGCGAGAAGAAGCGCGCGGACTTCGGCGAGCGGTTCCTCGAGGCGATTCGCGGGTGGAGCGCGGGGCGGACGGGGTGAGAGACGCTCTGTGGCGTGGTGCCGAAGGGGCTTGAGCGCACGCCGAAGTCTCGCGGGAAGGGACCGCGCTGCGCGCGCGCCCTCGCGAGATCGGGGTACGGGGCGACCCAGTGCCTTCGGACTGGGCACCCGCCGGCCAGAGGCCGGCGGCGGTTTCGGTGGTCGTCGAGACAGTCCTCCGATCTCGGCACGATGCCGTCGCGTGGAGCAACCGATCCGACCATCCGAAGACCGACACTCGACCTCGGCACGACGCCATCGCTCGGAGCGAACGATCCGACCATCCAAAGATCGACACTCGATCTCGGCACGACGCCGTCGCGCGGAGCGCGACGGGTGCCCAGTGCGAAGCCACTGGGTCGCAGGATCTCCCAGTCTCGGCTC
>JAJTGK010000031.1 GCA_021297815.1 Planctomycetaceae bacterium
CGCCGCCTGCGGCGCCCGCGCCAGGTCCGCCGCGCGGCGCATCGCCCGCGGCGACCGCCTTCGCGACGAGGTCGGCGCGCGCGCGCACCACCTCGGCGGCGATGCCCGTCTCCTCGCTGCGCGAGTAGCGGCGCACGCCGTCGACCCAGGTCTCCTCGCAGCGCGTGAACGCGCTCAGCGGGTTGCCGTTCCACACGGCGAAGTCCGCGTCCTTGCCCGCCTCGAGCGAGCCGACGCGGTGGTCGATGCGCAGCTGCTTCGCGGGGTTCAGCGTGACGAGCTTCAGCGCCTCCTCGGGCGGGAGGTTGCCGTAGCGCACGGCCTTCGCCGCCTCCATGTTCATGCGGCGCGCGAGCTCGTCGGAGTCGCTGTTGAAGCTCACCACCGCGCCCGCCTTGTGCAGGATCGCGCCGTTCCATGGAATCGCGTCCATCACCTCGACCTTGTACGCCCACCAGTCGCTGAAGCTCGACGGGCCCGCGCCGTGCGCGGCGATCTCGCCCGCGACCTTGTAGCCCTCGAGCACATGCTGCAGCGTGGCGACGCGGAAGCCGAACTTCTCCGCCGTGCGGAGCAGCATGAGGATCTCGTCCTGACGGTAGCTGTGGCAGTGGACGAGGCGCGAGCCCTCGAGGATCTCGGCGAGCGTCTCGAGCTCGAGGTCGCGGCGCGGCGGCAGCGCGCGCGCGGCGGCGGCAGCGTCGAGCGCGCGGTGCGCGGCCTGCTTCGCGCGGTATTCGCGCGCGGCCAGGAACGAGTCCTCGAGGAAGGTCGCGACGCCCATGCGCGAGCTCGGGTAGCGCGACTTCGAGCGCACGACATTCTCGCCAAGCGCGAACTTGATGCCCGTGGGCGCACCCTCGAAGCGGAACGCCTCGGCGCCCTCGCCCCAGCGGATCTTGACGACCGAGTTGCGGCCGCCGATCGGATTCGCAGAGCCGTGCAGCTGGTTCACCGCCGTCAGGCCGCCCGCAAGCTGCCGGTACCAGTCGATGTCGGTCGGGTCGATGACATCGCCGATCCACACCTCGGCGGTGCACGACTGCGATCCCTCGTTCACGCCGCCCGAGATGCCCGTGTGGCTGTGGCAGTCGATGAGACCTGGCGTGACATGCATGCCGCGCGCGTCGATGACGGTCGCAACCTCGGGCGCGTTGATCTCTTCGGCGACCTCGACGATCTTTCCGTCGCGCACCAGGATGTCGCCATCCTTGATGGTGCCCTTCGGGCCGAGCGTCCACACGGTCGCGTTGCGGATGAGCACCGTGCCGCCAAGCGGCTTGGAGGCGCGGCCGTACTCGCCGAGCGGGAAGGGCAGCGGCTGCTGCCAGAGCGTGCCGCGGTCGTCGGGCTTCTTCTCGTCGGTCTTGTCGCCGTCGGGCTTCGGCTCGCCGACCTTTGCGTCGTCGGGCTTCGCGGCGTCCACTGCCGCACCCTGCGCGGCGTCCGCGGGCTTTGCGTCCTCGGGCTTCTTTTCCTCGGGCTTGCGCGTCAGCGTGAACGGTCGGCGTCGGGGGCTTCGCCGCCGCGCTCACCGCGTCGACCGCCGCCACGCCTGCCTTCGCGCGGCGCGTCCTGCGGCGCCGATTCGGCGGCGGGCTTCTCGGTGCTCTCGGTCTTCGGCTCCGCGGGCGCGCCGTCGGCGGGCTTCGCAGCGGCGGCGTCGGCCGCAGGCTCGTCGGCCGTCCACATCGCCTTCAGCGAACCGTCCTTCGGGTCGAGCGCGATCGCGAGGTCCTTCGCGACGGGCTTCGGAGTCGCGGCATTCGGCGTCGCCGTGAAGGTGCCCGCGGCCAGGATCGGCGCATCGGGCGGCAGCACGACGGGCGCGCCCGCCACGAACACGCCCTCGAACTTCGTTTCGGGCTCGAACGGGTCGCCCGTGGCGATGACGAGGTTCGCCATCTTCATGGGCTCGAGCGTGCCGACACGCGCGTCGATGCCGAGGAGGCGCGCGGGCACGGTGGTGAGTGCGGCGAGCGCCTCGTCCTTGGTCAGGCCGTGGGTGATCGCGTCGGCAAGCTTGCGGCGGAAGCCCGACTTGTCCTGCATGCGGTGGGTGGTGAGCGCGACGGTGGCGCCCGCCGCGACCAGGCGCTTCGGGTTCGTGGGCGCGTTGCGCCAGGTCATGAGGTCGCGCAGCGAAATGCCGTCGGCGGCGGTCGGCGACACGAGGTCAGGCGCCTGCGGGAAGTCGATCGGCACGAGCACCGCCGCGGAGGCCGAGCCGAGGAGGCCGACGATCTCGTCGAACGCGCGGAACTCGTTGCCGTTCCCGAGCACGGTGATCGGAGCCTTGGGCATCTCGGCCTGCGCGAGGCGCACGAGGCGCGCGACCTCGAGTTCGTCGCTCGCGTCGAGGACGACGCCGTGCGCGCCCGTCACGAGCGGCTGCAGCGCGTCGAGCGCATTCATGTCTTCAGGCGGCAGGGGCGCGCCCGCGACCGCAAGGCATGCGGCGCGCCAGTTCGCGTCCATGAAGGTCTGGCGCATGAGTGCGTACGACCCCATCAGGCTCGACGGGAATCGATTCTCGCGCTCGAAGCTGCGCATGGTCGCAGGCGAGGGCGGCGTGCCGGGGGTCTGCTGGCCGAAGATCGCGGTCCAGTCGATCGAGCGGGGGCCGACCGTCTGCACGGTCGTGCCGTTGAGTTCGCGGCCGAGCACCTTCTCGGTGGTGCGCGCGAGAAGACGCGTGTCGGAGGTGCCGCGGAAGATGTTCGACCCAGGCAGCACGCGAGCGATGGCGAAGCCCTGCGCGCGGAGCGTGTCGAGCGTCGCATCGGGCAGCGCGATGTCGGCCGCGCGCACTTCGGGCGTGACATAGCTGTTCCAGTGCGCGCCTGGCGCCGCGTTCGCTGCGGCGGCCTGCGTGGTCGACTCGAGCGCGAGCGCCGCTTCGATGAACGCGGGGAAGACGGTCTTGCCCGTGCCGTCGATGACGCGGTAGCCCGCGGGAGCGACGACATCGGGTCCGATCGACTGAATCACGCCGTTCGCGATCACGATGGTCGCCTTCTCGAGCGTGACGCCCGGCGAGACGATCACCTTGGCATTGGTGATCGCGTACATCGCGGGATCGCTCGGCCGCATGCCGTTCACAGGTCCTTGCTGGGCCTGAGCGGGGGCCATGGTGGCGAACGCGGCTGCAGCCGTGACGAAAGCGCATCGAAGAGCGTGCATTCGCGGATCGTACTTGAGCCCGCGTGCCGCGCGCGAAATGGAAAAGCCCCGCGATGGACCGCGGGGCTTCGAGTCAGATTGATTCGATCTCGGATCGGCTTAGCCGATGTCGTCGATCATGCGCTCGATGGCGATGGCGAGCTTCTCGTCGGAGTCGAGCGTGCCTGCTGCGATCGCAGCCTTGGCCGCCGCGACCTTGTCTTCACGGATCGCGGGCAGGCGATCCATTTCCTCGAGCCAGCGCGCGACTTCCGACACCTGTACGGTGTCGCCAGTGGCACGGGAGGAGCTGGTCTGGTTCACGCTGCGACGGGTGGTCGCATCGCTGGTCGAGCGCACTCCCGCGGTGTAGCCCGCGCCGTACGACGATCCGATGTTGCCGAGGTTGCCAATGTCAGGCATTGCGGAACTCCTTGGGTCGAGCGTAGCGGCTTCTGCGGCTGCGCCAACCCTACTCGATGACAAACCATCCTGGTTCTCTGACTTGGGTCCGGGCCTCGATCCACGCGATGTCGAGGCCCGCATCCTGCCCACGCTGTCATCGGCGTCACAGGCTGCGCGACTTGAACACACGGAACAGACCCACCTTTCATGTAAACTGGGGCCCTGATGGCATCCATTACAGGACCTTTATCGTGACTATTCCGCACATGTTGCCGACCCTGACGCAGTTCTTTCGCGGTGCCGCTTTCGATTCGGCACGATTCGCCGTGTGCTGCACGGCGTGTTGGCTTTGCCTTGGTGCGCTGCTCGCTGGTTGCGACGATGGCAAGAAGACGAGCGGCTCCAGCATGGCACGCGCGCAGTCGAAGCCTTCATCGGGTGAACTTGACCTGATTGACCCGGGTGATGAGATCGTCGCCGATGCCGCGAAGGTCGGAGGCGCGGAGCCTCGTCGCGCCCCCGCGACGCGCGACACGATCTCGGGTGAACCGATGCCAAGCAGCGCGCGTGGCCGCTGGAGCGTCATGCTCGCGACCTTCACGCAGGAGGATCACGCGTCGCGCGCGAACGCGTTCCGCACGGAGCTCGTGCGCGAGTACCCCGAGCTGTCGCGCTGCGAGGTGCGACGCGTCGGCAAGGGCTCGGCCATCGTGATCGGAAGGTTCGACGCGCCCGCCGATGACTCGGCGCAGGCCGAACTGAAGCGCGTGAAGGCCATCGAGCGCGCCGACCGTAAGCCGTTCGCGGCCTCGATGCTCGTGCGCACCGCGACCGACGATGCGGCGGCGGTCCGCAAGCCGCGCGACATCCGCAACCTGCGCGCGCGCTACCCGAAGGTCAGGCCACTGTTCTCGCTGCAGGTGGCCGCGTGGTCGACCTTCGGCGAGAAGGGCGCCGACTACGCGCCGATGCGGGTGGCGGCCGAGCGGTACTGCGCCGAACTCGTGTCGAAGGGCCAGGACGCGTGGTTCCACCACGACGACGACAGCGAGACGAGCATCGTGACGGTGGGCTTCTTCGACAAGCGCGCCTACGACGCGAAGTCCACGCTCTTCTCGCCCGAGGTCGAGGACCTGATGCGCCAGTTCCCCGCGCACCTCCTGAACGGCGAGCCGCTGCTCATCCCGATCGACCCGTCGAACCCGAAGGGCCGCTCGAAGCCGCAACCCTGCCGCTTGGTCGAGGTGCCCGAGCTCTGAGCGCCCGCCCGTAGGATGCCCGCATGGCGAAGCGCGCGACAACCTCGGCGGCGAAGGGCCCTGTGCGGGCGCCGCGGGCGCGGGTGGGCGAGCAGCCGCCTGCGGAGCGGGCGAAGCCTGTGCATCACGAGGGCCCCGTGCTCTTCGGGCAGGATGCGGCGGCGGCGGCGCTGTCGCGCGCGATCCGCTCGGGGCACATGCATCACGCGTGGATCCTGCACGGACCTGTCGGGGTCGGCAAGTGCACGGCGGCGATGGAGTGCGCGCGGCTGCTCCTCGACCCCGATGCGACCGCCGCGCACATCGATGCGTTCAAGGCGCCGCGCGACACGCGCACGGGCGAGCTCATCGACGCGGGCTCGCACCCCGACCTGCACCTCATCAGCAAGGAACGCGCCGAAGATTCGTCGATCAAGGAGCTGCGCGACCGCAAGCAGACGAACATCCCGCTCGATCTTCTGCGCGAGCTGATGATCGGCGGCGTGGTGGGCGATGGAAAGTCGTTCGACTCGCCCGTGTGGCGCGGCGCGTACTTCGGCCACAACAAGGTGTTCATCATCGACGAGGCGGAGCTGCTCGACCCGTACGGGCAGAACGCGCTGCTGAAGACGCTCGAGGAACCGCCCGCGGGCACCTACATCTTCCTGGTGACGACGCTCGAGGAGCGGCTGCTGCCGACGATCCGCAGCCGCTGCCAGCGTGTGGCGTTCCGCACGCTCGATGCGCGGGCGATGGATGCGTGCTTCGATCGCCTTGCGATTCCGACCGAGGAGCGCGGGTGGCTGTCGCGGTTCGCGGACGGCGCGCCAGGCACGGCGGAGCTTGCGCACAAGCACGGCCTGAAGGCGTGGAGCGACGAGCTGCTGCCGCGTTTCGCGACGCTCGAGCGCGGGCAGTTCGACGCGGGGCTTGCCGACAGGCTGGCCGAGCTCGTGGGCGACTTCGCCGAGCGCGTGGTGAAGGAGAACCCGAAGGCGTCGAAGGAGGCAGCGAACAGGCTCGGCGTGCGCTGCCTGCTGCTGTCGGTCGGCGCACATGTGCGCGAGACGATCGCGCGCGCGGCGGCGGGCGACGATGCCGAGGCGCTCGCGCATGCGGTGCGGCGCGCGGGGCTGATCGCGACGCTCGAGGGCGAGATCCGCGCGAATGTGAACCTGAAGCACGCGCTCGCGGACCTTGTCGCGCAGTGGGGCGCGCTGTGAGCGCAGGCGGCGCGCCGCGCGAGATCGAGCGCGTGTGGGTGCTGCGTGCGGCGCCCGTGGTTCCCGCGGAGCTTGCGGCGTCGATGGAGACCTGGGAGATCGAGCAGGGGTACCTCGCGCCACCCGTCGCGGGCGAGGGCGAGCTCGCGAGCCGTGGCTACCCCGAGGGGCGCCTGCGCCGCATCGTCGAGCCGTCGGGCCGCGAGCGGTTCTTCCACACGGTGAAGCAGGGCAGCGGGCTCGTGCGCATCGAGCATGAGCGCGAGCTTGCGCGCGCTGAGTTCGACGAGCACTGGCCGCGCACCTCGGGCAGGCGGCTTGCGAAGACGCGCAGGCGCGTGCGTGCGGCGGGACTCGTGTGGGAGATCGACGCGTTTCACGACCTGCCGCTCGTGATGCTCGAGGTCGAGCTTCCCGACGAGGCTGCGGCGTGCGAGATGCCTGCGTTCCTCGCGCCACTGGTCGAGAAGGAAGTCACCTTCGACGCGCGCTACCGCAACTTCGCGCTCGCGGTGCACGGCGTACCGCGCGACGCGTAGGCGCGGCGGGCGGTCAGCGCAGGTCCTTCGCCTGCGGCAGATCGCTCAGGTTCGCGATGCCGAAGACGCGGAGGAACTCGGGCGTGGTGCCGTAGAGCATCGGTCGGCCGACTTCCTCGGCGCGGCCCGTGATCTTGACGAGGCGGCGCTCCATGAGGCTCTTGAGGACCTCGCCGCACGCGACGCCGCGGATCGCCTCGAGCTGCGCACGCAGCATCGGCTGGCGGTACGCGATGATCGCGAGCGTCTCGAGCGCGGCCTGCGAGAGGCGGGTCTGCGCGCGCTGGCCCTTCATGCGCGCGAGGACTGGGCCGAATGCAGCGATCGTGAGCATCTGGCGGCCACCCGACACGCTTTCGATGCGGAAGGCGCGGCCCGTGTCTGCGTACTGGCGGTTCAGCGTGTCGACGGCCTCGCGCACGAGGCGGATCGCCTCGCGGCGGCGCAGGGCGAGCACAGAGGAGTCGGAGCCGTCGGCTGCTTCGGCATCGGCGTCGGCGTCCTTCGCGGCACGCGACGATGGCACGAGGCCGAGGACCTCGGCGATGCGGCCGTCGGAGATCGGACGGTCGGCGAGCATGATCGCGGCCTCGACGCGCTGCGGGAACGGCATCGCGGACGATGGCAGTTCGGCGTCGTCGAGGTTGATCGCGAAGAGCGACGGATGCGGCTCCGACTCGGCCTTGCGGCGGCGGCGCGGTGCGCGCTCCGACCCCGACTCGGTCGATGCGGTGTCCGCCTCGCCGGTTGCGGGAGTCTCGGCGTCCATGCCGTCCGTCACAGGTGCCTGCTCGGCAACCGCGCTCGCTTCATGCTCGGTCATGCGGCAGAGCGTACCACAGCACCGCGCGCGGGCGATGCGCGGAGCGGTGCGAGATGGCTTCGGAATGCGCGGGGGCGATCAGCGGCGACCGCTGCGGGCGAGCGCGACGCGCGCGTACGCGACGCGCTGACGGTGCTCGGCGGCGGCGCGGACTTCAAGGGTGCCGCGCTTGGTGACATCAGCGCTCGCCTCGGCGAGTTCCTTCTCGGCAGCGGCGGCGTTGAGCGATCCGGCCGGCGTCACGGCGTCGGCGAGGATGGTCAGCGTGCCGCCGTTCATCTGCGCGAAACCACCGTCGAGGAGGAAGCTGTCGCTCCCGCCCGCGCGGTCGATGCGCAGGCGACCCTCGCCGAGCCGAACGAGGAACGGAGCCGCGCCCGGAGCCACACCCTTCTGGCCGTCCCACGCGGGGAACTCGACATACGACGCCTCGCTGTCGAGGACGCTTTCGGTGGGGGTGACGACATTGCAGCGGAGCGTGGCCATGGGGCGGAGATGGTACGGCGGCGGGAGCGGGGGCTCAAGTTGGCGGCGTGGTGGTTATCCGCAGGAATTCTCGGGGTTTGCGCGGGTGCGCGCCGCGTGCGGTGCAAAAAAGTCGCCGCCCGAGCGCACAAGGCGTCGGGCGGCGGGCGGAAAGGGACACATTGGTTCGTCGTCGTCCTACGGACGGTCGCCGCGCACTTCGTGCGGCGCCAGGAATCGGCACCCTTCAAGGTCGTTCCTGGATGGCAGGGGCTGTTGCGCTTCCGCTCCCTCGAGCGATTCCGTGCTTGCCCTGCGTGTGTCCCTACCTTGTTTCTCCTTGCAGCGGCCTCGCGAGGCGAGAACCGCATGGGTTTGAAGTCGACCGTCAATTCACATGCTCAACGCCGACGGCGTCGGGGCACGAGGCCGAAGGCGCCGAAGAGTGCGATCGCGCCAGGAGCGGGCACCATGCCCACGCCGCCGATCGCGGTGCTGAAGGTGGCTGAAGAATTGCCCGAGAGCCGGAAGCGAAGCGACACGGTCACATCGGTTCCGAACACTGGGGCGGCGAAGCTCGGCTGGTTGCCGCCGAAGGTCTGCGAGCCGAACGAGGTCGTTCCACCGCTCGAGCGCGAGACATTCACGGGGGCCGCGAACAGCGAGGTGATCGAGGAGCCCTGGCTCGACGAACCCCAGAGCGGATTCGCATCGGCCGACACGATGTAGCCCGCGCCCGTCGTGGTGAGCGAACCCGAGAGCGAGCCGTTGTAGAGGCCCGTCATGTTGAGCGCAGCCGCAGTCGGCAGCGAGAGCGACATGATGAAGGTGAGTTCACCAGAGGTGAGGTTCTGCACCGTGAGCGAGCCCGACATCGAGCCCGTCGTCGCCGAGCTCGCGGCGAGGATGTTGTAGTTGACATTCCACACAGGGACGAAGCCGCCCGTCGACCCGCTGAGCGAGCCGAAGTAGAAGCCCGTACCCGAGCTCGTCGTGCTGTTCGCGATGAGCGAGGCGTTCTCGCTGATCGAGCCAGCAGACATCGACAGTCCGAGGACTGGCGCCTGAGCGTGTGCGCTGGTCGCAAGGACACAGGCACACGAAGCCGCGGCGAGCCGCGACCACAGTGAAGTGGACAACATTTGATTCCCTCCCTGCCTCCGCACGGTTTCCCGAGCGTCAACTTGTGGAGCCTTCCGGCTCCTCCCTCACACACGACCACTGGTTCCCGCCAGGGGTCGTTTTCCGTGCTTGCGCACGGCCCTTTTTGATGCGTTCCGACGGTTCCCGCCGTCGAGACGCTATCCGTGCCGAAGCACGGACCCTTTGACGCGGAAACTATCCCCTAGTCGGGGCAAGGCAAATGAAATTGGTCGGTTTCATACGGTTGTAACGCTGAGAACAGCTCGAGGGAAGTCCGAGAATTGGCGATCGCAGGAGCGTCGATGCCCTTGACGGCGTCGATGGCCTGGAGCAGCGCGGTGCGGATCGCCTCGAGGTTCGGCGCGAGTCGGACCGCTTCCTTGAGCGGCTTCACATGGCCGAGCGACTTGCCGTACCACGCGATGTGCTGGCGCATGCGGATCGCGGCGCGCTCGGGTCCGTCGTAGTGCACGGTGAGGTCGAGATGGCGCAGCACCGTGCGCAGCTTGTCGCCGACCGATGGTTCGGGCGATGCGGCGCCGTGCGCGAGCAGCGCGTGCGCGCGGCGGAAGAGCCACGGCGTACGCAGCGCGGCGCGCGCGACCATCACGCCTGCGCAGCCAGAGACGCGCATGAGTTCGCGCGCGTCCTCGGGTTCGGCGACATCTCCGTTGCCGACGATCGGAATCTGCGGCACGGCCTCGACGACTTCGCCGATCGCGTTCCAGTCGGCGCTGCCCGAGAAGAACTGCACGGTGTAGCGGCCGTGCACGGTGACGAGCGCGATGCCGATGTCGGCCAGTTGCCGCGCGAGGATGGGCGCGACCTTGTGCTCGGGGTCCCAGCCGAGGCGCATCTTCGCGGTCACGGGCACGCGGCCGCCCGAGTGGCGCGCGACGGCGTCGACGATGCGCTTGGCGAGCAGCGTGGTGGCGCCGCAGTCGCGCAGGAGCAGGCTGCCGCCGTTCTTCTTCGCGACCTTGTCGACGGGGCAGCCCATGTTGATGTCGATCACCTTGGCGCCGTGGTCGACGGCCCAGATGGCGGCTTCGGGCAGCGGGTCGTCGCCGTTGCCGTAGAGCTGCATGCCCGCGGGCTGGTCGAACTCGTTGGTGCGCGCGAGGTCGAGCGTGCGCGAGGTCTCCTTGAGGATCGCGCGCGAGTTCAGCAGATCGGTGTAGGCGCAGCCGACGCCGCCGAGTTCGCGGCAGACGATGCGGAACGCGATGTCCGTGTGCCCCGCGATCGGCGCGAGGAGGAGGGGTGAATCGAGCTGGAGCGGTCCGATGCGCAGCACGCGACGAGCGTAGCGGGGCGGGCCGTCAGGCGGAAGCGAATGCGGTGTTTCGGAGGAGCACTTCCGATTCGTAGCGCTTCACGATCTCGAAGGCGGGCAGCAGGTCGAGCAGTTCGCCGAGCCGCGGGGCTCCTTCGTACAGCTCGTCGTCGAAGCACTCGGTGTAGAAGTAGCGGGTGCGCGCGAGTGTCTCGGCGCCACCTGCGACGAGATCGGCTTCGGCGCCCTGCATGTCGGCCCAGATGAAGTCGACGGGGCCGGGCTCATGCTTGCGCGACCAGGTGTCGAGCGTGCGGACCTCGACGCGGATCGTGCGCTGGAACCTGCACCACGGCCACTTCTCCCTGTGTGCCTTCGGCGTGCGGAGCGAGCCCGACTGGTCCCAGCCCTTCGGGTACTGGGCCTGCATGGATGGCGTGGCGTCGGGCGGCATGCCGCTGCTCACATGGAACTCGGCGCGGCCGTTGGTGGCGCCGACCGCGAGCTCGTGCAGCGTGGCGCGGGGGTCGTTGATGCGCGCACGGAACGCCTCGATGGCGCGAGGGTCGGGCTCGAACGCATGGATGCGCGCGGTGGGGAAGGTGCGCAGGAAGAGTTCGGTGTGCATGCCGCGGTTCGCGCCGATCTCGAGGATCAGCTTCGGCTCGGGGCCGAGCAGCCGCTGCAGGAACGGGCCGTTGATGGGCACCGTCGAGATGGGAGGAAGTTCGCGCGTCATCGTGCGGGAAGCCTACTTGGCGACGAAGGTCGCGTCTTCGATGCGGTAGAGGCCGAGCAGGTAGCTGCCCGCGGCGACGGGCTCCACGACGAGCCTGCCGCGGAAGGTGCCGAAGCGGATCAGATGCAGGCCCTTCATATCGATCGGTTCGCGCATGGCGGTGTCGATCGCGTCGAATGCCGTCGGCGGCAGGCCGATGCAGCAGCCATCCCAGCGGTTGAGGGTCAGCAGCACATTGGTCGCGAGGCGCACGCGGACGGGTGTCGAGTAGTAGGCGGAGATCTCGACATAGGTGCCGTCGACGAGGCGAACCCACGGTGGCGCGACGAGCGCACCCGACTCGGCGTCGACGATTCCCATGGCGGAGGTGAGCAGTTCCCATGGGATGCGGTAGGGGTCGTCCGCGCTCCCATTGCCCGTGATGCGGAAGCGGCCGTCGAGTTCGAGCGTGCGCGCGTCGATACGGCGCAGCGTGTCCTCGGGGCGTCGGGCGTCGGGCGTTGGTGCGGGTGGAGCGATGCGCGCGCCGTCTTCGCCGAGGAGATCCATGTCTGGTGTTGGGCGGGTGACGGGCTCGGAGCCTTGCGCAGCGGACACTTGCGACGGATCGGTTGCCGCGGGCTGTGGCGTTGGTTCTGTTTGCGCGAGAGGAGCGGAATCGCTCGACGCGGGTGATTGCTCGGTCGAGTCGGTGGAGGGAGCGACGGTCGGCACCGAGCGGCTGCTGGCGGGCCGCGCGAGGGTGAACCACAGCCCGACGGCCGCCAGAAGCGCAAGGATGGACCAGAACCAGCGCATCAGCGCGCGCTCTTGCCCAGCAGCAAGCGGGTCGCGGGCGAAAGCGCATGTCCGATGGCCGATGCGTGGCGCGCGCCCAGCGTGGCGACGAGCAGTGCATCGCGCACCGACTCCATCGGAAGCTCGGGCTCGAGGAACGGGTCGGGCAGCTCGCCGATGAGGACCGGGTCGAAGCCCTTCGGCTGCTCCACGCGGCCATGCGAGCCGCGCACGAGCGACGCATCGAGCGGAATCACATCGAGGAGCGTGCGGAAGCCGAGCTTGCGCAGCAGGAGCTTGCGCATGGCGCGGCCCTTCGGCCAGAGCAGCTTCGGATCGTAGAACAGCTCGCACGGGTCGTACCCGGGCTTGCGATGGATGTCGACCGTGCGCGCATAGTCGGGTGCGCGCGCGTCGTCGAGCCACCAGCCGTAGGCGAACCAGCGGTCGGCCGTGCTCACGCACACGATGTCGCCCGCGCGCTCGTGGTCGAGACCCGCCGTGCGGCGTGCCTCGCCCGAGAGCGTGCGCTCGACGCCGTCGACCTTGGCGAGGATCGCCTCGACCGCAGCGAGGTCGCGCGGATCGCGCACGCGGACATGGGCGACCTGGTGATCGGCCACCGCGAAGGCGCGGCTGTGCTCGAGGTCGAGGATCTCGCGCCCATCCTCGAGGCGGACCGCGAGGTAGCCCGCGTCGCGCAGCACGCGGTTGAGCCACACAGCGTCGCGCACGGGAACGATGCCGTACTCGCTCACGATCAGAGGCCTGATGCCCTGTTGGTCGCAGAAGTCGATCATGTCGCCGACGACGCGGTCGACCTCGCGCAGTTCCTGGCGGACGGGATCGTGTCGCGCTGAGGAGAACGCGGGCCCGAGCTTCTGCAGCGCATAGTCGAGGTGCGGCAGGTAGCAGAGCGTGAGCGTGTGCTGCGTCGACTCGAGCAGGTGCCTCGTGGCGCGCGCGATCCAGTCGGTCGACTCGATGCCTGCGAGCGGGCCCCAGAAGCGGAACAGCGGGAACTGCCCGAGCCGCGCCTGCAGCTCGTCGCGAAGTGCCGCAGGCGAGGTCAGGCAGTCGGGGATCTTGCGTCCGTCGGCCTTGTAGACGGGCCGCGGCGTGATCATCGCGTCGGTCGAGGCGTGCATGGCGTACCACCAGCACGCGTTCGCGCAGGTGAACGACGGGTCGATGCGCCGCGCCGTCTCCCAGACCTTCTCGGCGGTGACGAGACCATTCGACTGCTTCCAGAACATGACCTCGCCGAGCGCGCGGTCGTGCCAGCCGTTGCCCACCACGCCGTGCGTCGCGGGCCCGACGCCCGTCAGCATGGTCGATTGCGATGTGCAGGTGACTGCAGGCAGCGGTGGGCGCAGCGTGCGCACGCCGCCCGTGCGTCTGGCAAGCTCGCGGATGCGCGGCGTCGCGTCGCCGATGAGGTTCGGCGAGAGCGCGACGACATTGAGCACGCATGTCCGCTGGAGCACGCGGAGATGGTACGGCTTCGGGCCGTCGTGATCGCGCGCGGGAAAGCCCACCCCCCGCGCGTCGGGTGAGCGCGCGGAGGGGGGCCGAGGTGGAGAAATCGGGGTGGTGCATCACGGCGTGTCCGCGAACGACTCTTCGGTGGCGAAGACGAAGCGCACCTCGTGGAAGGCGCCGTTCCGGAACACCGCCGCGGCCGCGTGCTCGGGGTTCAGGACGACCGTCCAGTGCGCGCCGTCGGCGCGGAAGGCGAACTCCTGCACACCAAGCGTGGCGGCGAAGTGCGCGACCTGGTCGAAGGGACCATGGAACGCGATGGCGGATCCGCGCGGAGCGGTGCTGCCAACGGGAGCGGCTCCATCGATCGTCACCTCGAGCAGTGGATAGTGCGCGAGATCCGGAAGCACGCGCTCGTTCGGGGCGACGACCGCCACCCGCGCGACGGAGAGCGCCGCGTCGCAGCGAGCCTCCGCCAGCGTGACAAGCCGCTCGGCGCAGTCGATCTTCTCGATCGAGAGCCCGCGTGCATCGGGCGACGACGGCGAGAGGGGCTCGAAGGACTCGTTCGGTCCGTCGGGTGCCGCAGAGAGCGGCCGCTTGAACGGGTAGTACGGGCCCTCGCAGTCGAGCTGCACGATGGGCGGCGCGGAGTGGTCGGGCTTGCAGTAGAAGCAGAACTGCACGGTGCGACCGCGCACGGTCCACGAGTCGCTGCCGCACGGCTCGTAGCCGTCGGGAAGCACATCGAGCGGCCGTTCGAGGACCTGCATGATGACCGCCCTGCAGACCGTGATCGCGGCGTCGATGAGCGCGGGCGTGATCGAGCACGCTGGAGCGGCGACGAGCGTGGTGCCGCCGAGGGCGATGGCGAGTGCGAGCGGCAGCGCGCGGACGGGCGCTCGTCGCGCGGTGCGTCGTGCGGCCCGCGGGTGCGACGGGACCGCCAGAGAGAATCGAGGCATCTTTTCCTTCCCTTCGGAGTGGTTCAGGTCGACGCACGCTGCGTCGAACGGGCGCATCATGGGCGTGCGGAAACGCACTCCCCGGATCTCGCACCTTTTTTCCGAACGGATTTTTCGTCGTCAGCTTCCCGCGATCCGTCGCTGCAGGCGCCTCGTGACAAGGAAGAGCGCCGTACATGCGAGCGATGCCAGCCAATGGCCGCCCATCGCGAGCGCCATCGCGTCGATGAGCGCGAGGCACGCGATCAACATGCCGATCGCCTCGGGCGTTCGCGCAGGTTCGCGGCGCATCGCCTCGTGAGCCTTCGCCCCGAGCCAGATCAGGAGGATGCCGAGCGCGATCGCGAGCCCAGGGACGCCATGCATCAGGTCGTCGAAGCCGAGCTCGCGGGCGGCGCGACTCGTGGCTGTCTGCGAGATGAAGAACGCCGCGAGCATGGCGGGCACCGCAACGGCCGGGGCGAGGAGCAGGAGCCTTGCTCGCAGATTCGTGCGGCGCTCGACGACGCGCCTGCGCTCCGGTGCGGAACTCGGCTGCCCGCACTCGGCGCAGGGTCCGTGTCCGCCCACCATAAGCTGACCGCACCGCGGGCATGGAAGCGGCGTTGGATCCTCGTTGGAACGGCCGCCGCCGCTCGCGTGGAGCGCCGCCTCCTCGCGCGCGAGCAGAGAGAGCCCGAGCGTCCACGCCGCGAGCGCGAGGGGAAGCGTGAAGGCCCCGAACCGCAGGAGGGCCGCGATGTCTCCGTGCGCGAACGCGAGCATGGGGATGAGCGATGCCAGCGCGCGGCACCCTGCGAGGAGCATCGTGCTCGCCACCGACTTCGTATGGAAGCGGTCGTAGGCGATGATCGCGAGGACAAGCAGCGCCGTCGCGCCGACGACGGCGGCAAGCCCCGTCGCGAGCGAGAGCAGAAGCGCGGCGGCGAGCAGCGTGAATCCCGCGGCGAAGGCGCTGCGTCGGCTGATTCGCCCGCTCGGGATGGGTCGCGACGGGCGCTCGCGCGCGTCGACGGCTGCGTCGAAGGCGTCGTTGAGGATCATCCCTCCGACATACGCGCACAGCGGCAGCGCGAGCGGGGCGAGCACCGCGCCCATGTTGTCAAGCGACTGAAGCGGATCGCGCGGACCGTCGGGCCCGGCGACGCTGACGAAGCCGCCGAACCAGACGACGATCCCGCTTCCGCCGCCCTGAGAGGTACGACCGACGGCGAGCGCGCACGCGCCAAGCGTGGCGCCCGCGATCGCGTTCGACAGCACGGTCGGCAGGTTCGAGATCCGCATGATCTCGAGCCAGGCGCGCAGGTGCGCACGCGTGCTCACGCGCGCACCTCGTAGCCCGCGGCCTCGAGCGCGTCGCGCGTCCACGCGAGTTCCTTCGCGATTCCCGCGGCAAGATCGCGCTCACGGAGGTGCGGCGGCAGCACCGTCCACGCGTAGGTCTCGACCTCGAACACGGGTGGGTCGACCTTCGAAGCGGCCGCGAGCGCGATGGGGATCTGCCGTGAAGTCGTGCGGAGCCGCCCGATCTCGTCGAGATGGACGGGCACATGGAAGTGCGTGCGCATCGGTCCGTCGGGCATCGCGTCGAGCGCGAGGTCGAGGTCCTCGAAGAACCGCACTTCGCCCGAGCCGAGCAGCGCGCAGGTCTGGTGCATGTAGCGGTTCTCGGCGAACTGCGCGAGTTCCGCGATCTCCTTCGGCGCGCCGCCGCACGACAGCGCGGAGCTGACCTGGATCTTGCCGACGCGCACGGCGTGGCGCGCGTAGAGCGCAAGCGCGTCGTCCTGCTCCTCGAACATCACGGCGCTGTGGCAGATGTCGTGGCAGACGCCGAGGTGCGTGCGCGCGGCGGCGGAGGAGAGGCACTGGTCGAAGAGCGACACGACATGCTCGGCCTGGTCGAGCAGGCACCCTGGCTCGGGCTCGAGATCGAGCGTGATGCGCACGCCCGTCGCGTCCTCGATCTCGGCGAGCTTTCCTGCGGTCCACTCGAGCTGCGCGGCGGCGAGGCCGACGCTCGCACCGCAGCCTTCGTTGGTGAAGTCTGGCCGCCAGCCGATCGGGACCGTGGAGATCGACGCGGTCGGCGTGCCCGGCTCGACGAGCCGCGCGAGGATGTTCGCGAGGTCGAGCGTGTACATCGAGCGGTTCGGGTCGGCCCAGTGCGGGTGGTAGACGCGCGTCTTCACGGTTTCGCCGTGGAAGTCGCCGTAGGGGAACCCATTCAGCGTGCGCACGGCAAGCGAGCGCTCCTCGAGCCACGCGCGGAAACGCACGAGTCCCTCGCGCTCGGCGAGCAGGTCGCGCGCGGCCTGCGCCGAAAGCCAGAGGCCGATGCCGAGCGTGCCTTCGGGCGCGAAGAGCGTGCGCACACGCACGGCGTGCTGCTCGAGCATCGCCTTGGTGCGTGCGAGCGTGTCGCCCGGATGGACATTCGTGCAGTAGGCGAGTTGCGCGCGTGGCTTCGACACGGCTTCCATTGTGGCACACTTCCTGCGACGATTGGGGCCATGCGCATGGCCACCTCGTTCGTCGCAGGGTTCTCGCTTGTTTCGGGACTCGCCATGCTGGCGATGCTTGCGCCCGAGCCGCCTGCGCCCGCCGATGCGGCGCGCGTCGAGGCTGCACGCGCGTTCGTCGCGTCGCTGTCGGACGCCGAGCGCGCGGTGGCGCTGCGACCGCTCGACAACCCCGAGCGCACCAAGTGGTACTTCGCGCGCGGAGGCCGCGAGGGGCTCTTCCTGCGCGACATGGATGCCGAGAGTCGCGCGGCGGCGCTGGCGCTCGTCGACGCGATGTTGTCGGGCGCGGGCCGCGAGCAGTGGCGCCTGATCCGCGCGACCGAGGCCTTCAACGCGATCGACGAGAAGGCGGCGGGCGTCGCGCCGCCGACCTATGGCGACGATCTCTACGCCGTGCATTTCTTCGGTTCGCCCGAGGCTCCCGCGTGGGCCTTCGAGGTCGAGGGCCATCACTTCGTGCTGCACGCTGCGTTCGCCGACGGACGCACGACCGTCACGCCCATGTTCACGGGCGCGTACCCAGCCGCGGTGCAGCGCGGGCCCGATGCGGGCAAGCGTCCGCTCGGTGCGGCGGTCGAGGTCGCGTTTGAACTCGCGCGCAGCCTCGACGCCGCGCAGCGCGCCGAGGCGCGCATCATGGACCGTCCGCCCGCCGATGTGCTGTGGGCGGTCGGCGCCGACGCGAAGCCCGCCGAACCGCTCGGCGTGGCGCGCAGCGACATGAGCGACGCGCAGAAGGCGCTCGTCGACAGGCTGCTTGCGGTGCACGCGGGCCTGCTCGAGGAGCGCGTCGCCGAGGCGCAGCTGCGCGAATGGCGCGCGAATCACGCGGGAAAGCTGTCGTTCGCCTTCGTAGGCGATGCCGACCTTGCGAAGCCGCACTACTACAGGCTCGCGAGCCCGTGCTTCACGATCGAGTACGACTCGACGAACGCCGATGCGTCGCATGTCCACTGCGTGTGGAGCGACCCGACGACGAACTTCGGCGGCGACGCGCTGCGCGCGCATCTCAAGTCCGCGCATTCGGGCGACGCGCCTAGATCCATTCGATGAAGTGCATGGCCATGAGCGCGCAGAGCATCGAGATCGTCGCGCCTGCAAGCGCGACGCCCTTGGCGTGCGGCAGCTGGATGTAGCGCGCGCAGTACGCATGCGTCCACACGAACATGACGGCCGAGCCTGCGACGATCGACTGCGTCCACGGGTCGGACTCGTTGACATACGGCACGCGGTAGTCGTTCTCGATGCGGAACGCGAAGAGGAGCGTGATCGCCGTGGCGGGAATGCACGCATAGAGCATGCCGCGCAGGATGTGGCGTGGCCGCGCCTTCACGCGGCGCAGCGACATCGGCAGGAGAAGGAGCGCGATCGTCGGGCCGAACGCGACGATGCACGCGAGCCCTGCGCGATCGAGGGGCCGCGTGGCAAAGGGGTCGAGCGACGCTTGGACCGAGATGCCATTTCCAACGATCGCCCACCGTGGGTCTCGATACGGAAGGACATGCCGCTGCCCGATCGTGACACCGAGCCGATCGCTTCCTGGTTGAAACCACGCGGGTGGCACGACGCCCCCGACGATGGCGCGGCCGCCGAAGAAGGTGAGAGCGGAGCGGTCGAGGGCCTCATGGAAGCCCTTCGTCCACGCCGATGGCAGCATCGCCGCAAGACGACCGAGCGAGTCGATCGTGACGCCGTTCGGGAAATCAGGCGCGGTCGCGCCCTGCACGAGCGCGGAGCCGTGAAAGGTTGACACGGGCGCGGCGATCGCCCACGCGGCGTCGACGGCGTATTCAAGGCCCGTCGAGTCGAGCTCCGTGACGCGTCGCGCCGCGAAGGCCGCGTGCAGGACGCACGCGAGCGCGAGGAGAAGCGCGAGCATGCCGCTCCAAGCGATC
Organism: Planctomycetaceae bacterium; assembly: GCA_021297815.1. Lineage (GTDB taxonomy): Bacteria > Planctomycetota > Phycisphaerae > Phycisphaerales > SM1A02 > QWPT01. Next base: position 18,658 of record JAJTGK010000031.1, read on the forward strand.
GGCAGCTGCATGGGAATCGACGACCAGAACCGATATGGGCGCAGCCCCGCGAGCGCGGTGCGGAACGCACGAACGCTGCGTTGAAGGACGCCTCCGCGCCGCTCGACGACCCACGCAGGAATCGACGCATCCTTGCGCAGCGACTCGATGTTCGACGCGAGGCCGCACTCGCTGCAGGTGATCTCCTCGGGCTGTCTGTGCTCGACGCGCAGGAGCGCGGGATCGAAGTGGTGGCCACAGCGCGGGCACTCGAGATGCGTGGAATGGGTATCGAGATTGGTCGAGGCACCGCTCATGCGTTCGAGAGTCCGATTCCGACGACGATCGCGGCGAGGAGCACGACGCAGTTCAGCATGATCGCGATGGAGCGCCCGCGCGGGAGAACGAGGTAGCGCGTGCAGAACGCGTCGAGATGGATCACGGAGAACGCCACCGCGCCAATTGGGATCGCAAGCATCAGGGCGATCGCGACGAACTGCAGCGTGTCGCGCATGCCCGTGGAGGCAACTTCGGCGGTCACTCCGATCCACTGCGCGGCCGCGTTCAGCGCGAGCGCGATCGGCGCGAAGGCGCACGCGTAGACGCATCCTCTCAGGAGATGCGAACGCCGCAGCTTCGCGCGGCGCAGCGAGCCTGGCAGGAGCGCGAGCAGCGCGCACGCGACGACAGGAAACGCCGCGACCGCGAGCACCACGCCGAGCCAGCGTTGCGCACGGAGCAGGTTTCTGTCCGATTCGAGGAAGCTCGTGCCCGAGAGCACGAAGGGACTTGGCTGCTTCATCGCGTAGGGGCCGGTCGCGCTCCAATGCTGCGGCACGAACTCGAAGAGGAGCTTGTCGCGCGCGATGGTCACTCGGACGGCGCTGGTCGCGAAGCGCCAGAGCACGGCGCCGTCGACCGATCGGTTTGGATTTCCTTGCGCCGCGGACATGAGGATGTCGTCCGCCCGCATCGGGCAGAGCGGCAGGACCGCGACGAGCGCAAGATCGGGGATGTGCGAACCCGTCGCGGGCGCGTAGTTGCGCTGGTGGAGGACGATCGGCATGATCGCAGCGGCCGCGCAGAGATGGAGCGTGAGCGCGAGCCCGACGAGATACGCGACGATGCCGCGCCACGAGATGGGCGCCGCGAGACGCACCGCGCTCCAGAAACGGTGCGGCGCGAACGCGCGCGTGACCGTGCGCAGGAAGCGCACCACGACGCCGTGGCGACCCGCGCTCGACTCGATGAGCCATGGTGGACACGCGGCGCCGCGCGCGAGTTCTTCGAGATTCGACGCAAGCCCGCACTCGGAGCAGACGATGCGGGGTTCGCTGCCCGCATCCGCGAGCTGCGCCGTCGCGGCGACCGCGTATGCGCAGCGCGGACATTCGAGTCGCGACGGCTGGGGTGTTTCAGCGTGCATGCTCGACCAGCGACCGCACGACGCCGAGGCCGGTCTCCACCGCCTCGGTGCGCTCGGGGTGCCACTGCACGCCGAGGTAGAAGCGGCGCTTCGGATCGACGATGCCCTCGAGGACGCCGTCGTCGGAGCGCGCGATGATCTCGAAGCCGTCGGCGTCGGCGAGCGCCTGGTGATGCCACGAGCGCACGAGCCCCGACGCGAGCGGCGAACCCTTGGCCGCCTCGACCGGATGAACCGCGTCGTTGCGGTGGCGCTCGCCGTCGGGAATCACATCGCCGAGATGCTGGATCAGCGTGCAGCCGCGGTGGACGCCCATCAGCTGCATGCCGAGGCAGATGCCGAGCACGGCCTTGTCGGGACGCGCGTCGAGCGCCTTCAGCAGCGCGAACTCGGCATCCTGCCGCTCGGGCGCCATGCACTCGGCCTTCGGATGCAGCGGGATGCCGAACCTCGAGACATCGATGTCGTCGCCGCCGGTGATGATGACGCCGTCGACGCGGTCGAGCATGTCGTCGCGCAGCGCGGCCTGCGGCGGCAGGATGACGGGAATCCCGCCTGCGGCAGCGACCATGTCGAGGTAGGTGCGGCGGTTGCGGGCGTAGTCGCCGGCGAGATCCGCGGTGATGCCGATGAGCGGGCGCTTCTTCATGGTCATGCGATCCTGAAACGGCCCGATTGCGAGAGGAACTTGAGCGGATTGTCGAAGCTGACCTTGCGCACGCTCTCGAGCGTGTGGCCGCGCGACTTCATCTCGATCTGCGCCTTCGGCACGGCGAGCGGGTCGCTCTGGCCCCAGTCGCCCGCGGAGTTGATCCACAGGCGCTCGGTGCCGTGCATCTCGAAGATGTCGACCGCGCGCTGCGGCGTGCACTTCGTGTCGGGGTAGAGCGTCATGCCCGCCCAGAATCCGCGGTCGAGCACGGGACGCACGGTGTGCTCCTCGACATGGTCGATGAGCACGCGGCCCGGGTCGAGCCTCGAGTGGTTGCGGATCGCGTCCATGATGAGCCGCGTGCCCTTCAGCTTGTCCTCGAGGTGCGGCGTGTGGACGAGCACCATGAGCCCGTGCTCGGCGGCGAGCGCGAGGTGCGCGTCGAGGATCTCGAGCTCGTTGCGCGAGTTCTTGTTGAGGCCGATCTCGCCGATTCCGAGCACATTCTCGCACTTCAGGAACTGCGGGATGAGCGCGATGACCTCGCGCGCGAACACGGGGTCCTCGGCTTCCTTCGGATTGATGCACAGCCAGGTGTGGTGGCGGATGCCGTACTGCGCGGCGCGCTTCGGCTCGAAGTCGGTGAGCTGGCGGAAGTAGTCGAAGAACCCCTGCGGCGTCGAACGGTCGTAGCCAGCCCAGAACGCAGGCTCGGTGATCGCGACGCACCCCGCGAGCGCCATGCGCTGGTAGTCGTCGGTGGTGCGCGACACCATGTGGACATGGGGGTCGATGTACATCAGCGGGCTCCCTTCGCGTTGAACGGCGCGGTGCAGCACGACAAGGGGAAGCGACGATTGGAGCGCTCAGGAAGGCACATCAGCGAGCTCCCTTCGCACCGAGATCAACCGCGCCCGTCGCGCCCTTCATCGGCGACTTCGCGATCGGCTCGGTCGAATGGTCGCTGAGGAGTTCGAGCACGCGGCGCGCGCGCTCGGGCTGGCCGTCGGTCAGGATGCGGCAGCACGCCTCGAGCGCGGTGCGGCGGAAGTCGTCGGCGCCATCGCCCTGCGCGCGGTCGACGCGGTCGAGGAATGCGGCGATATCGATCACCTTCGCGCGGTGCTCGAGGTAGTAGCGGTCGACGACGGCGCGCTTCGAGAGTGGGGGAGGCGTGGGGGCCATGCGCGCATCGTACGCGCAGGAAACGCGTCCTCAGGCGAGTTCCGCGGCGGCGCGGCGCACGAGTTCGGCGTCGAGCTCGTGGACCTCGAAGCCCTGGCCGATGCCGCGCAGCATGGTGATGGTCAGGCGTCCCCCGAGATGCTCGCGGAACTCCTCGAGCCCGCGCAGCAGCGCGCCCGCATCGGCGAGCAGCGGGTGCCGCATGGGGAGGCCGAGCCCTGAGATCGCCGCACGGATGCGCGCGTGGTCGGCGTCGGAGAGCCAGCCCTTCAGGTTCGAGTAGCGGCAGTCGAGCAGAAGGCCGAGCGCGACGGCGTCGCCGTGCGACACGGCGTGGGCGCTCATCGACTCGAGGCGGTGGGCGGCCCAGTGGCCGAAATCGAGCGGGCGCGCCTCGTTCGCCTCGAATGGGTCGCCGCCGTCGACGATGTGGCGGAGGTGGAGGTGCGCGCTTGCGCGGATGACGGGGCTTGCCGCGTCGAGTTCGCGCGCGGCGATGCGCGCGGCGTCGCGCTCGATGGCCGCGAACAGCGCGGGGTCCTTGAGCAGCGCGATCTTGACCGCCTCGCTGAAGCCCGCGCGGAACACGGCGTCGGGCAGCGTCGCGAGAAGCAGCTCGTCGCACAGCACCGCGTGCGGCACGGCGAAGGCGCCGACGAAGTTCTTCTTGCCGAAGCGGTTCACGCCGTTCTTCACGCCCATCGCCGCGTCGTCCTGCGCGAGCGTGGTGGTCGGGAGGCGCACGAGACGCACGCCGCGATGCGCGATGGCGGCGCCGTAGCCTGCGGCGTCGAGCACCGCGCCGCCGCCGACGGCGATCACGAAGCTCTTGCGGTCGATGCGATGCCGCTCGACGAGCTCGACCACGAGATCGGCGACACGCGTGTCGTGCTTCGCCGCCTCGCCGCCTGGAACGACCACGGTTTCGACGAGCGCCGGCATCGACGGTGCGTGTGCGGCGGCGTACGCGCGCAGCTGCGTGTCGAACGCGGGGTTCGCGGCCGCGAAACCACCGTCGAGCACGACGACGGCGCGGCGGTCGCGCACCGCGGCGTCGTGGGCGAAGACCTCGCGCAGCGCAGGATTCGCCGGGTCGAGCGATCTGCGCGTGAAGCGGACGCGGTGCGCGAACGAAAGCGCCACCGTGCTGTCGAGCACGCTCGTGCGGAGGCCGGGTGTTTCGTCGCGGTCCATCGGGTCGGGCAGGGTATTCGCTGCCGCGTTCTTCGCGGCGGCGCAAAAACCAGATCGCCTCGGCAACAACAAGGAACCGAGGCGAAATGCGCCGGGGCCGGTGGCGGGCCTCAGGCGCCGCGCGGAGAAGCAATGCGCGGGCGGGAGAAAGATGTCGGTTTCAGCGGTCGGTATCGGACGCTGCGCCGCGCTCGACGAGCACGAAGCGCGGTTGGCCCTCGCGCTCGACGAGCATGGGAACGGCCGCACGCGCCGAGATCGCGGCGACCGCGGCCTGCGCGTCGGCAAGCGTGGCCACGGGACGCGACCCGATGCGGCGGACCACATCGCCCGCGCGGATTCCTGCGCGTTCCGCGGCGCCTGCAGGCTCGACCGATTCGACGACGAGTGCACCCGCGTCGCCCTCGAGACCGAGTGTTGCTGCATCGCTCGCAGCGAGTGCGCGCAGCGAGAGACCGAGCCGCTCGATGGGGGCTGGGGCGGCCTTTGGCGCCATGGGTGCTCGGCCCGCGTCAGGCGCATCGGCGCGTTCGGCGAGCGTCGCGCGAAGCGTGCGCGCGTCGCCATCGCGAATCATGCGCACATCGATCTCGTCGCCTGGCGGCAGGCTGCCGATGGTCGCGACGAGCTCGCCGGGCGTGCGCACACTTCGGCCCGCGACGCCTGTGATCACATCGCCTGGCTCGACGCGTCGCACGACCGAACTCGGCACCGAGAAGCCGATGCCGTCGTTGCCGCCGCCGCGGCTCGAGATGGCGGAGTTGATGCCGACGATCTCGCCGTCGAGGTTCGCCAGCGGACCACCCGAGTTTCCAGGGTTGATCGCGGCATCGGTCTGGATGTAGCTCTCGAACGCCGCGAGTCCGACATCGCTTCGGCCCTTCGCGCTCACGATTCCCGCGGTCAGCGTCTGCTCGAGGCCGAATGGCGCGCCGAGCGCGACGACCCATTCGCCGACCTCGAGATCGTCGCTGTCGCCGAACGCCGCAGGCACGAGCCCGCTCGCGTCGGTCTTGAGGACGGCGATGTCGCTGCCTGGGTCGAGTCCGACGACCTTGGCCGTCGCGGTGCGACCGTCGTGGAAGACGAGCTCGATCTCCTCGGCGTCGGCGACCACATGGTTCGCGGTCACGATGTGGCCATCGCGCGAGATCACGACGCCTGTTCCCGTGCCGCGTGCGGGCTGGGCTGGCGGCGTGGGCATGCGGAATCCATGCGGGAGCGGCACGACGGCGCGCGGTTCGCCGTTCGCAGTGCCGCGCGTGTTGATGGTGACCACGCTCGGCGCGAGCGTGCGCGCCGCATCGCGGAAGGCACGCGAGAGCGCGTCGGCCTGGCGTCGCGAGCCCTCGCGCTCGCTGTGTCGTTCGACTACGCCGTCTGCATGCGGAGAAACGGCGTGCGCTGCGGCGCCAAGCGGCAGCGCGCCGATCAAGCCTGTGGCGATGAGGGTCGCGATCGAGTTTCGTGCGGTCATGTGTCCTCCTTCGAGCCGTCGCATGCGACGACGCGACCGCGCCTGCGGCGGCGTGCAGCGATGGAAGTGGCGTGCGTCCGCCCGCTGTTCCCGCATTCGTCGGACGGACGAACGGGGCGCGCGCGTGACGGCTGCCGTACGCGGGGCCATGCGCGTGGTTCGCGAAATCTCCAGTCCACGCGGAAGCAGCGCGTGCCGGCGTTGCCCGGCGCTGTCGCGCGACTGCACGAAACCTGCTGCAGACCGCTAGACGCGATCCCCGCGCGAGAAATGGTCGAGCGCGATCGCCGCGCTCACCGCGACATTCAGGCTATCGACGCCTGCCGCCATCGGAATCCGCACGACATGGCGCGACGCCGCACGAACCGCGGCCGAAACGCCATCGGACTCGTGACCAACCACCACGGCGACCCCGCTCGGCGGCTCGACCGACCGCAGCGGAACGGACGACTGGATCGCGGTCGAGACGATGTCGAGCTGGAAGCGCGCGCAGAAGTCGGCGAGATCCTCGGGCCAGCGCCGCGCACGCACCGCGGGGACCTTCAGCGCGTTTCCAGTCGAGACGCGCAGGCTCTTCCGATAGAGCGGGTCGTGGCACTCGGGACTGAGGAGCACCGCATCGACCGCAAACGCGGCGGCGATGCGGAACAACTGCCCGATGTTGTCGATGTTCGTGATGTCCTCGCAGACGAGCACGGTGCGTGGCGGCCGCGTGGGAGCGAACACCTCGGGCGCGACGGGCTCGAACGCCGCGCGCTCGGCCACCGCGAGCACGCCGCGGTGCAGGTCGATGCCCGTGATCGCTTCGAGGACCTCGTCGCTCGCGGTCAGGAGCGGCGCGGCGCAGCCATGCGCCGACATGAGCTCCGCCGTGCGCGCCAGCATGCGGGTGCTCGCAAGCACCGAGCGGATCGCGGCCGCCCGCGCGAGCATCGCCTCGAGGACGACGAGCGTCTCGCCGACGAAGAGGCCCTCGCGCGCCGCAAGCTCGCGCTCGCGGATGTCGCGGTAGGGCGCGATGCGTGGATCGTCGACGGACGAGATGGCGATCGGTTCGGGCACGCGCGCATTGTGCGCGAGGCCGGCCCGCTTGCGCACGAGCCGTTTCGCGGATGCGAGGGTCCCTCGGTACACTCGCCTCATGCAGCCCGCCGAGGGACATGACGGCCGCGAGGAAGCCGAGCGCGAGGCGCACGGCGCCGATGCGTCGTCGACCCGCGCGCAGCCTTCGCCGCTCACCGAGGTGCCGAGCGAGGACCCCGTCGTCGAGGCCACCGAGCCCACGCCCGAGGACGAGCGCGTCGAGGAGCTTCTCGACGCCGCGACCATCGATGTTCCCGAGCTTGCGGACGCCGTCGAGCAGCAGGAGGCGCCCGACGCCGCCGAGACGCTCGAGCAGGTCGGCGGCGATGTCGCCGTCGAGGTCATCGAGGAGATGGGGACGGAGAGCGCTGCGGACGCGCTGGCGCACATGCATCCGTCGCTTGCGGTCAGCGTGCTCGAGGACCTCGTCGAGGAGGATCCCGCGTACGCGGGCAAGCTCATCGAGGAGATGGCGCCCGACGACGCGACCGATCTCCTGCAGAACCTGTCCGACGAGTCGCGCGACAGGCTGCTCGGCACGCTCGGCAAGGTCGAGGCGGTGAAGTTCCGCAGGCTGCTCGAGTACCCCGAGCGCAGCGCGGGCGGCATGATGACGACCGACTATCTTGCCGTGCGCGACACGATGACCGTGCGCGAGGCGACCGAGGCGATCCGCCGCGCCGAGGCGCTTGGCGAGGACTGGCTCTATGTGTTCGTCGTCGACTGGCGTGGCCGCCTGCAGGGCCGCGCGACCATGCGCGCGCTGCTCCTCGCCGATCCGTCGCAGAAGGTGACGGCGATCTGCGAGCCGCAGGTCGACGCGGTGAAGCCCGACATCGACCGCGAGGATGTCGCGCGCGAGTTCGAGAAGTACGACTATCTCGTGCTGCCCGTCGTCGACGAGGAGAACCGCATGCTCGGCGTGATCACGGTCGACGATGTCGTCGACGCGATCCGCAAGGAGAGCACCGAGGACGCGCAGGCGATGGTGGGTGCAGGCCGCGAGGAAGCGGTGTTCTCGAGCGTGGTCGACAAGCTGCGCGGGCGCCTGCCGTGGCTCGTGGTCAACCTCTTCACGAGCTCGCTTGCGGCGATCGTCGTGTTCCAGTTCGACCATCTCATCGACACCATCGCGGTGCTCGCGGTCATCATGCCCGTCATCGCGAATCAGGCGGGCAATGCGGGCCAGCAGTCGCTCGCGGTCACGCTGCGCGGCATCGTGCTCGACGAGGTGCGCGAGGGCGCGGCGCTGCGGCTCGTGCGGCGCGAGGCGATCGTAGGCGTCGTGAACGGGGCGATCTGCGGCCTGCTCGTCGGCACGGTGGTCGGCGTCATCCAGTCGTTCGCGAACCCCGACACCGAGATGTGGCGGCTTGGGTTCGTCGTCGGCATCGCGATGACGGCCGCGCTCGCCGTCGGAACGCTGGTCGGTTCGAGCCTGCCGCTCCTCGTGCGCCGCTTCGGCGCCGACCCTGCGACGGCATCGACGATCTTCCTCACCATGGTGACCGACTCGATGAGCTTCTTCGCGTTCCTCGGGCTTGCGAGCCTGCTGAGCGGCTGGATCGGCATCGCGGCGTGAACTCAGCGTCTCGAAGCGATGGCGCGGAGTCGAGCGATGTCCGCGGCGGCGTCGGTGGCAAGGCGCACGAGCTCGACGGGCGGCGCGACATCAAGCCCTTCGAGCGGTGAGCCTTGGAGCGTCGGCCGCGCGCGGTCGGTCTCGCTCGACGGCTTCGCATCGCGTTCCAAGAGCGTGCGGGCGCGTTCGACGACACGCGTCCGCGCCGCCGCGACCTTCTCGATCGCCGCGCCGTCGAACCACGGCCGCATGTCGATCAGCGGGCCGTGCAGCGGGCATGAGCAGTCTTCGGCGCGCAGCCCGACAGGAACCCCCGCGGCGACAGCGGTGAGGAAGAGGAGCTCGTTCGCCGAGAGCCGCTCATAGCGCGCGGGTTCGGCGACGGCGACGATCGGCGCGTCGGCGACGGACATGAATGGCTCGGTCTTCGCCGCAAGAACCTGCCAGTCCTCGAGAAGCGAACGCTCCCGCTCGGACGCGCGACGAAGGCCAAGCGGGTCGGCGGCGTCGAGCCGTGCGAGCGCGGCGTCGAGCGAGGCGCGGCCTTCCGCGTCGATGCGCCCCTCGGCGTCGAGCACCTCGAGTGCGTCGGCCGCATCGCGCAGCATGTGGCGCGCGGCGATCGCGTGGGCCATTCGTCCCGTAGTCGCGTAGTGACCTGCGATGCGCACCGCGGCAGACGCAAGCTCCTGCGCGGGCGCGACGGGCTTCGGGTGCAAGCCCGACACGGGAACCTCGGGCAAGAGCGCCGCCGCGAGCATCGTGCGCACGGCCCCGTTGATGCCTGGCTGCGTGAGAAGGACAAGGCCGAAGTCGTCCGCGCCGGTGGGCGAGACATCGAGCCGCTCGAGCGCATCGCCCGCGAATCGAAGGCGTCCGCAGCGCGAGCCCGCAAGAAGCTCGGCGGCGATCGACGGCTCGAGGCGCACCAGCATCGTGCGTGCGCTTGCGCGCAGCTCCTCGGGAAGCGCGCGCGCACCGCGGCGCACCGCGTCGATGTCGTCCTGCTCGTCGACGCGCAGCTGCATGGCGGCCGCGGAGGCGCGCATGTAGTGCACCGCCGCGTTCATGAAGTCGCTCGGCTGCTTCGTGCCGTCGGCAAGCGCGTTCAGATCGGCGCGCAGCGACTCCCACGACTCCTCGTAGCTCCATGCGCGCTCGACCACGCGGCTGATCGCGGGCGCGAGCAGCCGATGCAGCGCCCCGAATTCTCCAGCCTCCGCCGCTCGATCGAGCCGCTCGGCCTCGGCGCGCGCGGAGGCGGCGTCGGGTGCCTCCAGGATCCTCTGCATGGCCTCGCCGTAGGCCGCGTGCTGCGCAGGAAAGGCGGCGAGCGCCTCGTCGCTGAACGCGGCAGCAAGCGCGCCATCGCCGCCGTCGAGATGTCCCGTGAGCAGGTCGATGCGCCCGCCACGCTCCTCGCCCGAGAGTTCCGTGATGCGGTTCATCTCGAGCGCAAGCGCCGCGCGTTCGTTCTCCATCGCATCGGAAATGCGGAGGTCGCGTCGCTGCGAGATGCCCGCGGTCGCATCAAGCGCCTCGCGCGCGAGCGCGCCGTCGATCTCGCCGCGCGAGAGCATGCCTTCGAGCTCGCCACGGCCGAGAGAGCCGATCGACATCGCGACGAGCGACGAGATCAGCGTGCCGTCCTCCGCGGCGCGTTCGCCAAGCCGAGCCTGCGCGCGGAGTAGCGACGCGAACCGCGCCGGATCGTTGCGCCGCGCGTCGACCATCAGGACGCGTAGGGCGCGAGCCATCGTGCGGTGCTGCGAAAGGTGCGGGAGCAGCATCGCGAAGCCCTGCTCGCGATCGAGCGCGCGGCGGTACGGGAGGTCTGTGGCGCGCAGCAGGTCGGGCACGAGCGGTCGGGCGCGCTCGAGCCACGCCCGCATGCTGTCGTCGACCACGCCCTTGCGCAGGAAGTCGGACTCGGAGTCCCACTCGACCACCCACGGGCTCTGGGGATCACTCTCGTACTCGGCGAAGAGCGCGCCCAGTCGGTCGTACTCGCCTGCGGCGTCCTGCCGCGCCCACGCCGCCGCGGCGAACACAAGCGAGACGATCACCGCGGTGGCCCAGGAGCCGAAATTCGAGCGAACGATGCCCATGGTCCCATCATCTCCTCGAATCGATGGCGTAGGGTGCGTCCTTCGAGGCCGATTCCGCGGAAAGACGCTCGGAACCGTTTCGACGCGCGTGGTTCGCGCGGTAGATTCGACCGCGCGCCCACCGTGCGCTCCGAAAGCCGCCGCCCCATGCCGAAGACCGAGAATCCGCTCATCGCCGTGTCGCTCGCCGTACTCGCGGGGCACACGACCTCCGCGGCGCTCGCGCAGCAGTTCGTCGACCAGACCTCGACGCGCTTTCCCGTGCAGGCCGAGTACACGAACCAGTGCACGATGGTCGACATC
>JAJTGK010000152.1 GCA_021297815.1 Planctomycetaceae bacterium
AGTTGCGCCAGGCGCCTTCGCGCACCCTGATGGGCCCGCCGCACGCTCATGGTGCCCCAGGCGAGGTGCGGCGAGAGCCGTGAGCACGATTCCCACGCGTGCACGGGCGACCCCATCGTCGTGCGGTAGTCGCGCCCGCGTTCGAGGAGGAAGCCCGTGAGCAGGTGGGCAGCCTCTGCCGATCCACCGCGCTGGCGCAAGGCGAGTCGCGTATCGACGCCGAGCCCGAGCGATTGGGAGATCCCGCGCGCTGCCGACGGCACGATGCCCTCGTCGGGCGAGCGGAACGACTCGGGGGTCGGCACGCGAGGAAGGTCCATGTGCGCCTTCCAGCGCTCCGCCCAGCCGTCGCGATCGACGGTCGGGCGGAACACCCCGTGCTGGCGCCACACGCGCAGCGGCACGCCGTGTCGTCGGCACCACCGCGCCACGCGCAGGTCGCGCATGTAGGTGACGCCGTTTCCCGTCTCCTCGTGCGCAAGGATCGACTCGACCGCCTCGCATCGCGAGAGCTCGTCGAGGACCTCGGTCATCTCGCCCACGCGGCGAACCAGCCTGCCGCCACGCGCCGCGAGCAGCGGTTCGAGCGCGTCGAGCGATTCATCCACGAAGGCAAGTTGCGACGCATCGGCATCGTCGGCGCGCCAGACCTCGGGTTCATAGACATAGAGCGCGATCATGCAGCCGCCCTGCGCGCACAGCCTCGACGCCTCCCACAGCGGGGCGTGGTCATCGACGCGGAGGTCGCGCTTCAGCCAGACGACATGCATGAGCGGTCGGTTTCGCAGCGCGGAAGGCGCCCGATTCAGCCGCGAGTGGTCGTCCGCGCGTTGAACGGCCTTGCGGCCGGGCGGTGCGCACGGTTGTTTGCCGCGACCGCGGCAAGCTTTCTGCGAATCCGCGCGGTGAATCGTCGCGAACCTCTTGACCTTCCCTGCGAAGCCGACAACACTTCACGCCAAATGAACGCGTCAGCGCTCCATCATCGTCACCACCACCATCACGCGAAGTGCGGATGCCGGTGACGCTGCGCTGCTGACTCGAACGAGAGCTGCCAATCACGACGCCGGCCCCTGCCGGCGTCGGTCGTTTTTGACCGTCTTGCGCCGTGCGGGGGCCGTGGATCCAGGAGGAAACCATGGCCAGGACACCCGTACTCAATCTCGCACTTCCCAAGGGGCGCATGCAGGCGGGGGTCGTCGACCTCATGGCCGGGGCGGGCATCGATGTCACCCTTCCCGACCGCGGGTACCGCCCCGTGGTCTCGGTGCCGTGGCTCGACGCGAAGCTTCTCAAGCCCCAGAGCATCGTCGAGATGCTCGATGCCGGGCGCCGTGATATCGGCTTCGTCGGCGCCGACTGGGTGGCCGAGCTCGGCGCCGACCTCGTCGAGGTGCTGGACACGGGCCTCGACTCGGTACGCCTGATCGTCGCTGCGCCGCGGAGCATCGTGCAGGCCGCGCCCGTGCCGGCCTTGCCGAGGCGCGCGCTCGTCGTCGCATCGGAGTATCCGACGCTTGCTCGCTCATGGATCGAGCAGCGGGGCTGCGGCGACCGGTTCGTCCGTTCGTACGGCTCGACCGAGGTCCTTCCGCCCGATGACGCCGACTGCATCATCGATGTGACATCGACAGGCTCCACGCTGCGGGCGAACGGCCTCGAAATCGTCGAGACCCTGATGACATCGTCGACCCGTCTCTGCGCGAGCCGTCAGGCGATGGAAGACCCCGAGCGCCGAAGCCTCGTCGAGGATCTCGCGCTCCTTCTGCGTTCGGTGCTCAGCGCGCGCAACCGCGTCATGATCGAGCTCAATGTCTCCGAGGACGCGCTGAACTCGGTCGCGGCGGCGCTTCCCTGCATGCGCGAACCCACCGTCTCACGGCTCCTCGGCCCGAATGGTCCTGCTGGATACGCCGTGAAGGCTGCGGTCGCGCGCGACTCGCTCCCGCAGCTCATCCCCATGCTCAAGGCGCGCGGTGGCACCGATCTCGTCATCAGCCCGCTTTCGCAGGTGGTGCCATGAGCGCGCTGGCAAGCGGAGCCGTTCAGGCGCGCGTGCGCGCGGTGGCTCGCTACGAGCCGCCAGCCCGGCCGCAGCCCGTGGATCTCCGGCTCGATTCGAACGAAGGCGCTCCGCCGCCCGCCGCATGGCTTGCGCGCGTGGTGGCCGACTGCGCGGGAGGCGTCTCGCGGTACGCGAACGCGCGCGCGCTCGAAGACGGTCTTGCACGAAGGTTCGGCGTAGACTCCGCGCAGATCGTCGTCACTGCCGGCGCCGACGACGCCCTGGAGCGCGTCTGCCGCTGCTTGCTTGGACCGGGGCGCGCGCTCGTCCTCACGACTCCCACCTTCGAGATGATGCCGCGGTACGCCGCGCTTGCAGGGGCGCAGGTGCGCGAGGTCCCGTGGCTCGACGGTCCGTTCCCCCGCGCCGCGTTCTGCGCCGCGGTCACGGTCGACACGCCGCTTGCCTACATCGCCTCCCCGAACAACCCGACCGGCGGCGCGATCACGCGAGACGACCTCAGGGCCGTGTCCGAGGCCGCTGGCGATTCCACGGTCGTCCTCCTCGACCTCGCCTACACCGAGTTCGCCGACGACGACCTCATGCCGCTCGCGCTGGAACTGCCGAATGTGATCGTCGCCTGCACGCTGTCGAAGGCATGGGGCCTCGCGGGCATGCGGGTCGGCTGGGCCATCGCGCCGCAGGATCTCGCGGGCGATCTGCGGCGGGTCGGCCAACCGTATGCGGTGTCGACGCTCTCGCTGCATGTCGCGGCCCGCTGGCTCGACGATGGCGCGGCATTCGTCGCGGGCCGCGTGGAGCGGATTCGCCATGAGCGACGCGCACTCGCATCGTGCGCGCGCGAGCTCGGCGGAGATCCGCTCGAGAGTTCCGCGAACTTCGTGCTCGTCCGCCTGCCGAAGGCCCCGCTCGTTGCCGACCTCCTTGCTGGATGCGGCATCGCGGTCCGCCGCTTTCCGCCATCCTCGCCGCTTGCGGACTGCCTCCGCATCACTTGTCCCGGCGATGGCGCCGCCTTCGAGCGCCTCGTGGCGGCGTTTGGATCAGCGATGCAGCCCGAGGCCATCCTGTTCGACATGGACGGCGTGCTCGCCGATGTCTCTGGGTCGTATCGGCGGGCGATCGTCGAGACCGCGCGCACCTTCGGCGTGACGCTCACCGAGGCCGATGTCGCCGAGGCGAAGTCCCGTCCCGACAGCAACAACGACTGGCGCGTCACGCGACGCCTCCTCGTCGAGCGCGGGGTCGACGCCGACATCGGCGAAGTCACCGCGCGTTTCGAGGCGATCTATTGTGGCGAGGCGGGCACGGAGCCGCTCTGGCGATGCGAGCGCAGCCTCATCGATCGCGCGACGCTCGAGGCGCTGGCCGCATGCCGCCCGCTCGGCGTCGTGACCGGACGCCCGCGCCGCGATGCGGAGCGATTCCTTGCGGCGCACGGCCTCGCCGGCATCTTCCGCACCGTCGTCTGCATGGAGGACGCGCCCCTCAAGCCCGATCCGGCGCCGCTGCGGCTCGCGATGGATCGATTGGGCGTGGGTCGCGCGTGGTATGTCGGCGATACGCCCGACGATGTCGTGGCGGCCCGCGCGGGTGGCCTGGTGCCGATCGCGTGCGTGTCGCCCAGCGACGACGCCGTCGTCGCACGCCAGCGCCTGCTCGGCGTGGGCGCAGCAGTCGTCCTCTCAAGCGTTCGCGAACTTCGGGAGCTCCTCGCATGACATTCACTCCGACTCCGCTTCCACCGCGTTCGGCGCGCGTCTCGCGCCAGACCTCCGAGACCCGCGTCATCGTCGCCCTCTGCCTCGATGGAACGGGCCGTGCGACGGTCGACACGGGCATCGGGTTCCTCGACCACATGCTTGCCGCGCTCGCGACGCACGCACGGATCGACCTCGAGCTTTCGTGCGAGGGCGACCTCGAGGTCGACGACCACCACACGGCCGAGGATTGCGCGCTCGCGCTCGGTGTTGCCCTCGATCAGGCGCTCGGAACACGCGAAGGCGTCACCCGATTCGGATCTGCCTACGCTCCGCTCGATGAAGCGCTGGCGCGCGCCGTGGTCGACCTCGCCACACGCCCCAACGCGTCGATCGGGCTCGGGCTGCGTCGCGAGCGTCTCGGCACGCTGTCGTGCGAGAACATTCCGCACTTCCTTTCGTCGCTCGCGACATCGGCCCGCCTGACCCTGCATGTCGATGTCCTGACACCGACGACCCCGAAGAGGTGCGGCGCGCGCCGTTCGTCGTGCTGCCTGGCGTCGGTGCGTTCGCCCCTGCGATGAAGCGTCTGCGCGAGAGCGGTCTGGTCGAACCGTTGCAAGAGCGCGTCGGGCAGGGCGGGCCCACGCTTGCGATCTGCCTCGGCCTGCAGCTTCTCGGCAGGGCGAGCGAGGAGTCGCCCGGAACCGAGGGCCTCGGGATCATCGACTCGTGCGCCACCCGCTTCGATGGGCCCGTGCGGGTTCCGCAGATGGGATGGAACCTCGTCGAGCCAGAGCGGGGGTTCGAGGCGGCGCTCGCGGGCCACGCATACTTCGCGAACTCGTACCGCCTCGTCACGCGCCCGGCCGGCTGGAGCGCGGCCTGGTCGACGCATGGCGGCCGATTCGTGGCCGCCATCCAGCGGGGGAGCGTGGTCGCCTGCCAGTTCCACCCCGAGCTCTCGGGAGCCTACGGACGCGACCTGCTGCGCTCGTGGCTCGGGCTTCCCGTGCAGGAGCCGACGCCATGCTGACCCGACGCATCATCCCGTGCCTCGATGTCCATGCGGACCGCGTCGTGAAGGGCGTGCGGTTCCAGCAGCTCCGCGATGCGGGAACTCCGCTCGATCTTGCGCGGCGCTACGAGGCCGAGGGCGCAGACGAACTGGTCGTGCTCGATGTCTCCGCGACGCCCGAGGAGCGTCGAACCTGCGCGGGGCTCATCGGCCAGCTGCGCGCCCACCTCGGCATCCCGATCACGGTCGGTGGCGGCATCCGAACCATCGACGACGCCTCGCGCCTCCTCGACGCGGGCGCCGACAAGGTCGGCCTGAACAGTGCGGCGGTCGCAGATCCATCGCTCATCACCGCGCTCGCCGACCGCTTCGGACGGCAGTGCGTCGTCGTGGCGATCGATGCACGGCGCGCGGGACCGTCGTGGCAGGTCGTCGCACGCAGCGGAAGCGCTCCGACGCCGCTCGACGCGGCGGCATGGGCGAGTGAGGCCGAGGCCCGCGGCGCAGGCGAGATCCTGCTTACGAGCATCGACCGCGACGGCGGGCTCGACGGCTACGACCTCGACCTCATCGGCCTTGTCTCATCTCGCCTCTCGTGTCCTGTGATCGCATCGGGCGGCGCGGCGGGGCCGCAGCACATGCTCGAGGCGTTCAGGGCGGGCGCCGACGCGGCGCTCGCGGCCTCCATCTTCCATGACGAACGCTTCGCCATCGGCGAAGTCAAGTCCTTCCTCACCCGCGCTTCCGTGGAGATTCGCCCATGATCATTCCCTCGATCGACCTGATGGACGGCAAGGCCGTGCAGCTTGTGCAGGGCCGCACGCTGGTGATCGATGCGGGCGACCCGCGTCCGATCGCCGAGCGCTTCGGCATGACCGGCGAGATCGCCGTCGTCGACCTCGACGCCGCGCTCGGACGCGGCTCGAATGCGGAGCTCATCAAGGAGCTCCTCCGCATCGCCCCGTGCCGCGTCGGCGGAGGTATCCGCGACGCCGAGGCCGCCATACGCTGGCTCGACGCGGGCGCGACGCGCGTGGTCCTCGGCACCGCGGCGACCCCCGAGGTACTGGGTCGGCTTCCGCGCGAGCGGGTCATCGCCGCGCTCGACGCGTGGGAGGGCGAGGTGGTCGACCACGGCTGGACTCGACGCACGGGTGCCGCGATCACCGAGCGCATCGCCGCCCTGCGCCACCTCGTCGGGGAGTTCCTTGTCACCTTCGTCGAGACCGAAGGCACCATGCGCGGGCTCCCCGCCGAGCGTGCGGGCCCACTGCTCGCAGCGGCAGGTGAGACGCGCCTCACTGTCGCCGGCGGCATCCGCAACGCCGCCGAGATCGCCGCGCTCGACGCCATGGGCGTCGACGCGCAGGTGGGCATGGCGCTCTACCGCGGCGACATCACGATCGCAGGCTCTCTCGCCGCCATGCTGCGAAGCGACCGCCCCGACGGCCTCTGGCCCACGGTCGTGTGCGACGAGCAGGGCACCGCGCTCGGCCTCGCGTACTCGAACGCGGAGAGCCTCGCCGCAGCCCTCGACTCGCGGCAGGGCGTCTATTGGTCGCGCGAGCGCGGACTATGGCGCAAGGGGAGCTCATCTGGCGCATCGCAGCGGCTTCGCAGCGTCCGTCTCGACTGCGATCGCGACGCGATCCGCTTCACCGTCGCCCAAGCTGCGCCGGGGTTCTGCCACAGGCGCACCTCCACCTGCTGGGGCGCCGCCGAAGGCCTCGCTGCGCTCGAATCGCGACTCGACGCTGCTCCGCAGTCGCCTGCCTCGTACACGCGTCGGCTGCTTGGCGATCGCGAACTGCTCGCCTCGAAGCTCCGCGAGGAGGCGGCCGAACTCGCCGTCGCGGCGACGGCACACGAGGTCTGCCACGAGGCCGCCGACCTTCTCTATTTCACGCTTGTCCGCATGAACGCCGCAGGTGTGCGGCTTGCGGATGTCGCCGCCGAACTCGACCGCCGCGCGCGTCGGATGACCCGACGACCCGGCGACGCCAAGCCGCTTGCCCAGGGAGCCCTGCCGTGACATTGCTGAAGATCATCGACCGCGGAGCGCTCCGCGCGAGCCTGCCGCCCTCGATCGACGCAGACGCGCTGGCGCAGGCGTCGGTCATCATCGCCGACATCCGAATGCGCGGGTGGGAGGCCGTGCTCGAGCATGCACGGCGTCTGGGCGACATCGGCGCCGACACGACGCTCGTCTACGAGCGTTCCGCCTTGCGTGGCGCGCTCGACGCGCTTTCGTCGGCCGACCGCGGGGTCCTCGAGCGCGCGCACGAGCGAATCGGGGCCTTCGCCGAGGCTCAACGCCGCGCCGTGCTGCCCGTCGAGCTGCAGGTGGCCGGCGGTCGCTGCGGTCATTCGGTCGTGCCTGTCGCGAGCGCAGCCTGCTACGCGCCAGGCGGCCGCTATCCGCTCCCCTCGTCGGTCCTGATGACCGCGACCACCGCGCGGGTGGCCGGCGTGTCGACGGTTTGGGCCGCGTCGCCGCGCCCCACGGCGATCACGCTTGCCGCCGCCGCCATCAGCGGCTGCGAGGCGCTTCTCGCCGTCGGTGGCGCGCAGGCGATCGCCGCGCTTGCGACGGGCGCCGGGCCCGTGCCAGCCGTCGACATGATCGTCGGTCCAGGGAACCGCTGGGTCACGGCCGCGAAGTGGCTTCTTTCCCGCGAGGTGGGCATCGACATGCTGGCCGGTCCGAGCGAACTGCTCGTCCTCGCCGACGCCACCGCCGACCCCGTCGTGGTCGCCGCCGACCTCATCGCGCAGGCCGAGCACGATGCCGACGCGATTCCCATGCTGGCCACGACCGACCCCGCGCTGCCTGCGCGCGTCGACCGTGAGCTCGCGCGGCAGCTCGCCACACTGCCAGGAGCGGCGACCGCCCGAGCAGCCCTGGCGAACGGCTTCGCGATCGTTGCATCCTCGGAACACGAGCTGGTCGAGATCGCCGACGCGCTCGCCCCAGAGCACCTCGAGGTGATGACCGCCGACGCATCCGCGCTCGCGCGCCGCTGCTCGTGCTACGGCGCCGTCTTCATCGGGCAGCGGTCCGCGGAGGTCTTCGGCGACTACGGCATTGGGCCGAACCATGTCCTTCCGACCGGGCGGACCGCGAGATTCTCCGCGGGTCTTTCGGTGCTGACCTTCCTCAAGCTGCGGACATGGGTCGAGCTCGACGAGGCACCGTCGTCCACGCTGATCGGCGACACGGCGGCCCTCGCGCGGCTCGAGGGCCTCGAAGGGCACGCGCGAGCTGCCGAATTCCGCGCGTGAAGTGCGCCGACTTTCATCGCCGCACTGATCGACATGCTGCGTGTGCTGCGACGAAGTGATCGCGGCGTCGAGGTTGAAGCAAGGTGCCGTCGAGGCGGCGGTCCGTCAGATCTTGGCGAGGCGCGCCGCTTCGCTCGTCGCGCTTCTCCGTCTCGGCCATGATCGGCGCGTGTCAGCCACGCGCGGGTCGGTCGATTTCCAGGATCCCGAGCGTTCTCAGTCGACCGTCGTTGCGCCTGTCGGCATCATGACCGCCGCAACCCGCGGCCTTGGTTGGGGATTCGGCTCGTGAGACCAAGTGGCCGACTGCGGCGCTTGAAGGCCAGAGGGAGGGACCTGCGAAATGGGACCGTTGACTCTCGGCGGCATGGTCGGCCGGCTCCTCTGATAAGGTTCCGCCATGCACCGTCGAGCAGCACCCCTCGTCATGTGGGCAATCGCCTGCGTGTTGTCGCCCTGGCTTGCCGCGCGCGTCGCCGCGCAGGTCCACTACCACGAGGGAGGACAGCCTTGGAACCAGCGCGCAAGGAGCGGTCCCGACGCCGAGGTCCCTGGGTGGTACTACAACCTCGGCATCACAGGCATGCGCGCCGAACTCGTCGCCGAGGCGCCGAAGTCGCTCGTCGTCCGCCATGTGTTCGCGGGGACGCCAGCGAGCGGCGTCGTGGTCGTCGGCGACCACATCGTTGGCGCCATGGGGAAGCCGTTTCGCGAGGCGCATCGCAATGGGTACGGCGAGGAGGTCTTCGGCGCGACGGGTCCGATCGAGGAGTTCGCTTCCGCGCTCGAGGCCGCGCAGGACCGCACCGCATCGGCGGCAGGCAAACTGCCCCTGATGCTCCTGCGTGATGGCAAGGAGCTCGCGGTGACGCTCGATGTCGGCACGACCTACGGGAACTTCGGCGCGAACTACCCGGCGGATTGCGCAAAGTCCACGCGGATCGTCGCGGAACTGCTCGAGTACCTCGTGAAGCACCAGGGCGCCGACGGATCCTTCGGCAATCCGGTCCACGACACCTTCGCGCCGCTGGCCTTGCTCGCGAGCGGAGAGCCTCGCTACCTACCAGAGGTCGAGCGCTGCGTGCGCCATCTCGCGGCGACGACGAAGGCGTCTGACGATGCCGCGAAGCAGTCGCTTCCGAACTGGACATACATGGCCGCCGCGGTCGTGATGAGCGAGTACTACCTCGCGACGGAATCGCATCCCCACAGCTACCCGACTGGTCCGCGCGACTCGCACGGCGGCTGGGGGCACAACCCAGGTTTCGAGGGATACGGTCCGATCGCGATGATCACGGCGCAGGGTGCGCTCGGGTACGCGCTCATGTCGCGATGCGGCATCAAGATCGACCGCGCTCGGCATGACGCGGCGTACGAGTTCCTCAAGCGCGGGAGCGGTCCAAACGGCTATGTGTGGTACGGCGATCGAAAGGGCGGCGGCGACGACGACTGGGCGGACATGGGCCGCACGGGTGCCGCAGCGATCGCGCATTTCATGAGCCCGTACCCCGAGGCTGCGTACCACGCGCGTGCCCGCCTCCATGCAACGGTGATCGGCAAGCACCCGCAGAGCTTTCCCGACACCCACGGGTCGCCCGCCATGGGCATGGGGTACACCGCGCTTGGTGCGAGCGTCAAGCCAGCGAGCTTCCGCAAGCTCATGGACGCCAATCGGTGGTGGTTCGCGCTGGCGCAGTGCGCCGACGGGACCTTCTACTACCAGCCGAACCGCGACAACGCAGGCTACGGCTCCGATGCCCGCATGACCGCGTCGTCGGTGACGGCGTTCATCCTGCTGCTGCCGAAGCAAAGTCTCGTCATGACGGGTCGGTCTGCGGCGGAAGCAAGCCTCGATGCACCTCGGGCCACATCCGGCTCGGCGCCGGTTGGTCCTTGAGGCGATCGACAGGGGTGCCCCGTGCCACAGTCCGGCTCCTTCCGAGAGACCTCCGTTGGCTCGCTTGGCTGCGCAAGTCTCTCGGCCGCGGTGGACCGATGCGCGCGGCACTGTCACTTCGCGCTCGGCTCGCCGGTTTCATGCGCGTTCTGGGTGCACTTGAAGTAGGGCGGGCTGGATTCGAACCAGCGTCTTATCGATTATGAGTCGACGGCTCTAGACCGCCGAGCTACCGCCCCGAGTGGGCAAGTGTACTTGGCGCGATCCGGATGCGGCGTCTCCGCCCGCGTTGAGCGTCGCCTCTCCAAGCAGGTCCCGCAACCGCTTCGCGGCGAGACTCGCGCGCGAATAGACCGTCCCGATCGGCACCCCGAGGATTTCCGCGACGCTTTCGCCCGGGAGGTCGCGGACGCGCAGCAGAACAAGTGCGAGCCGCTGCTCGTCAGGGAGATGCGCAAGTGCCGCAAGCGCGCGCGCAGCGATCTCCGCGTCTGCGGCAGGCGACATTCGGCGCGATGCGTCGAGCAACTCCACTTCGGTCGCCCCTGCGTCCGGCCTCGATTGGGCTCGACTCCGCGCCGCGAGATGCCGCGCGACGCGCACCGCGATCCGATAGAGCCAGGTGGAAGGCAGCGAGTCGCCGCGAAAGGTCGCCCGCGCGCGATACGCCGCGAGGAAGGTCTCCTGCACGGTGTCGTCGGCCAGCTCGCGGTCGAGCGTGATCTGCATCGCCAGCGCATGCACCTTGCCGGCGTAGGAGCGCCAGAGCGCGTCGATGTCGGCATCGTTCATCGACCACTCCCGACGATCGGTGCGCGGCGGTGCACCGAGAGACTCGCCGAACGGATGGCGTTGATCGTCCTGCCGAGGAAGGGCAGCCAGATGAAGAGTCCAAATCCGATCGCCATGCCGATGCTCCCGCCCATCCAGCGATCGGCGACGATGAATCCGCCGCCGACGAGGAGCGCGGCGTACGCGGCCGCGACTACGACAGACTCGAGCATGTTGAGCCGCTCGAGCTGCAAGAGCGCATCTTCGGCGCGTCCCTTGCCGCAGAGTCGGTTGATCAGGCGGCGGCGAAAGGCGTTGACGATGACTCGCACCAGAACGAGTGCGCCGAGCATGCCGCCCATCATGAGGAGGACCCACCAGCGGTCGTGGAGAAGCGCACCGATCGCTGTCAGCGCTACGCCGATCACGAGGAGCGCGATCGACTCGAGCATCTTGCGGAAATCGTCGCGCATCATGCGTTGGAGTGCGTCATGCGCGGTCTCGGCAGCGAGCGGTTGCGCCCGCTCGATCGCCTCGAGCGGACATGAGGGGTTCCCGGCCGCGGCAAGGCATGCCGAGAGCGGGTCGAAGTCATCGGGCGCCGCGTCGCCGCTGCGCAAGCGCTCAAATCGCGCGACCGCGGCGGCATCCCACGGGCCGCACTCCGCATCATCCGCGGAAGGTCGGCGGTCGGAGGGATCGTGCTGCGCTGGATCGGTGTCCATAGCTGATTCTGCCTTGGCTGATTCTGCCTTCAATCGGGTGCCGGTCCACTCGGTCCGGCGTCTCTCCCGACGCCCGTTGAGAGAGCCCAACCGAGTTCGCCTTCATGGATTCAGACGAATCTGGGCCGAATCGCCAGCCGCGCCGCCTGCGAGGAATCCTGTTGCCCACGCCCACTGGAAGTTGAAGCCGCCGATGCGGCCGTCGACATCGAGGATCTCGCCTGCAAGGTGGAGGCCTGGGCACACGCGCGATTCCATCGTGTCGAGCTTCACTTCGGAGAGCGGGACGCCGCCCATCGTGACTTCGGCGTAGGTGAAGCCACGGTCGCCTTCGACCGAGAGCGGCAGCGCGCACGCGGCGCGGGCGAGCGCCTTGCGCTGGTCGCGCGTGAGCTGGCGCAGGCTCGTCGCGGGATCGATCGCCGCGATCTCGCACAGCGCGCGCGCAA
>JAJTGK010000032.1 GCA_021297815.1 Planctomycetaceae bacterium
CGACCTCGACCACCCCTCGGCGCCGCACATCGACGGCGACCACGCGCGAACCCGCGAGGAACGGGTCGATCGATCGACGAAGATGCTCGACTTCAGGCAGTTCGGGCATGGTGGCTCGGGGCGAAGGGTCGGGAACCCTATACTCGCCGATGGTCTGTTGCCGCACGGGCGCGACCTCTTTCGGCGCCCTGCAACGACACCGAGGCGCGCCTGTTCGGTAGTTCTCGAAGCGCCGGTCCGTCGACCGGCGCCGATTCCGTTGGAGCTTCCATGTCCGACAGACCCACCCCCCGCTCGAGCCTGTCCCTGAACCTGAACGACCCCGTGTCGGCCGTCGGCGAGGTCCGCCGCGCGGTCGACCGATTGCGCACCGAGGTCCACAAGGCCATCGTCGGCCAGGACGAGGTGGTCGAGCAGGCCCTCCTCGCCATCCTCTGCGGCGGCCACGCGATCGTCGAGGGCGTGCCGGGCCTGGCCAAGACGCTCCTCGTCTCGAGCCTGGCCAAGACGCTCGGCCTCCAGTTCTCGCGCATCCAGTTCACCCCCGACCTGATGCCGAGCGACATGACGGGCACCGAGGTCATCCAGGAGGACAAGGCCACGGGCTCGCGCACGCTGCGCTTCGTGAAGGGACCGATCTTCGCGAACATCGTGCTGGCCGACGAGATCAACCGCACGCCGCCCAAGACGCAGGCGGCGCTGCTCGAGGCGATGCAGGAGCGCCAGGTCACCGCGGGCGGCGTGCAGTACGCGCTGCCCGCGCCGTTCTTCGTGCTGGCCACGCAGAACCCGATCGAGCAGGAGGGCACCTATCCGCTGCCCGAGGCGCAGCTCGACCGCTTCATGCTGAACATCCGCGTGAACTACCCGACCGAGGCCGAGGAGATCGAGATCGTGACGCGCACGACCTCGTCGGGCCTCTCGCAGCCCGAGTGCGTGCTGACCGCCGACGACATCCTGCGCATACAGGCGCTCGTGCGGCAGATGCCCGTCGCCGAGCATGTCGTGCGCTACGCGATCCGCATCGTGCGCGCCACGCGCGTGCGCGAGGAGGGCCAGGCGCTGAAGGTCTGCCGCGACTACCTCGCCTGGGGCGCGGGCCCGCGCGCGAGCCAGTTCCTCATCCTGGCGGCGAAGGCGAAGGCGCTTCTCGAGGGCGCGACGCATGTCACGCCCGACCATGTGCGCGCGATCGCGTTCCCGACCATGCGCCACCGCATCGTGACCAACTTCAACGCCGAGGCCGACGGCATCAAGCCCGACGATGTCGTGCGCCTGATCCTCGAGGCGGTTCCCGCCGACGGCTCCGCAAGCGTGCTCGACCCCGTGGCGCGCTGAGGCGCTGGAGGACTTCCGTGGCTGAACGCGCGATGCGCGCCGAGCAGTACCTCGCTCCCGAGACCCTCGGGCAGCTGGCTCCGTTCGAGCTGCGTTCGCGCATGATCGTCGAGGGCGTGATGAGCGGCATGCACCGCTCGCCGTACCAGGGCCTCGCGGTCGAGTTCGCGGAGCACAGGCAGTACTCGCCTGGCGACAGCATCCGCCAGATGGACTGGAAGGTGTTCGCGCGCACCGACAAGATGTATGTCAAGCGCTATGTGCAGGAGACGAACCTCGATGTGATGGTGCTCGTCGACCGCTCGCGCTCGATGCGCTACGGAACGCTTGCGGTGAAGAGGGGCTGGGGCGGCACCGATGCGAGCCGCGGTTCGTCGAACTGGACGAAGTTCGACCACGCGACGGCGACGGCGGCGGCGTTGGCGTATGTGTGCCTGCACCAGGGCGACCGCGTGGGCCTGGCGCTGTTCGACGAGGAGCTGCGCACGCAGGTGAAGCGCTCGAGCCAGCGCGACCAGTGGCGCGCGATCGTCGGCGCGCTGAGCGGCGAGCCCGTCGATGGACGCGCGCGCATCGGGCGTGCGGTCGACCAGATGCTGGCGCGCGTCACGAACCGCGCACTCTTCGTGGTGGTGAGCGACTTCCTGATGCCCGTCGAGGAGATCCGCAGCGCGGTCGCGCGCCTTGCGCACCGCGGACACGATGTGGCGATCGTGCAGACGCTCGACCGGCAGGAGCTGCGGTTCGAGCTCGATGCGCCCGCGCTCTTCGAGGGCCTCGAGGGCGAGGAGTCGATCGAGACCGATCCGCGCGCGGTGCGCGCGGCGTACCTCGACCTGCTGCGCGAGCATGTCGATGCGGTCGGCCGCGTGGCGCGCGGTTTCGGCGCCGATGCGATCGTGTGCGACACGCATGAATCGGTCGGGCCCGCGCTGGCGGCGCTGCTCGACCGCCGCATGGCCTTCGCAGGGAGGCGCGGCGGATGAACTTCCTGCACCCTGGCATCGCCCTCGCGGGCGCGGCGGCGGTGGCGCTGCCGATCGTCATCCATCTCCTGTTCCGCAGGCGACGCGTGGCGGTCGAGTGGGCGGCGATGGAGCTCTTGCGCGAGGCCGTGCGTCGCACGAATCGCAGGCTGAAGCTCGAGCAGTGGCTGGTGCTGGCGCTGCGCTCGCTTGCGGTGCTTGCGGCGGGGCTGGCGCTGGCCGTGCCGTACTTCGGCGGTGCGGGGCTGTTGGGTGATTCGGCGAAGACATGGATCGTGGTCGTCGACGACGGCGCGTCGAGCATGCTGCGCGCCGCGCGCGATGGCGAGCAGGAGTTCGCGCGCGTGCGCGACGAGGCGCGCGCGGTGCTTGCGGCGCGTGGCGCGCAGGATCGCGTGGGTGTGGTGACGGCGTCGCTGCCGCCACGGCTCGTGCTTGCGCCGACGGCCGATGCGGCCGCGATCGAGGAGACGATCGCGCGGCTTTCGCCGACGGAGTCGCCTGTCGACCTTGCGGGCGCGATCGAGGTCGCGCGTGCGGCTGCGGCGGTCGACGCTGCGCCTGGTGGTGCGACGCTCCTGGTCGCGAGCGCGTTCCGCGAGGCGGCGACCGAAGGACTTGTCGCGAACGCGTCGCGCAAGGCTGTGGATGAAGCGCCCGCCACGGCTGGTACGGCGCAGGGCGTGCGCATCGTCGCGTTGCGGCCAGCGCAGGAATCTCCGACCGATGCGCGCGTGTCGCGCGTCGAGGCGCGGCCGTCGCCCGCGGGTGGCGCGGTGTCGGTGCGTGCGGTCGTGATGCGCGAAGGTGCGTCGCTCGAGCGGGCGCAGGCGCGCGTTCGTGCGGCGGGCGATGGTTTCGCTCCCGTGGCGCCGCGCACGATCGACTTCGAGGCAGGCCAGCGCGAGGCGACCGTCGAGTTCCTGCTCGCGACGATGGGCGACGCGGCGACGCGCGGACGGCGCGGCATCGAGGTTTCGCTCGACGCCGACACGCTTGAGCCTGGAAACACGGCGTTCACGACGGTCGATCTGCGGCCCGAGACCGAGGTCGGCGTGGTGGGTCGCCGCGGCACGCTCGATGCGGCGGATCTCGACCGCGTGCCTGCGTCGCTGTGGATTTCACGCGCGCTGGCGCCTGCGATCGAAGGCGGTGCAGGCATTCGCGTGCGCGAGATCGACCCTTCGACGCTCGACCGCCGCGCGCTGCTCGGGCTCGATGCGGTGGTGGTCGCGAGGCCCGATCTGCTTGCGCCGTCAGGCATGGATGCGCTTGGTTCGTTTGTCGGCGAAGGCGGTGTCGTGATCGTGTGCCCGGCGGGCGAGACGCTCGCGCAAGGCTGGTCCACGGCGCTCTTCACGAAGCTCGGGACCGCGTTCCGCACGGGCGCCGAGGCGACGGTGCTTCCGCAACCGCTTCGCCTCGCCGAGGAACAGGTGCCCTCGCCACTCCTGTCGTCGGTGCGCGCGGAGCTCGCGGCGCTCGCGCTGCCTGTCGAGGTGACGCGCGTCCTTCGGCTCGAGTCGGTGTCGCAGGGCGAGTCGGTGCTTGCGCTTGCCGACGGAACACCGCTTGTCGCCGCGGCCTCGCCGCGTAGAGCGAGCGATGGCGATCGTCGTGCGGGCCTGGTGGTCGCGCTTGCGGTCGCGCCCGAGCTTGCGTGGACGAACCTTCCCGTGAAGCCGCTCATGGTGCCGCTCTTCCAGGAGCTTGTGCGCGCGGGCCTGCAGGTGGCGGCGCAGCGCGACGAGACGCTCGTCGGCGGCGAACTGCGCGGCGTGCCGTCGACCGTGCTTCGAACCGCCGCTGGGCGCGCCATCTCGATCGGCGAAGACGGCCGCGCCGCCGAGCGCGTGCCGAGCGCAGGGTTCTGGCGCGGCGACGCGGGCGAGATCGTGGCGGCGAACATCGACATGCGCGCGATCGCGACGGCGCCGCGCGGCGAGAACGATGTGCAGTCGGCGCTCGCCGCGTTCGGCGAGGTTGGATTCGTGCAGGCGAGCGGCGACGCGGGCGCTGGCGCGGCGTCGGCTGAAGCCGCAGGAGAGCGCCCATGGTCGCTTGGGCTGCTCGCGCTCGCGCTTGCGGCGCTTCTGCTCGAGGGCGTGCTCAGCCGCATCTTCTCGCACGCGTCGATCACCCGCGCGGGTCGTGGCGACGAGGGTGTGGCGACGGTCGGTCGCGTGCGCGCGCGCGGAGCGTTGCGCCCGAAGGATGAACCTGTCGGCGCGGGAGGTGCGCGATGATGCGCACGCTCGTCGAGTGGATCGTCGGCGAACGCATGCCCGCCGACACGGGCGCGATGGGCTTCGTCTTCGAGCGGCCGATGCCAGGATGGGCGTGGTTCCTCGTCGTGATCGCGGCGATCGCGATCGGCGTGTGGAGCTACCGAAGACTCTCGGGTTCGACGAACCGCACGACGCGCGCGATGCGCGGGTTCCTCGCGTCGGTGCGTGCGTCGGTGCTCGTACTTGCGGCGCTGCTCATCAGCGGCCCATCGGTGCGCTTCGAGCGCATGCGCGTGGAGCGCGACCGCGTCGAGATGCTCGTCGACCGCAGCCGTTCGCTCGCGATCGAGGATGCGCCTGCGCAGGGCGGCGCGCGGACGAGCCGTGATGCGCAGTTGTCGTCGCTTCTTGCGGCGGCGCGGCCGACGCTCGAGGAAGTCGCGCGCGCGAAGGACCTCGACTATGTCGGCTTCGCGGCGGGCGCGTTCTCGCTGGCGACCGAGGCATCGGGCCCCGTCCTCGGCGAACCGACGGGCGAGCGCACCGATCTCGATGGCGCGATTCGCCAGGCGCTGGCGCGCGCGGCGGGAAGGCCCGTGAGCGCGATCGTCGTCTATTCCGACGGCCGCTCGGCGACGCCCGTCTCGCCCGACACGCTGCGCATGCTCGAGCGTGATTCGGTGCCCGTCTTCACCGTGGCGCTCGGCGCCGACGAGCGCGTGGGCGATGCTGCGATCGTGTCGGCCACCGTTCCGCCGCGCGCGTTCGTGCGCGACCGCGTGCCCGTCGAGGTGCGCGTCGATCGCGGCGGCATCGCGGGCAAGCTCGAGGTGCGACTCGTCGATATGGCCACGGGCGGCGAGCTTGCGCGGCGCGAGGTGCCGCAGGTCGACGGCGTGTCTGGCGAGCAGAGCGTGGTGCTTGATGGATCGTTCGATGCGGCGGGCGCGCGCACCTGGCGCGTCGAGCTCGTGTCCGAGCGCGCGGATCTCGTGCGCGAGAACGACGCGCGCGAGTCGAGCGTCGAGTTCATCGACCGCGCGCTGCGCGTGCTTTATGTCGAGGGAACCTCGCGCTGGGAGTACCGCTATCTCAAGAACCTGCTGCTGCGCGAGAAGGATGTCGACAGCTCGATCATGCTGCTGTCGGCCGACCGCGACTTCGCGCAGGAAGGCAACATGCCGATCGCGCGCCTGCCGCGCACGAAGGAGGAGTTCGCGAAGTACGACCTCTTCATCCTCGGCGATGTGCCCAGCGGATTCTTCTCGCCCGAGCAGCTCGCGGTGATCCGCGGCGAGGTGGGCGAGCGCGGCGCGGGACTGCTGTGGATCGCAGGCGAGCGGTCGACGCCCGCATCGTGGGATGGCACCGCGCTTGCGGATCTCTTTCCGTTCCGTCCGCCGCTTGCGCTCGAGACGCGTGCGGGGCTTTCGATGATGAAGCCGACCGACGCGGCGACGCGGCTCGGGCTGCTGCGGCTTTCCGACGACGACGACGGATGGCCCGATGTGTTCACCGACGACGCGCTGTCGTGGCCGCGGCTGCGCTACATGCAGTCGCTGCCGCGCTCGAAGCTGAAGCCGACGGCCGAGGTGCTCGCCGAGGCCGAGGGTTCGGGTGCGGCGGCCGAGGAGCCGAGCGCGGCCATCGCTCGCATGCGCTTCGGCGCGGGCGAGGTCGTGTTCGTCGCGACCGACGAGATCTGGCGCTGGCGCTACGGACAGGGCGAGCGGTACCCGGAGCGCTTCTGGGTGCCGATCGTGCGGCTGCTTGCGCGTGAGTCGATCGTGCAGGACGACGCGCGCGCGGTGCTCACCGCGTCGCCTGCGCGCGTCGCGCCGGGCGACTCGGTGATGCTGTCGCTGCGCATCGCCGACGAGGAGACGGCGAGGCAGTCGCCGCAGGTCGTGCCTGTCGAGATCCGCGCGGCCGACGGCACGCCCGTCGCGCGCGTCGACCTGCCGCGCGACGGCGGCGAGGCCACCGCGGCATTCCCGACCGAGCGCGCAGGTGCGTACGAGGCCGTGGCCGAGGACCCTGCCTTCGGCCGCGTTTCGGCGGCATTCGAGGTGGTGCGGCAGGACGATGAACTTCGCCGCGGCGATACCGATCACGCGGCGCTCGCGGACCTCGCGCGCCGTACAGGCGGCCGCACGCTTGACGCGGCGTCGTTCGCCACGCTGCCGTCGCTCCTGCCCCAGCGGGCACGGGAGACCGACGAGAGCATCTCGCGCACGCTGTGGGACACGCCTTTCGCGCTCGCGTTGCTGCTTGTCCTGCTTGGAATCGAATGGACTGGCCGCAGAATGCTGAGGTTGGTGTGAACTCGGCCCCCGTGGCCCCGATGGAAGCATGATGGAACGACGCGACGCACGCACCCTCTCTCGAATCACGCGCGAATGCCGCCGCGTGGCGACGCGCGCACGCATGCTGCGCATGTCGTCGTCGGTGTCGTCGCTGGTGGCGCTGGCGCTCGTTCTCGTGGCGGCGGCGGCGTTGCTCGATGCGTGGATCCGCTTTCCCGCGCCGCTGCGCGTGGCCGCGCTTGCGGCGATCGCGGCCCTCGTGTGGATCGATGTGCGGAAGTTCCTGCTGCCCGCGATGCGCTTCAGGCCGTCGGCGATCGATGTGGCGCTGCGCGTCGAGCGGCAGCGGCCCGAGCTTCGCGGGAGGCTTGCGTCGGCGGTCGATTTCGATCTTGCAGGCACGACGAGCGAGAGCGCGCTTGCCGCGCGCGCGTTGAGCGACGCCGAGGAGCGCGCCGCGGGCGCGGACCTTGCGAAGGTGCTGCGTGTGGGTCCGACGATGGCGCGCGCGGGCCTCGCGCTTGCGCTCTGCGCGGTGGGTGCGTGGTTCGTGGTTTCGAATCCAGGCGCGGCGTCGATCGCGCTTCGCCGCACGCTCATGCCGTGGACCGACGCGGTGTGGCCTGCGCGGACCTCGGTCGAGAGCCTGGTCGAAGGATCGGTCGCGCCGAGTGGTCGGCCGTTCGCGCTGCGTGCGCGGCTCTCCGAGGGCAACCCTGAGCGCGAGCGCGTGCGGGCCGAGTACAGGCTGATCGCGCGCGGTGACGATGGAGCGGAGCGCGCGGGCGAGTGGATCGATGTGTCGCTGGCGCGGCAGCCTTCGGGCGACTTCGAGCGCCTGGTCGATGCCGAGGGCGAGCGCATCGAGTTCCGCTTCATGACGAGCGATGCGTCGACCGAGGTCGTGTCGGTGCGCCTCGTGCCGCCGCCGTCGATCGTGCGCGCGACCGCGCGTGTCTCGCCGCCAGCGTACGCGCGCGGCGTGGTGGTCGAGCGGTCGGAGGATCTTGGCGATGGAACCGATGCGCGCGCCGCGATGCGTGACGCGGTGCTTCGTGGAAGCGCGGTCGAGCTCGATCTCGTCTTGTCGCGCGAGGTCGCGGTTGGCGAGCGCGCCTCGGGCGTGCGCGACACCGCCGAGGTGCGTGCGGGCGGCGACGAGGAAGTCGCTGTCGTGCGTGCACCGCTCGACCTTGTGGTGGATCCTGCCGATGCGCGACATTGGACGGTTCGGCTGACGGCCGCCGAGGCTGCGCGCATCGAGGTGACGCTCGTCGATGCCGATGGCATCGCGCAGGACGAGCCCGCGGTCTTCGCGTTCGACACGATCGAGGACCGTGCGCCTTCGGCGGCGATCATCGAGCCCGAGACCGATGAATCGGTGGTCGCCGACGCGCGCATTCCCATGCGGGCGACGGCGCGCGACGACATCGAGCTGGCGAAGGCAGGAATCGAGGTCGCGACGCGCCTCGGCAAGGAGGGCGTCGAGAGCCTCGTGTTCGAGGCTTCAGGCGATGTGTCGCCTGCCGTGCAGTCGGTCGAGACGGGGCGCATGCTCGATCTCGCGGCGCTCAGGCTTTCGGCGGGCGATTCGGTCGCCCTGCGTGGATATGCCGAGGATCGCTTCGACGGCATGACGACGCCGCGCGAAGGGTCTGGCGATTCGACGGTCGGTCATGGCCGTGTGCGCAGCGCGCCGCGGATCCTGCGCATCGTCGGCGAAGAGGAGTTCGAACGGCAGGTCCGCGCCACGCTCGAAGGCGTGCGCCGCGACGCGATGCGGATCGACGAGCGCCAGGCGAAGGCGCGCGACATGCTTGAGCGCGATGCGCGCGACCCCGCGATCGGTGAATCGCAGGGTGCCGTCACCGAGGGCGCGGCGCGAACGCGCGAGTCGGTGGAGCGGTTGCTCGAGCGGCTCGAGCGCAACAGCCGTGAGGACGGTTCGCTCGGCGAGCTCGCCGAGCAGGCGCTCGACCTTGCGCAGGCTGCGGAGGCGCGCAGCGCCGAGGCGAGCGAGGCGCTTGAGGAGGCGCGCGACGCCGCGTCTGACGCCGAGCGCGCGGCCGCGGCCGCCGAGGCGGCGAAGGACCAGGACGAGGTGCGCGAGGAGCTCGAGGATCTCGTGGCGCTGCTCGATCGCAACGAGGACGCATGGGTTGCGAAGCGGCGACTCGAGGCGCTTGCGAACCGCATCCGTCAGCTTTCGCGCGAGACCGATCAGGCGGCGCGTCGCTCGGGTGGTGAGTCGCGCGACGAGCTGTCGCCCGAGGCGCGCGCGGAGCTCGACACGCTCGCGTCGCGGCAGGAGCAGGCGGCGCGCGAGGCGGACCAGCTGGTCAGCGAGCTGCGCGAGCGGGCGGATTCGCTCGAGGAGGCCGATGCGCAGCAGTCGAAGGCGCTCGAGCAGGCCGCGCAGGCCGCCGAAGAGGGCCGTGTGCGCGAGGAGATGGAGCAGGCGGCGCGCGACGCCGAGCAGAACAGGCTGCAGCAGTCGAAGGCTGCGCAGGACCGTGCGGCGGAGGCGCTCGCCAAGGCCGCCGAGGCGCTCGATGAGGACCGCAAGGTGCGCGCGGAGGAGCTCGAGCGGCTCTTCGAGTCGCTTGTCGACTCGATCAAGCGGCTCATCGATGCGACCGAGGACGAGACGCTGGCGCTTGCGGGCGTGCCCGATGCTGGCGGAGCCGACGGCGAGGCGCAGCGCGAGTCGCAGGCGCTCGCATGGGGACGGCTGTCGCAGTCGACGCGCGGTGTCGCGGCCGACGCGCGTGCGGTTGGTCGCGAGGGAGCGCGCCCCGCGCGGTTCCTCGACACGGCGGCTGCGGCGATGGCGGGCGTGGCCAAGGCGTGCCGCACGGAGCCCTTCCCGCGCGCAGATGCCACGGCGTCGGCCGAGTCGGCGATGAAGTCGCTGCTCGACGCGCTGCAGGAGGCCGAGGAAGCCGAGCAGCGCGCGCAGGAACGCGCCGAGGAGGAGCAGCGCGAGGAGCTGCTCGCGCTGTACCGCGGATTGCTCGAGCGGCAGGCGGCGCTGCGCGCGCAGGCCGAGAAGGTCGTTCCAGCCGACGGGAAGCCGATGGGCCGGCGCGAGACGATCGAGAGCCGCAGGCTCGGGTCGGTGCAGGAGGAGTTGCGCGCCGAGATCGCGGGCGTCGTGGAGAAGGAAGAGGATGTCAAGGGCTCCGACATGCTCATCGAGCTGCATGGGCAGATCGACGGAGCGCTCCTGAACGCACGCGAGAGCCTGGCTTCGGCACGGCCCGCCGAGGCACTGCCCTCGGCCGACGACGCGATCGAGTCGCTTGCGACGATCGTCGAGGCGCTTGCGGACGAGCAGAAGCCCGACGACGATCCATTCGGCGAGCAGCAGGGTGGCGACCAGCAGGGTCAGGGTGAAGGCGGAGAGCAGCCACAAGGTGCGGTGCCTCCTGTCGCCGAGATCAAGATGCTGCGTTCGCTGCAGGAGTCGCTCGCGAAGCGCACCCGCGCGTTCTCGGAAGGTGCGGCGGCGCTCGACGCGAACACGAAGGCCCAGAAGATCGCGGAACTCGCGGCGCGGCAGCAGCGGATCGTCGAACTTGCCGAGAAGATCGCGCAGAAGATCGCAGGCGGCGCGGGCGGCGTGGCGATGCCCGAAGGCGCGCCCGGCGTGTCGCCGACCGATACCCAGCAGACCGACCCGAAGGGCGGAGGGGAACCGAAGCCATGACGAGCCCTCAGACCAGCAGAGAATCGACGACGGCAGCCATGCTGCGCACCCTTGTGTGCACAGGAGCCGTATGCGCTGGCGTCGCGTCGCTCTCCATGGCGGCATCGCCTCAATCGGGAACTACGCCGACTTCACCCGCGCCCACGACGCCACCCGCGCCGCCAAGCGACGCGAGCAAGGACACCGCGCCGACGGGCGGCGCTTCGACGACTGGCGCGGTCCCTTCCGACCAACCCTCCGACACCGCCCGAAAGTCTCCCGACGACAAGCCGTCCCAGCCCTCGAAGTCGCTCGACGACCTTCTCGGAGTGCCGACCGAAGGCGGCGACCGCAGCGCCGAGGACGCCGCCGAACGCGAGCAGGCGGAGCGCCTTCAGCGCTCGCTCGACGAGGCCTCGCTGCAGGATCTCGTGACCCGCGCGCTTGACGGCATGAAGAACGCATCGGGCCGCCTGAGCGATCAGCGCGACGCGGGCATCGGCACGCAGCGCATCCAGGAAGATGTCGTGCTCACGCTCAACCGTCTTCTCGAGGAGGCGCAGCGTCAGCAGCAGAAGAGCAAGTCGAGCAGCTCGTCGAGCTCGCGCTCGCAGAAGCAGCAGAAGTCCGAGCCGTCCGAGCAGAGTCAACAGCAGTCGCAGCAGCGCCAGCGCGGCCAGCAGCAGCGACAGCAGTCGGGCGACAGCCAATCGGGCGAGGCCGAGCCGCCGCCGATGGAGGAAGGAACCGCCGACGGCGGCGAACTCTCGGAGTCGCGCATCGAGTGGGGCCGGCTTCCCGAGCGCGTGCGCGACCTCGTGCTTCAGGGCCGACGCGACAAGGTCTCGTCGCTCTACGAGCGTCTGACGCGCGAGTACTACAGGCGTCTCGCCGAGGAGGCGTCGAAGTGAACCGCTTCCGCATCGCGACGGCCTGTTGCATGCTCGCCGCACCCATGTTCGGGCGGACCGCGTGGTCGCAGGACGCCGCACCGAAGGACCCCGTCGCACCCGCGCCGGCAGTTTCGCCATCCACGAGTCCCGCACCTGCGGTGACTCCAGGTTCTGGCGCGCAGAGCACCCCTGAGATCCCGCGTCGCCCTCAATCGGTGGGCGCGGAGAACGCTCCCGCCGAGTCGGAGATCACGCCGAAGCTCGAGGAGGCGGTGCGCAAGGGCAGCGAGGCGCTGCGAAGGATGCAGAAGCCCGACGGCGCGTTCGGACAAGGCCGCTATGGAGCCCACATCGGCGTCACGAGCCTTGGCGCGATCGCGCTCATGGCCGACGGCAATGTGCCTGGGCGCGGCGACTACGGCGACAGCGTGCAGAAGGCGCTCGATTTCGTGCTCTCGCATTCGACGGAGACAGGCCTTCTCGTCTCCGACGAGACGCATGGCCCCATGTACGGCCACGGTTTCGCCACGCTCTTCCTCGGCGAGATCTACGGCATGAACCCCGAGGACGACCGTGTGCGCGACGCACTGGTGCGCGCCGTGCAGCTCATCGTGAGCAGCCAGAACGACGAGGGTGGCTGGCGCTACAACCCCGTGCCGAACGATGCCGATGTCTCGGTCACGATCTGCCAGGTCATGGCGCTTCGAAGCGCGCGCAATGCGGGCATCAAGGTGCCGAAGTCGACCATCGACGACGCGATCCGCTATGTCCGCGAGTGTCAGAACGCCGATGGTGGCTGGCGCTACATGCGCGACACGGGAAGCTCGCTGTGGCCACGCTCGGCCGCGGGCGTCGCGAGCCTGTTCTACGCAGGCGTCTACGAGGACGAGTCGATCGAGCGCGGACTCGACTACATCAAGTCGGCCGCGTTTCCGCGAGGCGGGTCGTTCTCGGGAAGCTTCACGCAGCCCCACTACTTCTACGGCCACTACTACGCCGTGCAGGCGATGTATCTCGCGGGCGGCGAGCGGTGGCGCACCTGGTGGCCCGCGATCCGCGACGAGCTGATCGCGCGGCAGAACCCCGATGGAACATGGAGCGATCCGCAGGCCGGCGAGGCCTACGGCACAGCGATGGCCCTGATCATCCTCCAGATGCCGAAGCGGTACCTTCCGATCTTCCAGCGCTAGCGCGGATTGCCGAGGCGAACGATGCGCACACCGATCACGACCCATGCCTGTGTCGCGTTGATGCTCGCGGCTTCCGCGCGGGCTGGTGTCTCGACCACGGCCGCCATGCAGGATGCGAACCCCGCGCCGAACTCGCGCGAAGAGGCCGTCGCGGCCGACGGCCACCGATGCGAATGGCTGCTGACCGATGGAACATGGATCGCCGGCTCCCTCGAATCGATCGATGGCTCCGCGGTGGGCGTCCGAGTCGATGGCGAGGAAGCGCCAAGGATCATCCCGCGCGAGCGCATCGTCGGTGGAGTAGTCGTGTCGCGCGACGCCACTGCCGCCACCTTGAACTGGATCGACTCGCGCGAGCGCGCGCCGTTCATCGAGCTGACGGGCGGCGACCGACTTCCTGGCGAGCCGAAGGTGACGAAGGATGGTGCGACCTGGGTTCATCCATGGATCGGCGCCGTGCCCCTCGTGCCTGAACTCCTCGCGCGCGTGCGCCTCGAGTGGGATCGCGATGTCGCGCGACGCGCGGATTCCGACGCCGTGCTTCTCAAGAACGGCGATGTGAACACAGGATTCATCGAGTCGATCGGCAGCGAGATCGTCGTGGGTCCCGTCGACGGTTCGCAGCCATCGGAGCCGCTGCGCATCTCGATCGAGCGGGTTGCCGCGGCATCGTTTGCCGAAATGGAGAGCCCCGATTCCGCAGGTATGACTGTCGCCTTCACCGATGCGACGCGACTCGAACTTCGTTCGATCTCGTATACGCGAAGCGGAGGCTGGTCGTTCGAGATCGCTGACGCGAAGCTTGCCTCGATCGAGGCCGCCGCGAGAGCCACCGCGATTTCGCCAGGAAAGACGCGCCGCGACGCCGAGATCGACGCGCGCATCGCCGAGCCGCGCACGATCTTCTTCGGGCGCGCAGACTTCTCGGCGCTCAGCGGCATGTCGACGCCAAAGTCCTCTTCTCCGACCGCAGGCTTCCGCTACGACCCGTCGAGGTCGGTCGAGCGCATCGAGAGGTCGAGCTCCACGCTTGGAATCGGCGACATGCTGATCAACGGACCATGCGTGGCTGCGTTTGAGCCCGACGGCAAGCATGGTGCCGCGCGCCCTGTGTTCTCGTGCGAACTCGTGCATGCAGGCCTTGGCGACTCCGCAAGTCGCGTTGAGGTGTCGATCTCGATCGATGGCGAACGCGCCGCGACCGTCATGCTTGGTGGAGGTACACCACGCGCACCGATTCGCATCGAGGGCCGCGAGGGAGGTTCTGGTGCCATTCGCATCGAACTTCTCGACGCTGGCGACGGGATCGCGGGCGACATCGTGCTCATGCGGCGCGCGGTGGTTGTCTGGCGCGACGGGGCGTGAGGCACGGTGCGAGCCAGCGGTAGTCCATACGGGTGGCCCGTGTCGCCGCAAGCGATGTGGGGTCGAGCATGCGACCGATGCATCGTCATGCAGTACGACGCGCACGCACCCATCCCTGCATGTGACGAGCCTGACGACATCCTGCGGAAGGTGCCCCGCGAACCGCTCCGAACGGAGCCGCCGCGCCGCGGTCGATTGCAGCAGGACGCGTGGCTCGACGAGTTCGATCATCGCCGCAACCGCAGGTCGCCAGCTTCCGTGATGCGGAACTTCCATGATGTCGGCGCCGAGGTCGATCATCCCCGCCGAGTGCATCGCCGAGAGCCGCGCCGCAGGCTCCGTCTCGATGTCGCCGCAGTAGAGCACGCGCGGCCCCTCCTTCGACTCCAGGGAGATCACAAGCGAAGTGTCGTTCTCGCGGCTTGACCGAAACTCGGCGGGCGGCCAGAGCACGCGCCAACTGTTTCCACCGATCTCATGGACATCGCCGGCGGTTGTCGTCTCGATGCGGGTACCCGCCGTCGAAGCACGCGCGACGAGTTCGCGAACCGCGGCAAAGCCGTCCGATTCAAGGAATGACGGATGAACGACGATGCGGTGGACGCGCGCATCGCGAAGCACCTCGGCAAGCGCGCTGAAGTGATCCAGGTTCGGATGGCTGATGAAGAGCGTGTCGACCACGCCGCCGTGATTGAGGATCCATGGCACAACCGTACGGTGCGCGAGCGCTCCGTCGGAACTCGACCCCGCGTCGAAGACCACGAGCTTCCCGGCCGATTCGACCGCATGGAAGGATCCATCGCCGACCGCAAGCATCGTGAGGGTGGTTTCCGAACGATGGTTCTCATCGAGCGCATGGGGGCGCACGGCCCATGGACAGACCATCAACGCAACTACCAGGATCGATGCGACGCGTCGAGCTCCACGAAGCCTTGCGCGTATCGCGACGACCACCGCGACGAGCGCAGCCAAAGCCGCGAGAGGCGGAAGCACGCCGAGCTGCGTCGACCCAAGCCCCACGCCAACCGCGGCATCGACGAAGCAGACCTGAAGCCAGGCCGGAACCCACGCAACTGGCCCGAGCAGCGCCGCAAGCTCTGTCGAGACAAGCCCGATGAACACCTTGGGATATGCGATCACGAGCGTCGCGGTGGAGAGCGGCGCGCAGAGCAGCGTGAGCGCGGCGCCGAACGGCTGCATCGACCCGAAGTGCGCGAGCGTGATCGGAGTGCTCACGAGGAATGCCGCACACCCCGCCGAGAGCGCGCCGCGCAGCCAATCGCCCCCGATTCCGACGATCGCATGCGTTCGGATCGATCCATCGTCGCGAGGAAGACCACGGAACCATCGAACCGCAAGCACAGGTGCCAGGTGACGCAGCGCGAGCACGCAGCCGAAGCTCAGCTGGAAACCAGGATTCACCGCGACCGACGGCTGCTCGATCAGCATTGCCACGCACGCGATCGCGAGGAGACCGTCGCCGTTCCAGTCTCGCCGCCCGATCGCGCCCAGCGCACCGACGACCGCCATGAGCGCGGCCCGCGTTGCGCTTGGAGCGGGCACCATCACGAACATCGCGGTTGCCGCCACGATCACGACGAACCCCGCCTGCAAGCGCGGATCACGGGTCGCAAGCGACGCGATCGCCGCAGCGATCCACCCGAGCACCGCGAGATTGAATCCCGAGATCGCCAGGATGTGCGACAGGCCGACCACTCGAAACGAGCCTTCGATCGCGGCGTACCCATCTTCCGACACGCCAAGCACAAGCGCGACCAGCATCGCGCGGATGCCGTTCGTTCCGTCGTCTGGAACACCCGAGACGATCGCCGCATGGACGCGTTCGCGGAGCGCGGCACGCACCGCAATCACCGAACGCTTGAGCGACCTCGGTTGATCGCCATCGACCACGCGTACGAGATCTGGCGAGTCGATCGAGACGAAGCCGACGATCGCTTGTCGCGAACTCCCCGCGGGCCGCGCGATCTCAGGCGGCAGCGACGCATCGGACCGACCGCGAAGCGTCCCCACGACGCGCACACGCGACCCCGCCCACATGGGTGGCGGCGCACCGCTCGCGACCGCGACGATGCACGCGTCGGCACCAATCTCAACCGACGGACCATCGTCACGCACCAACAGGACATCCCCAAGCGCGACAACCCACCGGTCCGGCTTGTCGAAGTGTCGCGCCAGGGCATCGGTCGCGAACGGCTTCTGCCGCGGGTTCTCGAGCACCGTCGCCTCGATGGCGACCAGCGTTCCTTCCTCGCCCGCGACGATCTCGGGCGCCTCCGCGACTTGCCGAGCTTCTCCGCACCGCAGTGCGACACCAAGCGCAAACGCCGCCGCGACGACCGCACCAAGCCCCCACCAGCGCGCGTGGTCTCGTCGACGCAACGGCATCCACGCGTCGAACAGAACAGCCACTGCACCGATCACCGCGAGCACGACCGAAGCAATCACCGCCGCCCGCTCAAACGCGACATCGAGCGCACACGCGTCGGGATCGCTCCACGCCACGAGCGCTGCCCCGCCCGCAACGGACGCACCACCGCCACCAATCCCCATCGGCCCCGTCGCCTCACACAGCGCGCACCCCGCCCACATCGCAACCGCACACGCACACATCACGACCGGAACCTGCGCGACCACCCCGCCACTCGAATCCCTTCCCCCAGAACGCACCATCGATTCCCCCTTCCGAGCGCGCGACACTACCCGCGCCCAAATGGGCGACTCGATTTCACCACCTTTTTTCCATCACGATTCTCAGACGACGATCTCTCCAACCGCCATCACGCCTGCGACTTCACGCGCAACGCCTCGAGCGTCGCCGTCGCCTTCCCAAAGTCGATCGCCTCCGCCGCAATCGCCAACCCATCCTCAAGCGACCCCGCCACACCACCTACATACAGCGCCGCCGCCGCGTTCACCACCACCATCGCCCGCCGCGGCCCACGCTCGGACCCCGCAAGCACGCCCTCGAACACACGCGCCGCATCATCGAGGTCCGTAGGCACAAGCGCCGTCGGATCCGCACGCTCAAGCCCAAGCTTGCGCGGATCGACATACCACTCGACCACCGCACCACCGCGCACCTCCGCGATATGCGTCGGCGCCCCGATCGAGATCTCGTCGAGCCCGTCGTCGGAATGGAACACGAGCGCATGCACCGACCCGAGCCGCACCAGTGCCTCGGCGATCGGCCGCACGAAATGCCGCGCATACACGCCCATGATCTGCCGCCGCGCCCCCGCGGGGTTCGTGAGCGGCCCGAGCAGGTTGAACAGCGTCGGAAACCCGAGCGCCTTGCGCACGGGCATCATGTGCTTCGCCGCGGGATGATGGTGGATCGCAAACGAGAAGCAGAGCCCGACCTCGTCGAGGCACCGCGCCTGGATCTCAGGCGTCGCGTTCACATTCACGCCGAGCTTCTCCATGACCTCGGCCGATCCGCGCCCCGTGCGCGACCTGTTGCCATGCTTCGCGACCTTCGCGCCCGCCGCCGCCGCGACCGTCGCCGCCAGAGTCGACACATTGAAGGTCTTCGGCGCGCCACCCGTGCCCGCCGTGTCGACGATGCGCGCAGGGTCGGTCGTCGTCGGCACGCGCGCCACACGCGCACGCATCACGCTCGCCGCCCCCACGATCTCGTCGACCGTCGGCAGCCGCGTGGCGAGCAGCGCGAGAAACGCCCCCGCCTCGGCATGGTGCGATTCACCCGTCGCCAGCTCCTCGAACGCCGCGCGCGCGTCGGCCTCCGACAGCGTGCCGCCACGCATGAGCTGCTTGATGAACGGCGTGAGCTCGCCAGGGCGCGTCGGCTTCGCGAATTCCGCAGGTCCGTCGATGGGCATGCGGGGAAGGTAGCCGATCGCCGCGATGCGCTAGCATCCGCGCATGCCGTTCGCGTGCGCGCCGATTGCATCGCCCAGCCTGTCGATCCTCGCCGAGGCGACGGTGCACACGCTCGACAAGTTCGTGTTCGAGATCTCCCCCGGCGTCGGCCCGCGCTGGTACGGCACGGCGTACCTGATGGGCTTCGTCGTCGCCTGGATCCTCATGCGATGGCTTGGGAAGTCGGGCCGCATTCCGCTCACCGCGACGCAGGTCGGCGACTTCATGACGAACGCGGTGATCGGCGTGATCGTCGGCGGCCGCGTCGGGCACTGCCTGTTCTACGAGCGCCACCTCTTCGTGCAGTTCACGGGCGAGTTCCCGTTCTGGGGCCTGCTTGAGATCAACAAGGGCGGCATGTCGAGCCACGGCGGCGTGATCGGCGTGGCGGTCGCCGCGCTCCTCTTCGCGCGCAAGCACCGTATCCCGATGCTTGCGATCGCCGACGCCGCATGCTTCGTCGCGCCGTTCGGCCTCATGTTCGGCCGCCTCGCCAACTGGGTGAACGGCGAGCTCTGGGGCCGTCCGCTGCCCGATGCGATGCAGGCGAACGCACCGTGGTGGAGCGTGAAGTACCCCGAGGAACTCATGCTCTTCGTGAAGGTGCCCGCGCAGCTCGAGCCGCTGCGCGAGCTTGCGCCCGCGACCGAGCGCGCGGGCGACCAGGCGTTTCTCGCGTGGCTGTACGCGACCGCCTACGACCACGCGAGCGGCGCGCACGACACGGTCGTCCGCGCGATCGAGCCCGTGCTCACCGCGTACTACCCGAGCCAGTTCTTCCAGGCGTTCGCCGAGGGTCCCGCGCTGTTCACGCTCATGGCGCTCGCCTGGCTGCGCCCGCGCCGCGCGGGCACGGTGTGCGCGGTGTTCCTCGCGGGCTACGGCGTGATGCGCTACGCCACCGAGCAGTTCCGCGAGGCCGACTCGCCCGTGATCGCGCTCGGGTTCCTCACGCTTCCCATGCTGCTCTCGATGCTCATGGTCGCGGCGGGCGCGATGTTCTTCGCGCTTTCGCGCCGTGCGCAGCCGATCGGCGGGTTGTTGCCGAGACGAGCCGCGTGATGCACAGTTCGGGGGAACCGACCTCCGCGGAACTCTCCGCGATGCTTCGCGCGGCACGCACGGTCGGCCGCACGCAAGTCGCGCGACGGACGGGCGTTGCGGCGATCGCGCTCCTCGCGACCTTCGCGGCCAGCGCGGCGATCTCGACGGAATTCTCAGGTTTCCACCACGCAGGCGCGCATTCCGCATTCCTCACCCCGCGCGGCGAGATCGTCCGACCGCGCGACGGTACGCCCCATGAGGAGATAAAGATGCGTGGATTCAACGGTGTGATGGCCGGCGCGGCCCTTGCGCTCTCGTCGTCGGCGCTTGCGCAGAATGCAACGCAGTGGCGCGTGGATGATGGGGGGAATGGGCATTGGTACCGCACGATTGTGCACCCGAGCTCAATCACCTGGGAAGCGGCACGCGACGCGTGTGCATCGAACGGCGGCCACCTCGTGACCGTGACTGGACCGGGCGAAAGTAGCTTCGTCAGGTCTGTTGGCAGCGTGGCCGCTGCCTATGAGTATTTCGTCGGCCCTTGGCTCGGCGGCTATCAGGATCGGAACGCACCGAACTACCTCGAACCAATGGACGGTTGGCGTTGGGTTACGAATGAAACCTGGTACGCCGAGTGGACTGGAGACGAGCCGAACAACGGGGGTCCAACTGGTGAAGACTACCTCTGCTTCGCAGGTACAGCCCCAAGTTTCGTTGATCTGAACTGGAACGATTTCGGGCCTCATTACGCCATTCAGCCTCGCTCTTACATCATCGAGTGGTCTGCCGACTGCAACAGCGACGGCATCGTTGACTACGGTCAGATCCACGACGGCGAACTTATCGACATTGATTCCAACAACATCCCAGATTGTTGTGAGCAGGGCTTTGATTGTCGATTCAGCGCGGTTGAGTGGCGGGTTGATGACGGCGGGAATGGCCACTGGTAC
>JAJTGK010000033.1 GCA_021297815.1 Planctomycetaceae bacterium
ATGTCGCCGCTGCAGGAAAGGGCCACTGAACCGTGTCGCATTCCTCACACGCCCACTCCGACGCGCACGGCCATGGCCATGATGGCCACGGCGTGCACTCCGAGTACCCGTTCCTCGCGCACCACTTCGACACCCCGAACCAGCAGTTCGAGTCGGGCAAGCTGGGCATGTGGGTGTTCCTCGCCACCGAAGTGCTGTTCTTCGGCGCGCTGTTCGTGATGTACGCGATCCTGCGCTTCAAGAACCCCGAGGTCTTCAGCTACGCGGCGAACTACCTCGACACGATCCTCGGCGGCATCAACACCTGCGTGCTGATCCTCTCGAGCCTCACCATGGCCGTGGCCGTGCGTGCGGCGCAGACCAACAAGCGCGGCCTGCTCATCGCGTGCCTGGCGCTCACGCTCGCGGGCGCGATCGGCTTCCTCGTCATCAAGTACTTCGAGTACTCGCACAAGTTCCACCTGAACCTCAAGTGGGGCCAGGCCTTCTACCAGCCCGTGACCCCCGAGGACGCGGCGACGCTCAAGGTCGAGCCGAAGCCCGTCGAGAACCCCGTGCTTGCCATCGCCTCGCCCGATCCGTCGGCTGGCGCGATGCCCGCGCAACTGGTGGCGCTTCCCGCCGTCGACCGCACGGCGATCGCCGCGCCGAAGACGGGACCCTCGGGTATGGCTTCCGAGCAGATGCTCGAGGACTCCAAGGGCGCGACGCATTCGGCCGATCACGACAAGGTCCACCTACTGGACCCCGAGATGCCGCCGAACACGCACCAGTTCTTCGCGATCTACTACATCATGACGGGCCTGCACGGCATCCATGTCGTCATCGGCGTCGGCGTGATCGGCTGGCTCCTGGTGCGAGCGATGCAGGGCGCCTACTCGAACAAGTACTACACGCAGGTGGACCTCGTCGGACTCTACTGGCATGTCGTCGACCTCGTGTGGATCTTCCTCTTCCCGCTCTTCTACCTGATCCACTGACCGCGCCCTGCGGCATCGATGCAAGGAACCACCATGTCCAGCGGACACGCACATTCCCACGGCGAGAACGAGCCGATCGTCGGCCACCTCGTTCCGTACTCGACCCTGTTCGCGACGGGCGCCGCGCTCCTCGTGCTCACGGTGATCACCGTCGCCGCGCGCTATGTCGACCTCGGCGAGGCGAACATCTACCTCGCGATCGGCATCGCGGTCGTCAAGGCGACGCTCGTATCCCTGTTCTTCATGCACCTCCGCTGGGACCGTCCGTTCAACCTGATGGTGCTGGTCGGGTCCATGCTCTTCGTCGTGCTCATGATGGTGTTCTGCATGATGGATGTCGGCCAGTACGACCCGACGCTCGACCAGGGCAATGCGCCCGCCGTGAAGAGCTACCTCGACACCAATGCGAAGTACGCGCCC
The DNA here is from genome assembly GCA_021297815.1 of Planctomycetaceae bacterium. Lineage (GTDB taxonomy): Bacteria > Planctomycetota > Phycisphaerae > Phycisphaerales > SM1A02 > QWPT01. Next base: position 1,401 of record JAJTGK010000033.1, read on the forward strand.
GTCAACGTGAAGTGACGGCCCCGCGCGCCGCACGGACCAACGCCGTGAGCGAACGCGACACCCCATTCGACGACCCGACGGCCCGCTTCGCAGCGGGCCGTTTCGGCATGTGGATCTTCCTGGTCGTGCTGGCGGTGGTGTTCGCGAGCACCATCCTGGGCTATCTCGTGGTCCGCATCGACAACGGCGACGCGTTCATTCCCGTCGATGCGCCGTCGCCACCGCGGATACTGCTCGTGAGCACGGCACTGCTCCTCGTCTCGAGCTGGACCATGCAGCGCGCGCTTCGCTTCGGCCGCTCGGGCGACCCGAGGCAGGGGGGCATGATGGTGGCGACCTCGGCGCTGGCGCTCGGGTTCCTGGCCGTGCAGGGGGTCGCGTGGGCGGAGCTCTACAGGCAGAACCTCGCGATCAGCGACAACCTGTACGGCTGGACCTTCTATGTGCTCACGGCGCTGCACGCGGCGCATGTCGTGGGCGGCCTGGTGCCGATGGCGATCACGACATGGCGGGCCTCACGGGGCCGCTACGGCCCTGCGGACCACCGCGGAATCACCTACTGCGCCATGTACTGGCACTTCCTCGACGGGGCGTGGATCGTGCTCTACACAGTGCTGCTGCTCGGGTCGGCCCGCTGACAAGTGGTGGCGCGGGTGCGCGTTCGCCTGCAAGCCGACCATGCTCGACCCCCAACCGTGCTCGACCCACAGAAACGCAACCGCCACCCAGTAACCCGGGTGGCGGGCGCGCCGATCTGATCCTGACGAGTTCCCGCCGACAGCCGATAGCGGCGGGGTCCCACTCAGTTCGCCGCCATTGGTTTCACCCACGGGGCACATGAGAGAGCCGTCTCTCGCTCTTCCATGCGCAGGAAGTGGCGCCCGCGGGCACAAACTCTTCAGATTTGTGAGAAATGACAGGTCCCGACCTCAGCCATGGCCGTCACGGGGCCAGCTGGGTGTCGTGCCGCGGTGCGAGAAGTGCTTCTGACGCGAAGTACAAGAGCGGGACTGTTGCCAGCGGCTGCCCGTCCTGGCGGGCCAGACGGGACACCGCTGGGCCCTCTGGGACCGTCAGAGTAAGAGCAACTCCATCAATGCTCGTCGCCCAGGGCGCTTGCGAATCCCTGTCCTCCCGTTCGATAGGGACAATAACCCAACCGTCACCGATCTTCGCAGCGACCATGGGGCTCTTCAGACGGAGTCCTCGAGACTCCATCGTGGCGGCATCTGGGGCGGGATCGGCGGGGAACTCAAGGCGCGGCGACAGGAAGTACCGCGCGTACGAGATCTCCTTCATGCGTCGGACCATGCCAGCGTCACGCAGGGTCACGGTCGTCTCGGGGTGCGTGGCCAGCCAGTCCTGCCAGGTCGTAATGCACACCCCGGGGAGCGGCTCGATGGTCGAGCCCGCGGCCGCCATCGGCCCCGAGACCGCGCGGAACTCGAGCTGCACGAACAGGCTCGGCGTGTGGGAGGCCGTGTCGGTTCCCGCGGGAGCCTTGTCGTAGAAGACCAGGTTCGAGTCGACGAGCAGCCCCGAGACCTCGAACTGCCGCTCGACTCCGCCCACGCGTCGGTCGAACACCACCACCGAGTCGCAGAGCGGCGAGTAGGTCGCGGCCACGGGCACACCGCCCACCGTGTCGTTGACCACCTCGTGCACATTCATCATCGAGAGCGGCCACGCGTGCGCCTGCCCGTTGATCACGATGCCCGCCACGCGGTCGAGGCTCACCACATACTTGGGGCGGTTGTTCTCGTTGTACACCCGCATCTCGGCGCCGCGCAGGTGCTGCGGGCCGTCGAGCGACGGCAGGAAGCCGCGCGGGTTGCCGCTCGGGACGAGCGTTTCACGCGGGATCAGCAGGTTGGACAGGTCGAACCCGTAGCTCTCGAGCGTTCGGCCATCGCCGATGGGCCTGCGGCCGAGCATCGGGCCGAGCAGGCTCCAGCCAAGGAGCAGCGCCACCAGGAGCCCCGCGAGGGCGATGATCCAGCCGCCGCCTCGGAAGGTGAGGGTCGGCGAGCCCTGCGGAGCCGCGGGGATCTGGTCGTCGGTGGTGTTCATGGGTTCGTCTCGCGGCCCGATTCGGCGGGTTGGGGCGCCTCTTGCAGCGTTCCCGAACCGCGGCCCTTGAAGAAGGCGCTCGTGCTCGTCGGGCCCCGGTCGAGCGTCATCGCCGCCAGGACGACCGGTAGATAGGTGATGCTCGCCAGGAACACGCGGCGCGCCGAGCGATCGTCGCGCGCACGGAAGAACGCGAACGCGAGCCAGGTGAACGCCACGCCCGCGACCAGCGACACCGCGGCGCTCCAGAAGCCCGCGAGCCCGAGCATGGTCGCGCTCAGCCCGAGCGGCACAAGCGGCAGTGTCGTCAGCACCACCACCTGCGCGGTGATCTCGCCTCCGTGGTCCTTCACGGGCAGCATCTGGTGGCCGCCGCGCGCGTAGTCCTCGCGGTACATCCACGCCAGAGCCAGGAAGTGCGGGATCTGCCACACGAACAGGATGCCACCGAGGAGCCACGCGCCTGGGTCGAGGCGGCCCGTGGCGGCGGTCCATCCGATGACGGGCGGAATCGCGCCGCACACCGCGCCGACGAGCGTGTTGAAGGTGGTGCGCGGCTTGAGCGGCGTGTAGAGCACCGCGTAGAGCACGATGTTGATCGCCGCGAGTGCCGCGGGCAGCAGGCCGACCATGAGCCCGAGCAGCGCCGCACCCGCGTAGCCCGTCACCATCGCCGCCATGAAGACCATCGCGGGGTGCACCTGCTTCGCGGGCAGCGGGCGGCCACGCGTACGGTGCATGAGCGCGTCGCGGCGCCGCTCGAACAGCTGGTTGAAGAGCGATGCGCTGGCCGCGGCCAGGGCGGTGCCCGCGCAGGTCCAGCCGAGCGCGGCCCAATCGACGGGACCCGGATTGCCAAGCGCGAAGCCCACGGCGGTCGTGACGAGGACGAGCGCGTTCAGGCGGACCTTGGTCAGCTCGGCCCAGACGCCGAGAACGCTGCGCGCGCGCGGTGTCGGCAGACCTCTCGGGTCTGACGCGATCGCGGTGTCGGTGGCTTCTGCGTGCATGGGGCGTCGGCGGGAGGGCCTACTATACGGCCCCGCGCGCATCCTTCGCGGGAAACCCGCCATGCCGACCGACATCACGCCACTCCTTGCGCAGGCTTCCGCGGCGGTCCCCGACGCGCCGCTCTTCACGCTCAGCGGTGTCGAGGTCACGCGCTCGATGCTCGCGATCTTCCTGCTGTTCGCGGTCGGCGCGCCGCTCGCCCTCGCGGTGAGCTGGCGCATCAAGCCGATGCACCTCGCCCTCGGGTTCGCCACGACTGCGGCGATGTGGGCGATCGGCTATGTGTCCATGATGGCGCCTGGCCTCTGGATCGGCGAGGTGCTGTTCGCGCTCACGCTGGCGGTGCCCGTGGCGTTCGGCGCGCTTGCGCGTCGTGCGGGCGCATCGCCCGTGATGACGGGGCTCGTCTCCGCGTTCGCGAACCTCCTCGTCATCGGCGCGTTCCTGCGCGACGAGCAGGGCGGGTCGCGGGTCGCGGGTCCGCTCTATGTGGTCGGCCTGCTCGCGGGCTCGGCCGCGCTCGCGTGGTTCGGCGGGTTCCTCGCGCGCCGTGCGCGCCCCGTCGCGCTGCCCGCGCCTGCGGGGCTCTTCGCACTCGTGGCCGCGGCGACGGTGTTCATCCTCCTCATCACGGGCGGCCTCGTCACGGGCCTCGAGAGCGGCCTCGCCGTGCCCGACTGGCCGAACTCGTTCGGCCACAACATGCTGCTCTACCCGATCAGCGAGATGAAGGGCGGCATCTACTACGAGCACGCGCACAGGCTCTTCGGCATGCTTGTCGGCGCGACGGCGCTCGTCCTCGTCAGCGTGGTGTGGCGCGAGGAGCGCGGCTTTGCGATCCGTGCGGCAGCGGTCGCGTTCCTGTGCATGGTGTGCGTGCAGGGCCTCTTCGGCGGGCTTCGCGTGACGGGCAACCTCACGACCGCGACGAGCGGCACCGAGCTCGAGCCGAGCACGCTGCTTGCGATCGTGCACGGCATGTTCGGTCAGATCGTGTTCGCGACCGCGTGCGTGATCGCCTGCGCGGCGAGCGGTGCGTGGCGTGCGACCTCGCCGCGCGCGGGCATGGCCGATGCGTCGCGGCTTCGCGCGCTGCCTGTCGCGCTCACAGCGCTGCTCCTCGTCCAGCTGTTCCTCGGCGCGAGCTACCGCCACCTGCAGATTCCGCCCGCGAACGGCAACCCCGCGGTGCACCCCGCGTGGCCGATCTGGGGCCACATCGCGGGCGCGCTCGTCGTGCTTGTGGTCGCGGTGATCACGGGCGCGATGGCCTCGAGCCGCGCGCGCGACATTCGCCCGATGCGCATCCTCGGCAAGGGTCTCGTGCATGCGGTCGGCCTGCAGGTCGCGCTCGGCATCGGCGCGTTCGTCGTGGTGATCATCCGCACCGACGCCGCGATTCCCAGCTACGAGGTCGCGGTCACGAGCGTGCATCAGGCGTTCGGCGCGCTCATCCTCGCGTCGAGCGCGATGCTCGCGGCGTGGAGCCTGCATGCCGTCGCGGCGCCCGCCACCGTCGGCGCGGTCACTCCGTCGTCGTCGACTGCGGCTTGAGCGCCTCTTCGAGCGCGAGCACCGCGTACACGGTCGCGAGCTGCTCGTTCGATTCCTCCCAGCGCTCGGCCGCGTTCTTCCACGAGCCGTCCTCGCGCTGCATCGCCACGAGCGCTGCGACGAGCTCCTTGCGCCAGTCGCGCGTGGCGCCCGTCGCGTCGGTCACGCGGTCGAGCCGCGACGCATGCAGCGCGCGCGACATCGCATGCAGGTAGTAGAAGCGGCCCTGCTGTCCGAGCCCAGGGTTCTCGTCGAAGGTGAAGTGGCGCGAGATCCAGCCAAGCGCGTCCTTCACGCGCGGGTCGTCCTGCGACAGGCCCGCATAGAGCATGCTCTTGAAGCCCGCATAGGTCATCGAGCCGTAGCTGCGCAGGCTGCGCACCGCGAGCTTCTCGCCGTAGCGGCCCTCGCCCGCGGCGTCGCTCGCGAAGCTCTCGCCGCCGTTCGCGGGCGAGTACACGAAGCCGCCGTCGCCTGCGCCGTCCTGCGCCCATTTCGCGGGGTTGCTGCTCTTGCGGTTCTGCGTGCGCTCGACGAACGCCAGCGCGCGCTGCATCGCGGGGTCTTCGGGCGACACGCCCGCGTCGTGCATCGCGTCGAGCATCATCTGCGTGTTCGAGAGATCGGGACGCTTGCCGTTGCCGTAGCCCGCGCCGCCGTACCAGTCCTTCGAGGCGTCGATGCCCTCGGCGTCGTCCCACTGGCCTTCGCGCAGCCATTGGATCGCGTGCGCGGCGCCTGCCTTCGCGTCGGCATCGCCCACGGCCGAGAGCCCGCTCGCGACGGCGCTCATCACATAGTTGCCCATGCCGCCATTCGTGACGACTTCAAGCGCCTTCGCATCGGCAAGCGTCGCGTCAAGCGCCCGACGCGCCTTCTCGCGCGCGTCGGCGTCGCCAAGCGCGTCGGCCTGCGCGAAGGCCTTCAGCGCGAGCGCGGTCACGGCCACCGACGCGGCGCGCTTGCGCGGCTCCATGTCGGTGGGCGTGACCTCGACCGACTCGAACCAGGTGCCTCGCGGCGTCTGCGTGCGCGCGAGGAACGCGAGCCCGCGGCGCACCGCGGCCGTGGCCGCGTCGAAGGTCTCGGCATCGACGGGCACCTCGCCCGCCGAACGCGCGATGCGCAGCACCGCCTCGGGCGGGGTGGCGCGCTTCGCATCCGCCTCGCCCGCTCGGGGCGTGGGCAGCGTGGTCACGCGCGACGCGTCGATGCGCGGATCGAGCCGCGGGCTCGTCGACGAATCCTGAGCGAAGGCCGGCGTGGAGAACGCGGCGAGCAGGCCGAGGCGAAGCAAGAGACACATGGCGTCAGTATCCCAGCCTCGGGCCTTGTCGCGTGGCCAAAAAAGCGACTCGGCGATCCGAAGACCTGCCAAGTCGGGGTGGATTTCCCGGGATGAGAATCGCAGCCGCGTCAGCGCGCGCGAGCGACAGCCATCTGCGGCGCGGCTGTTCCGCCGCCAGCAGGGGCGGGCTTCACGGCCTCGACGAGCTGCGCGAACGCGCCCTGCGCACCCGAGATCGACTCGGGGGTCGCGCGGGCGATGGTGAGAAGCGCCGCAGTCGGCAGAGCGCTGACGAGCGCAGGGTCGCGCGCCACGAGGATCTGGAGCAACACCTCGTTGGTGATGTCCGATTCGGTGCGGCTGTCGCTGATCTGCACGCGCAGGCCGCGTCGCACGATGGCGAGGACCTCATCGTGCGTCAGGTGCGTCGAGCGGCTCGTGTCGTACAGGCGGCGGTTCGGATACTTGCGAATCCGGATGACGTCGGTGGTTGGGGCCGTTGCGATCATGGCGTCGCGGTTTCGTCGCGACGGTGGCTTGGATTCGCAGTCGCGTCAGGTTCTTCCGCGATGTTGCAAAAGCAGGAAATCAGCGCACGAGGCCATAGATCCACAGGTCCGCAGACTTCGAGCCTGAGGCGAAGCGGCAGGGGAAGAGGAAGGTGCCCTTGGGCAGGCCCTGGTCGGTCAGGCGGAGCTTCACCAGCAGGTTCTGGCCGTCCGAAGTCTGGGAAACGACCTCCGCTTTGGCGGCTGGGTTCAGGCTTACCGCGGCCTGGACGCGATTCTGGCCCATCATCTTGATCTGGATCTCGAACTCGATCGACCCCTTCGCGGGGATGATGCCCACATTCGAGCGGAACTCCTCGAACGCGAGCGAGGGCGTGATCCGGGTCGTTTCGTGGCGGACGCGCAGGTCCATGACGGGGCAGTCGGGGTGGTCGGTGGCGACGATGAGGAACGGCGGCACGGGCTTGGCAGGCTCCGTGGTGAAGTCGTAGCGCACGACCTGGCGCGTGGCGGCCGTCATCGGGCTGCCGTCGGCGGTCGCCGCAGGCTTGCCATCCACGGTGAGGACCTTGAAGGGCTTGCCGTCGACCGCGAGCAGTTCGACCGCGCCCTTCATGCGCTCGGGTGCAAGGGCATCGACATACGCGGGGTTCGCGCGCACCGCGTAGGCGGTCTCTGCGTCGAGCCGCAGCACCATCTGCTGCGGCATGCCTTCGAACACCACGATCAGTTCCGCCGCCCGCTCGCCGACCGAGTTCGAGGTCTTCATCGACATCGGCATGTCGATCGAGCCCTTCGGCGGGATGACCTTGCCCGCCATGTCGACGGTCGTGCAGGTGCAGGTGGGCTTGGCGGCCTTGATCGTGACGGGTGTGTCGAGCGGGTTGAAGAGCTTGATGTTGGCCGACACCACGGTGCCCGGCGCCACGACGCCGAAGTCAACATGCGGCGGGTCGGCCACGATCGGGCCGGGGACGGGCTTGTTCGTGGTCTGGACCTGCTTCGCGGGCTGCGCGGGTCGAGCGGGAGGCGTCGCTGGCTGTGCCTGCGAGGCTAGGGGTTCCGTGCGCGCCGCCTCCTCGGCGACGCTTGTCGCGGCGGCGACCGTCTCGTCCTTGGCGCCGCACGCGGCGAGCACCACCGCGACGAGAAGCGCGGGCACACGGAAGCGGGGCATGCTGGCCGAGCGGACGAGGGCTGAGGTCATGGTGGCGATGATACGGCCGCCCCACCGAGCCGCTGCGCACTCGTACACTCGCGCCCCATGCGCGCGCTCACGATCGAGAAGCAGGGTTCGCCCGTCCTTCCCAATGTCCGTCTTTTCGCCGATTTCCCCGAGCCCACGGCGGGTGCGGGGGAGGTCGTGGTTCGCACCGAGGCCGCGGCGCTCAACCACCTCGATCTGTGGGTCGGCCGCGGGCTTCCTGGCATCGACATCCGCTACCCCGCGATCTCGGGCTCCGATGGCGCGGGTGTGGTCGAGTCGGTCGGCGCGGGCGTCGACCCGTCGTGGATCGGCCGCCGTGTGCTGCTGAACGCGGCGGTTCCGAAGCCCGACAAGCTCGTCCCTGGGATGCGGCCCACGCCGTGCGACATCCACATGATCGGCGAGCATGGGCCAGGCTGCCTTGCGGAGAAGTTCACGGCGCCCGTCGCCAATGTCCTCGACCTTGGCGATTCCGACCCCGTCGAGGCGGCGGCGTTCGGCCTTACCCATCTCACCGCGTGGCGCATGATGGTGACGCAGGCGCGGCTCGAGGCGGGCATGGTCGTGCTCATCACGGGTATCGGCGGCGGCGTGGCCCTTGCCGCGCTCGCGATCGCACGGCATTTCGGCTGTGAGACGATCGTGACCAGCCGCCACTCGTGGAAGCTCGAGCGCGCGAAGGCCCTTGGCGCCACCCACGGTGTGCTCGACGCGGGCTCCGACTGGTCGCGCGAGGTGCGGCAGCTCACGGGTCGCCGCGGCGTCGACCTGTGCGTCGACAGCGTGGGCAAGGCGGTGCATGGTTCGTGCATCAAGAGCCTGGCGCGCGGTGGAACCTTCGCGACCTGCGGAGCGACCACGGGGCCCGACGCCACCACCGACCTCACGCGGATCTTCTGGAACCAACTGCGGCTCGTCGGCTCGACCATGGGCGACATGCATGAGTTCCGACAGGTCGTCTCGCTCTTCAAGAGCGGCGCGATTCGCCCTCAGATCGACCGTGTGTTCGCGCCCTCGGAAGGCGTGCAGGCGTTCGAGCGGCTCGAGGCGGGAGAGCAGTTCGGCAAGCTCGTCGTCGACTGGCGACGCGCCTGAGGTGGTCGCCTGAATCCGAGTGATTCTCGGAACTTTCCCCTTCCCGCGTGGATCTTCGTCGAACGAGGCGTATACTCGCGACCGAGGAGGCGAACTGCATGGATCAATCGATGGCGAACGCACCTGTCAAGAGCGCTCCGCGCACGGCGCCGGTGACCCCTGTCGAGTCGCTTCCGCCGTGGAAGGTTCTCCTTCACAACGACGAAGTGAACGACATGGGCTTCGTCATCGAGAGCCTGTGCCGCTTCGCTCGGCTGAGCGTGCCTGCCGCCACCCGCTGCACCATGGAAGCCCACAAGAAGGGGCTGTCGCTGGTCGTCGCGACCCATCGCGAGCACGCCGAACTGATCGCCGAGCAGTTGACCTCGCTCAAGCTCACGGTTTCAATCGAGCGGGCGGGCTGACGGCCCCCTTCGGCTGGAACGGCTTTCGCGCCAAACGCGCATCAGGGAAGCCATCGCGTCATGATTATCAGGACCCACTTCGGTGGGTCCTGTTCGTTTGGGGCAGTTCGTGCAGCTTGGTCGCACGCGCCGCAGGCAGATGCTCAAATCGCTCTCAAATATTCCAAGTGGCGCGAAGATTCCGTTTGGAAGGTCCGAGGAAGGGGTTACGGTCGAGCGTTCGCACGCGGTCGCACGGCCTCGCCCTCGGGCGATCGTGTTCCGCGTTTGCACCCATCGGGCTTTTTGATGGTTCTCGTAGTCCCCCGGCGTCGCTTGGGCCGTTCCGACCGATGCCATGTCCACCACATCTCGGCGCGTGCCGAGGTCCAAGGAGTGAAGCAATGAAGATCTGTTTCGGTACGAGCCTTGTCGCTGCGGGCATCCTTGCCGCCAGCGGCGCGTCGACCGCGCTCGGCCAGGTTGCTGGCGACGAGTGCACCAATGCCATCACGGCGCTCGAGGGCCCGAACGCGGGTTACTCGACCGCGACCGCGACCCCGAGCGCGAACCCGCCCGCCGATGAGACTTGCGGCTTCCTCGACTGGGGCGCGTCGAAGGACCTCTGGTTCGTCTACAACGCGACCGCCGCGGGTCTGATGGACCTCGACTTCTGCGCGTCGGGCTACGACACCTCGATCGTCATCTACACGGGCTCGTGCGCGGCTCTGACCCGCATCGCCTGCGATGACGACTCGTGCGCTGCCGGTACCGACTTCCAGTCGTTCAAGACCGGCATCAGCATCACCGCTCCCGGCCCCGTGTTCATCCGCGTCGGCGGTTGGAACGCGGCGTCGGGCACCGTCTCGTTCAACCTGACCTTCTCGCCGGCCTCGGCGGGTTGCGACGGCGCCACGGGCGGCTGCGGCACGGCCCACGGCGCCCCCGGCTGCAACGACCCTGTGTGCTGCACCAATGTGTGCAACGCGAACCCGCTCTGCTGCGACATCGGTTGGGATGCGAGCTGCGTCCAGACCGCCGTCGCCGTCTGCGGCATCTTCGTCTACACCTGCAACCAGGGCACGCCCGCGAACGACTGCGCGACCAACGCGACCGTCGTGAACGCGAGCGGCAACTACAACTTCTCGACCGTTGGCGCGAACACCGACGGCCCGAACCACCCCGGCGCGACCTGCAACTCGGGTAGCGACCTGTTTGCCGAAGATGTCTGGTGGCGCGTGCAGGCCCCGGCGAACGGCATCCTGCAGCTCTCGACCTGCGGCGCGTCGTCGTACGACAACAAGCTCGCGGTCTACAACATGGGCTCGAACCCCGCGACCTACGACTTCAACACGCTGAACACCACGCTCGTTGCCTGCAACGACGACGGCGCCAGCGGCGCGTGCTACATCACGGGCTCGACCACGCCGTACGCGTCGGCGCTCAATGTGACCGTCAACCAGGGCACCTGGTACCTCATCCGCAATGGCTCGTTCGCCGCGGGCGACGAGGGTTCGGGCACCCTGACGATCACGCTGCCTGAGGTCTGCCAGCTCCCGAGCGCTTCGGGCGGCGAGTCCGAGGCGTGCGGTTCGGACACCAACGGCGGCTGCAACGCCACCACGGGTACCCCGACGACGCCGATCACCCTCGGCCAGAAGCTGTCGGGCACCTTCTGGGCCGACGCCGACAACCGCGACACCGACTGGTACTCGATCTCGCTCGCGAGCGCGACGAATGTCAATGTCAACCTGTGGGCGAATGTGCTCAGCACGGCCTTCATCGTGACGGGCGACTGCTCGGCGCTGGTCAGCCAGACGAGCTTCGGCTGCCCCTCGACGAACGCCACCATCTGCCTCCCCGCTGGCGACTACTTCATCGCGGTCCTCACCGACGCCTTCACGGGCACTCCGTGCGGCAGCGGCGTGGCAAACAACTATGTCGTCGAGGTCACGGGTACGCCCGCGACCTGCCCGGCGTCGACCGATGTGTGCGACGACGCGGGTCCGAACACCACCACCCAGAGCAACGACCCGACCCTCACGATCGGCGGCGTGGCTTGCGGTGCGGGTGGCGTCACGACCCCGAACACCTACGCCCGTTCGTTCCCTGGCCTCTCGAGCGGCGAGATCCGCTGCGTCGAGGTCGGCTACTCGAACAGCGGTAGCCCGGTGGCGGTCAGCGTGATCCTCTGCCGCGATACCGACGGCGGCGCGCCTGGTTCGATCGGCACCGATCTCGTCGAGCTCGCCCGTCGCGACTTCGTTCCGTTCACGGGCTTCGGCTTCGTGACCGCGAAGTTCGACGAGCCTGTCTGCATCGATGGCAACACGAGCCCGCTCGTGGTCGTGATGGACATCGCCGACTCGAACGACGGCTTCGCGACCTACGCGGCGAATGAGCTCGGCGCCACCGCTCCGACCTACATCCTCGCGACGGGTTGCGGCATCGCCACCTTCACCGATGTGGCCTCGATCGGCTTCGGCAACCTCCAGTGGGTCGTCAACATCAACGGCGACTACTCGGGTTGCGGCTCGAACTGCCCGACCGACCTCAACGGTGACGGCGTGACCAACGCGGCGGACCTCGCGGTCCTCCTCGGCGGTTGGAACGGCGCTGGCGCCACCGACCTCAACGGCGACGGCACCACCAACGCGGCGGACCTTGCGGTCCTCCTCGGCGGCTGGGGCAACTGCCTCTGATGTCGACGGGTCACTGACCCAGACTGAAACCTTCCGCCCCCTCGGCTTCGGCCGGGGGGGCGGTGTTTTTGCGCAGCGCTCGCTCGGACGGCGGCGGTCTCGACAGGATTTCGCCCGTTCGGCAACTGCAGGAGGGCGATTCGGAATACTCTCGCCCCTTCTGGCGCGGACGCCAGTGAGCCCCCTCGGAGCCTGCGCGTGCGCACATTTCTCATCGTGATGGCCGTGATCCTCGGCATTGCCCTGACCGGGCTCGTGGTGGCGGGCCCGTCGGCGCTCAAGTTCGTGCCGTCGTGGGGCAAGGGCGACGAGGCGACCGCGGTGCGCATCGCGAAGGTCGGCACGCGTGAGCTGGTCGAGATGGTCTCTGCGCCCGGCGAGCTCGACCCCGAGACCAAGGTCGATGTGTCGGCCGAGGTCAGCGCGCGCATCCTGGAACTGCCGTTCCGCGAGGGCGCGACCGTGCGCAAGGGCGAGGTCATCGTGAAGCTCGACGACCGCGACCTGCAGGCGTCGCTGCAGGCGCAACTTGCGCGGCGCGATGCGGAGCGATTCCGCCTGCGTAGCGAGCAGGAGCGCCTGGCGAGCCCCGTGTCGCAGCTTGCGAACGCGAAGGCCACGCTCGAACGGCAGGAGTCGCTCTTCAAGACGGGCGATGTGAGCCGTGCGCAGCTCGACGACGCGATCGCGCGCGTGCGCGACCTCGAGGCGCAGATCGCCTCGGCGCGCGAGGGGCTGTCGGTCATCGAGGCCTCGCTCGCCGCGGCCGAGGCCGACATCGATCGCGCGAAGGAGCTCTTGAAGAAGACGACGATCGCCGCGCCGATCGACGGGCAGATCACCGAGCTGAACGCCGAGCGCGGCGAGCTCGTCGTCGTCGGCACCATGAACAACGCGGGCACGAAGATCCTGACCATCGCCGACCTCGCGACCGTGCGGCTCAAGGCGAAGGTGGCCGAGAGCGATGTCGCGCGCGTGGCGCCCGCACAGGATGCGATCGTGCGGGTGAACGCCTATCGCGGCCGCGAGTTCAAGGGCATCGTGAGCCGCGTCGCGCTGTCGCGCGGCACCGAGCAGTCGTTCGGCTCGGTCGCGGGTGGCGCAGGAACGGGCGGGCAGGGCGGCTGGTTCAAGTGCGAGGTCGATCTCGATCTTTCCGAGGGCGAGACGCTGCTTGCGGGCCTGGCCGCGAATGTCGACATCGTGGTCGCCCGCAGCCAGGGCCTGCTCGTGCCGAGCCAGGCGCTCATGGAGCGCAAGATCGACGACCTGCCCGCGACGCTCGTCGACCATCCGCTCGTCGACAAGGTGCGCAAGAAGGCGACCGTCGTCTTCCGCATGGTCGACGGCAAGACGGTCGTCACGCCCGTGCGCACGGGCGCGTCGAACCTCGCCGACACCATGATCCTCGAGGGCGTGTCGGAGGGCGATGTGGTCGTCACGGGCCCGTACCGCGTGCTCGAGCGGCTGAAGGACGGCGAGGCGATCCGCGAGGAAACGGCGAAGGACGCGGCCGACGCGATGGCGGCGCGCAAGGACGCGGAGACTCCGAATGGCTGAGCCTGCGGCCGCAGCAGCGGGTGCGCCGCTCATCGAGGTGCGCGCGCTCGCCAAGATCTACCGCGTCGGCGTGGAGACTATCCACGCGCTTCGCGGGCTTGACCTCACGATCGGCCGCAACGAGATGGTCGCGATCATGGGTTCGTCGGGCTCGGGCAAGAGCACGCTGATGAACATGCTCGGCTGCCTCGACCGCCCGACCTCGGGCGCGTACTTCCTGAACGGCCGCGATGTGAGCCGCATGGGCGCGCGCGAGCTTGCGCTCGTCCGCAACGAGGAGATCGGCTTCGTGTTCCAGAGCTTCGAGCTGCTGCCGCGACAGACGGCGCTCGAGAATGTGGAGCTGCCGCTCGTCTATGCGACGGGCGCATGGCGTGGGCGACGCGCGCGCGCGCTGGCGGCGCTCGAGCGCGTCGGGCTCCAGGACCGCGTGCACCACAGGCCGAACCAGCTGTCGGGCGGCCAGCGCCAGCGCGTGGCGATCGCGCGCGCGATCCTGAACAAGCCGGCGATCCTGCTCGCCGACGAGCCGACGGGCAACCTCGACAGCGCGACGACCGCCGAGATCCTCTCGCTGTTCCGCGCGCTGCACCAGGAGGGCCAGACCATCGTCATCGTGACGCACGAGGACGAGGTCGCCGCGCACTGCCAGCGCGTCGTGCGGCTGCGCGACGGCCGCGTGCTCAGCGACCTGCCCATCGCGCAGGATGTCGCGGGCAGGTTCCTTGCGCAGCACGCCGCGGGAGGTGCCTCGTGCTGAACCCGTTGTTCTGGCTGCAGGCGATCTCGCTCGCGTTTTCGCAGATCTGGGCGAACAAGTCGCGCGCGTTCCTCACGGCGCTCGGCATCATCGTGGGCGTCGCGAGCACGACGGCGGTCATCGCCGCGCTCACGGGCCTGAAGAGCAAGGTGCTGAGCGAATTCGAGTCGGTCGGCGCGAGCAAGTTCTTCGTGTTCCCCGACAGGCCCGACAACGCGCCGCGCAACATGTATCCGTGGGAGAAGATCCTGCTCAAGCCTGCGGAGGTCGTGGCGATCCGCGAGGAGTGCACGCTGGTGAAGGCGGTCACGCCGATCACCGAGGTCGGTCTCGATGTCGAGTCGGGCGACAAGCGCATCGAAGGCATCACCGTCGCAGGCATCTGGCCCGACTGGCATCAGGTGCAGAACAGGTTCGTGGTCGAGGGGCGGCCGTTCTCGCAGATCGACATCGACAGCGAGCGGCAGGTCTGCCTGATCAACGAGGACGCGATCCGCGAGCTCGATCTGCCCGCGAACCCCGTGGGCGAGCCCGTCCTGATCGGCGGGCGGCGCTTCATGATCGCGGGCATCGTCGAGACGGTGCAGGCGCGCTTCTTCGGGATGAACACCTCGAGCGCGGAGATCTTCATCCCGTTCTCGGTGGCGGAGAAGCTGCAGGAGCGCAACTTCTTCATGCGCATCGAGGGCATGTTCGCAAGCCCCGCCGAGGCGGAGCAGGGGCAGGACGAGGTGCGCTTCGTGCTGCGCCGCATGCGCGGCATCCAGCCGGGCGAGCCCGAGACCTTCCAGGTCGCGGCCATCGACAAGTTCATCGAGCAGTTCAAGACGCTCGCCGCGGGCATCACCGCGATCGCGGGCGGCATCGTGGCGATCAGCCTGCTCGTCGGCGGCATCGGCATCATGAACATCATGCTGGTGTCGGTCAGCGAGCGCACGCGCGAGATCGGCCTGCGCAAGGCCGTCGGTGCGACGCCGCTTGCGATCCTGCTGCAGTTCCTGCTCGAGGCGGTCACGCTGTGCCTCGTCGGCGGGTTCGTGGGCGTGGCGATCGGGCGGCTCGCGGCGTTCGGGCTGACCAAGATCCCCGGCGCGCAGCTTGAGCAGGCCGATGTGCCGCTATGGGCGGTCGCGCTGAGTTTCATCTTCTGCGCCGTGACGGGCGTGGTGTTCGGCATGTTCCCCGCCGTGAAGGCGGCGCGGCTTGATCCGATCGAGGCATTGAGGCACGAATGACGCGTTCCATGGCGAGGATTCCCGCGGTCTCGACGATGCTGGCGGCGGCGCTGCTCGGCGGTTGCCGCGTCGGCGTGTTCGACAACGAGGACCCGCGGTGGCGCGCAAGCGAGGCGGACCTGCGGCGCATCGACGCGATCGACCCCGTGGAGCGTGCGGTCGAGGCTCCCGTCACGCTCGACGACGCGGCGAAGCGCACGCTCGACGACCTTGCGGCGCCTGCGGCGAAGGTCGAGGCGGTCGCGGTCACGCTGGCCGAGGTGCGCGCGGCGGTGCTCGCCAACAATCTCGACCTGAGGGCGGCGCTGGTCGACCCTGCGGTTGCGCGCGCGAATCTCTCGGCGGAAGAGGCGAAGTTCGAGAACGCGTTCTTCGCCGACTATCGGCGAAACGGCAACAGCCTGGCGACCGACCTCGCGCAGGGCGAGCCCGCCGACAGCGAGTCGTGGAACGCGGGTCTTGCGATCCCGCTCTCGACGGGCGGCGAGATCACCGTGAGTTCGCCCGTCGACCGCGGCGCGTCGGGTCTGAGTTTCGGCGGCAGCGACGAGGACTGGCTGGCCGCGCTTTCGTTCTCGATGAGCCAGCCGCTGCTGCGTGGCGCGGGCGTCGACGCGAACACGCACTCGATTCGCGTGGCGGCGTGGCAAGGGCAGATCGTCGACGCGCGCACGAAGCTCGAGGCGATCCGCGTGCTGGCGAACGCCGACCGCGCGTACTGGGATCTGTACGCGGCCGCGCGCGAGCTCGAGGTGCGGCGCACCCAGTACGAAGTGTCGGTGAAGCAGCTCGAGCGTGCGCGTCGCCGCGTGTCGCAGGGCGAGGCGCCCGAGATCGAGGTGGTGCGCGCCGAGAGCGGCATCGGGCGCACGCTCGAGCAGATCATCGTGGCCGATGCGAACCTGCGCATCCGCCAGCGCGCGCTGAAGCGGCTGATGAACCGCGACGACCTGCCCGTGTCGGGCGATGCGGCGCTTCGGCCTGCGAGCGATCCGAACCCCGTGGGGCTGAAGCTCGACGGCGCGGCGCTTGCGGATCAGGCGGTCGCGAACCGTATGGAGATGCTCGAGCTCGAGCTGCAGCTGGCGATCGACCAGAGCGAGATCGGCTTCCGGCGCAACGCGGCGCTGCCGCTCTTCGTGCTCGACTACGGCTACCGCATGCAGGGTTCGGGCAGCGAGGCGTGGGATGCGTATGGCGCGGTGTCGGAGGACGACAACTTCAATGTCGGCCTGCGCGCCGAGATTCCGCTTGGCAACGAGGCGGCGGATTCGCGGGTGAACGCGGCGATTCTCGCGCGTGTGCAGCGCCTGGCGACCCGCGACGCGCGTCGGCAGGCGATCCGCACCGAGGTGTTCGACGCGCTCGATGCGCTGGCGCAGAGCTGGCAGCGCATCCTGGCCGCGCGGCTTGAGTCGGTGCTCGCGGCGCGCACGCTGGCGGCCGAGGAGCGGCAGTTCGATGTCGGGCTACGGACGAGCACCGATGTGCTCGATGCCAGCGCAAGCCTTGCCGACGCGCAGAGCCGCGAGGTGGCGGCGCTGGCGGCGTATCAGTCGGCGCTTGTCGACATCGCGTTTGCGACGGGCACCTCGCTCGGCGCGGCGCGCATCCGCTGGGAACCGTTCTCGATGGACGAGTTGCCCGAGCTCGAGCGGTTGCCTGGTGCGAAGCCTGCGGAGCGGAAGGGCGGGTTCATCGAGGAGCCCGTGGCCAAGCCTGTGGAGCCCGCGAGCGACGCGGCCGCTCCGACGCCCGCGTCGGGTGGCTGATCAGCGGTCGTTCTTCGTGAAGCCGATGGCGAGCGACGCGAGCTCGCGCAGACGCTCGGGCATGCTGTCGTCGGCCACGAGATCGGAGAATGCGCGGGCGAGCGTGGCGCCGTTCTGGCTCGAGATCGGCGTGCGGTAGCGCACATACGCGGCCGCGATGGTCGCTGCGTAGAGGCGTGCGGCCAGGCTGCGCTCGGCAGCGGTGGCGCCGTTCGTGCGCAGCAGCTTGTAGGCGCTCTTGAGTTCGCGAAGGGCGTCGAGCGAGGTCGTGGGGGCGGCGATCGCATCGAAGGGGTCCTTCGCCCCAGGCACGATCTCGCGGGTCAGCCAAGTGGCGCCCGCGAGCTGCGGGTCGCCGTCGAGCTCGAACGCCCAGCGCAGCGTGTCGCCGAGGACTTCGGCGGAAGCAGGGGTGGGGTGCTGGGTGTCGTCGGGAAGCATGCTGTGCCTTTGCGCTAGCGCTGCGAGAGCAGCGTCATGAGTTCGATGATCTCCTGGCGCGCGTCGTCGTCGCTGCCCACGGTGGCACGGACTTCGTCGAGAAGCAGGGTCGCGAAGCGCCGCTTGGCGACGACGAGACGGCCTGCGCACTCGCCCTTCGACAGGCCGAGCTGCGGCGCGAGCGTGTCGTAGCCTGCGGCGGCGCCTTCGAAGGATGCCTGCAGGACGCGGACTCGGAAGAGTTCCCAGGTCGCGGAGTCATGTTCGGCGAGCAGCTGTTGCTGCAGTCGCTCGGCGGCGGCGCGGATCAGGCCCGCGACATAGCGGGTGTTGAAGGCGCGCTCGGGTGAATCGTCGCGATGGTTGCGGTCGTGCACCGCGCCTTCGACCGCGTCGTCGAAGGCGGCGAGGCCGCCCTTCGGCATGCGCGTGCCCGCCGTACGGCGGCGGTGCATGTCGGCGAGGTAGTTCCGTACTGCGCCGATGAGGAGCGTGCGGAAGCGGCCACGGGCGGGGTCGGCCTTCTCGAGCAGGCCGCGCGACAGGAAGACATCGGCGATGAAGCCTTGGGTGAGGTCGGTGGCCTCTTCGGGCGACCGGCCCGAGGCACGGATGAAGGCGAAGATCGCGGGCCACGCACGGCGTGCCACGGATTCGAGGCTGCGCTTGGCGGTTTCCGAGCCGCTGGCCGCATCGCGGATGAGATCCCAGTTCGTCTGGGTCATCGAAGGTGTCGCGCGTGTCGTCATGGTCCACCTCGGCCGACGCGGCCTCGAGCCAAGGTACGCA
>JAJTGK010000034.1:0-8853 GCA_021297815.1 Planctomycetaceae bacterium
AGCCCTGCATGATGTTCGGGCCCTTCATGCGCACCTCGCCGTCCTCGTTCGGCCCAAGCACCTTGCCCTCGGGGCTCACGATGCGCTGGTCGATGCCAGGCAGCGCCTTGCCCACGCACTTGCGGCGCTGCTCGACGGGGCGGCACCAGTTGGTGACGGGCGAGGTCTCGGTCAGGCCGTAGCCCTCGTTGATCTGGATGCCGAACTTCTCGTTGAAGCCCTCGAACACGGCCTCGGGCAGCGGCTCGCCGCCCGAGACGGCGAAGCGCAGGCTGGCGAAGTCGTCGGGCGACGCGTCCTTCAGAAGCCGAAGCGCGTTGTACATCGACGGAATCGCCACGAGCGCCGTGGGGCGGTGCTCGCGCGCGAGCTCGACGATCTTGCGCGGCACGAAGCGCGCCGTGTAGACCGCCCGCGCGCCCGTCGCCAGCGGCAGCATGGTGAGCACCGTCAGGCCGAAGCTGTGGAACTGGGGCAGCACGCCCAGGATCATGTCGCGCGGGCCGAAGTCGACCCACGCCTGGCACTGCCGCACATTCGCGCCGATGTTGCCGCACGAAAGCATGACGCCCTTCGGCCGGCCGCTCGTACCCGAGGTGTAGAGGACGACCGCGATGTCGTCGCGGCGCAGCGGGTTCGTGAAGCGCACGGGCGGGATGCCCTTGAACTTCATGCGGTCGAGGCGGATCTCGGCCAGCCCTGGAATCGAGCCGCCCACGAAGTCGAGCATGGGCCCGACGGTGACCACTGCGTCGAGGCCCGCGTCGCGCGCGACATACTCGAGGTCGCTGCGCGACAGCAGGTAGTTGAGCGGCACGAGGGTGCGACCGAGCGTCCAGCCCGCGATCGCGGTCGCGGGGAAGAGCGCCGAGGTCGGCAGCATGACGCCGAGACGCTTCGCCTTGCTCGTGCGCTCGATCTCACGCGCGAGGTGCCATGCGACGACCATGAGGTCGATGCCGCGCCACGCGCGGGTGTCGTCGACCACGACCTTGCGGAACGGGCGGAGCAGGAGGTGACGGCGGATGGCGGAGAGGAGTTCCATGCGGGGGATTCCTGCGGCGAAGCCGCGTGAGGATTAGAGTATCCGAATGCCGTGCTCCCGCCCTGATCGACCCGATACGCACGCATGGCGCCTGCACACGCGGGCGCGTGCGGCGTTCGCGCCTGCGGCCGCGATGCTCCTCGCGGTCGCCGCCATGATGCTCGGCGCCGCATGTACGCCGAAGCCAGAGGCAAGCCTTGCGAACGCGACGAGCGCCTACGGTCGCCGCGACTACGCGAAGGCCGCCGAGCAGGCGGCGCTTGCCGCGCAGACCTCCGACGGCCTGGCGCGGGCGAAAGCTCGCTACCTCGAGGGTCTGGCGCTCCTCCAACTCGGGCGATTCGACGCGGCCGCAGACTCGCTGCGCCTGGCGACCGACGCCGCCGACCGCCGCCTCGCGGCCGACGCGCGCGTCTCGCTCGGGACCGCCGAGATCAGGCGTGGCAACTACGAACTCGCCGCCGAGGCGTACAAGCGCGCGGCGGTGGTGCTCGAGGGCGACGACGCGCGCCGCGCACACTCGATCGCCGCGCGCTGCTTCGATCATGCGGGGCTGACCCGCGCCGCCGAGGAAGAGCGCGTGCTTGCGGGCGAGCCGCGTGTCCTCGTTGCGGCGCCGCCGCGCGAGACCGTCCGCGAGCAGGATCGCCCGCTGCCCAAGCCGCCCGCCGTCGCCGCGAGGCCCGCGGAACCCGCACCGCCCGCCGTCGAGCCTGCGAAGCCCTCGTCGTCGACCTCCCGCATCGTGAACGGGATCGAGATCGAGCCGATCCATTTCTCGATCCAGGCGGGCGCCTTCAAGGAGCGCGCGAGCGCCGAGCAGGTCGCCCGCACCCTGCGCGAGAAGGACGCCGCCAAGAAGCTTGGCGCGCCGCGCATCGTCGAGAAGGAACGCAATGGCAGCACGCTGTTCGTGGTGCAGATCGGCGACTTCCCGAACCGCGCGGTCGCGGGCAAGGCCGTGCTGACGCTCGGCATCGGTACCTACACCGTCGAGCGGTATCTCGAGTAGCGCAACTGCCGCGGCCGCCGCGCCGCCTCAGGCGTGGTTGATCATGAACTGCGACACCTCGACGAGGTAGCGCCGCACCAGCGCGTGGTCGTCGGCGCCTGCACCGTGCGCGGCCGCGGCGCGGTCGAGCGCGGCCAGTGCGTTCTCGAGCCACGCGTCGCGCGCGGCCTGGTCGATCGGGAAGCGCATGTGGCGCGCGCGGAGCCTCGGGTGGCCCTTGCGCTCGGAGTAGTGCGCAGGCCCGCCGAAGTACTGGACGAGAAACTCGCGCATGTCGGCGACAGAGGGCGACTGCGGCCCGAGGTCCTGCGGGAACATCGCGCGGATCCGTGCGTCGCTTGCGATGCCCGCGTAGAGCCCCGCGGCGAGTTCCGCGAAGAATGCCTCGCCAAGGCGGTCGAACGGTGTCTCGGGGCGCGGGGGCTGCACGCCGCGAGGATACGCGGCGAACACGGCGCTTTGCGGCTGTCCACGCGGCCGATGCGCCGTATATTCAAACCATGCTTCTTCCCGTGTTCGCCCCTGTCGCGTTCACGCCGCCCCATGCGGTCGTCGCACCTGCGCCCGCGCGGAGCGCCGCGGAGCTTCGTGCGCAGGTCATCGACGGGCTTGAAAGTGGTGCAGGCAACGAGCGCCGCGATGCGTCGCTGGGTGCGCTCGACGGCCTGGCTGCGGCCGAACTCGAAACCGCGATGAAGCTCCTCGAAGGCCGCGGCAACCGCGCCAACCTCATCGCCTCGGACGGCGAGGTCCGCCTGCGCTTCTTCCGACGCCTTGCGCGCGACGCCCATGGCCAGCGCGTGCTCGTCGAAGCCGCCGTGCGTGACGAAGGCGCGGTGCAGGCCGATGCCTACGCCTCGCTTGCAGCCCCCCTATCGGCCGAGGCCACCGCCGCGGTGCGCGCGTTCCTCGCCTCCGACCGCGAGCTCCATGTCAACCGAGCCGCCATGGTGGGCTCGGCGTTCGCACCCGCGCTGATGATTCCCGAGCTCATTCAGGCGCAGTCCGCGCCACCCCGCCGCACGCGCGGCGACGAGGCGTGGATCGCGCTCGGCAAGTCGACCACCTATGTCGGCAATGTCATTCCCACGGTCGGCAACGGTTCGGCGGCGTTCCAGCCTGTTCCTGCGACGGTCTTCGAGGGAAGCGTGTTTCGGGTGAGCGACTCGGTGGTCACGATCTACCGCACCGAGGTGCACCGCGCGCTGGTGTCGGCGGTCGAGCGCACGACGGGCGAGCCTGCGCCCGCCTTCGGCATCGACGAGGACCAGTGGATGGCGTGGTACCGCAGCGAGTACCCCGTGCTCGCGGCGCGCGCCGAGACGCGTGCGCGCGAACGCGCGGCCGAGCAGACGACGAGCTCTCGCAAGGCGACCGACGAGGGCTGAGCGGCGCGCGCTAGCGCCGCACGAGCTCGAGGAACGACACGCGGCCTTCCTCGACGAAGGTTCGGCCGCCATTCGGCTCGACGCGCTCGATGCGCACGGGCACGGTGCGCCCGAGCGCAAAGGTGCAGTCCATGCCCGCGGTCACGGGAATGCGGTCGGTCAGCACATCGCGAACCTTGCCGTAGAGTTCGGGGCCCTTCGTGGTCACGACGAGCACCGTGCGGCCGCCCTTCGGACCCGATTCGAGCCGCGGCGCGTCGATCTCGAGCAGCCCGTGGTTGATCACGAGTCCGCTCGGACGCTCGTCGCGCCAGACCGCGATCTTGGCCGACTCCGCGACGAACACATGCTCCTTCTCGAGCTCGGGGTCGTAGAGGCCGCCGATGCCGCCTTCCTGTTCCCACGGCGACATGCCGCAACCCGACGCCACCCAAAGGCCCACCGTGGCCGCTGTCGCGACAAGGAGTCGGGCCGATGGGAAGCGCACGCGCATGTCGGTTCTTCGGCACGCCCGTGCCCTGACCTTACTTGAAGCGCGAAGTCCGAGAAACTCTCACACGAGCGACCGCACGACCTCTGCGAGGCGCTCGACAAGCGCGGGGCGGGTGTGCAGATGGCACGACACGCGCATGTGCCACGCGCCGTGCCAGTCGATCACGGGCAGCTCGATGCGGTGCGCGTCGTAGAGATGCGCCTGCAGCGCCTCGACCGAGTCGAAGCGCCGCTGCACCGCGGGTGGAACCTGCGCAATGGCCATCGAGGCCAGCATGCTGCCATCGATCGGCGTGAGGGGCTGCACGCCCCAGGCGTCGGAGAGAAACGCCTGTACCCAGGTCGCCATGGCGTGGTTGTGGCGCCGGACCTCGGGCCATCCGAACCGCTCGAAGAAGGCGATCGCGGCGGGCGCGGCCAGCCACGGCGAGAAGTCGCGCGTCCCCTGCCACTCGAACTCCTTCACATAGCCCTGCGTGTAGAGGTGGCTCGTGGCGAGCGGATGCACCGATGCGGCAAGCGCGGCGCTCACCGCGAGGAACGCGCACCCCTTCGGCGCGCAGACCCACTTGTGCAGGTTCGCGGTGTAGGCATCGGCACCCAGGCCGTCGACATCGAGCGCGATCGAACCAGGCGCGTGCGCACCGTCGACAAGCGTGAAGATCCCGCGCGCGCGCGCTTCTCGCACGATCTCCTCGACGGGGAGGACGAGCGCCGTCGGGCTCGTGATGTGGTCGATCAGCACCATCCGCGTTCGCGGGCCGAACGCCGCAAGCACGGCGTCGCGCACTTCCGCAGGACCACGCACGGGAAGCGGCACCCGCACTTCGCGCGTCACCACGCCGCTCTCGTCGCCGAGCCGCCGCAAGCTCTGGCGCATCGCGTTGTAGACATGGTCGATCACAACCACCTCGTCGCCCCGCGACCACCGCAGCGACCGCAGGATGGCGTTGATGCCCTCGGTCGCATTCACGACGAAGCCGAGGCGGTCGGGGTCGGTGCCGACGAACCGCGCCACGCGCTCGCGCGGCGCCGTCAGAAGCTCGCCGATCCGCCGACCGAGCATCTCGATCGGCCGCGCCTCGATCTCCATGCGGATCGCGTGCTGGGCCGCGAGCACCTCGTGCGGAACCGAGCCGAAGCTCCCGTGGTTCAGGAAGGTGTACGAACGGTCGAGCGGAAAGAGGTCCGCAAGGTCACCCGCCCAAGGGCAGGTCGGAGCGCTCGGAGTTGCCATGGGCAGAGCCTAACGGAGACGCCCGCGCCGCCCCCAGCGCCATGGCCCAAACCCCGTCTGGCTCGAAACTTCCAAATCTGGCACTACCCCTCTTGCGCATGGGATCCGTTTGGGCGAACATCACCCGAACAAAATCTGAAGCCCGACCCGAACAGGTGCCGAAACAGAGGACAGAGCGACGAACGGCCGGCCAAACAAACCGTTCGCGCCGAGCCAGACAGGACAGCAACAGACACCCAGAACAGTGTGCTTCCAGCGGAGTGCAGGAAGCGAAGCAGAACCGTCCACCTCGCGGGGGAAAACGCGGGAACTGGACACCGCCCGAGACTCGGGCTCGACCCTCGGCGCAACACCGAGTCGTGCCCAAGCCGCCGAGCGATCCCCGACCGCGGGAAGAGAAGACACGAGAAGGACGGAACGACCATGAGCTACCGCACCATCCAGAACCTCCCAGCGAACACTGCCTCGCGACGCGAGAACGCATCGAGCGCCTGTGCCGAGTCCATGGAGCACCATGAACTCGACGCCGCGCCGCGTGCAAATCGCGTCAGCGAGCTTGCGCACCGCGCCTACGCGCACGGCTCCTTCGGGCGTCTCCCGCTTTCGACGGGTGCCTCGACCGCGTATGCCTCGTTGCGCTCCGAACTTGCAGATTGCCCCATCGTCGTGCTCGGCCCGGGCGGCGACTATACGCGCCGCTACTTCGCAAGCAACGCATCTGGACGACTCTCCTGCTCCATGGATGCGGACTGCATCTCCGACCACGGAAACGCCACGCCCGCGACGCAGCCCGAAACGCCGCGCTCACGCCTCAACCGCTCGATCAACCGCATCCTGCACGCCTTCGAGCAAGTCGCGATCGAGGTCTTCTCGACCTCGATCACCGACGCTGCCCTGCCCGCGGCGGCTGCCATCCCACACGCCCCCACTTCCGCAAGTCCAGCTCAGGACGCCTCCAACCATGACGAAGACGCATGCCCGTTCGCTCAACCTCACGCCGAAGCAGCTGCGGGTCCTGCAGCTGATCCGCGATGCGCGGAGGACGCATGGCTATTCCCCGACCATGCAGGAGCTCGCCGACGCGATCGGCGTCAGCAAGGTCACGGTGTTCGAGCATGTGCAGGCGCTCATCGCGAAGGGAGTGCTGCAGCGCGACGCGAGGAAAGCCCGCTCTTTGTCGGAGTCACCTGACCTCGTCCTTCCGAACGAGATCGACGACGACGCAGGCGACGGTCTGTCCGACGGCGGTGAGATGCCGAGCCGGCAGTTGCACGACGATGCCGACTCGCCCGTGGCATCGCTCACCTTCCCGCTTGTCGGCAAGGTGGCGGCGGGCTACCCCATCCAGAAGTTCGAGCAGTCGGACTCGGTGTCGCTGGCCGATCTCTTCGGCCCCCGCAGCGCCGCAAGCGGCAAGCGCGCAGGCTCGACCTTCGCGCTTCGCGTGGACGGCATGTCGATGCGCGACGAAGGCATCCTCGACGGCGACTATGTGCTCGTCGACCAGCGCTCCACCGCGCGCAACGGCGAGCGGGTGGTTGCGCTGCTTCCAAACGGAGAGACCACGCTCAAGACCTTCTACCGCGAGAAGGACGGCCGCATTCGACTGCAGCCCGCGAACCCCGAGTTCGCGCCGATCATCGTGGATTCCTGCGAGATCCAGGGCGTCGTGGTCGGCGTGCTGAGGCGCTACTGAGCGCGCGCCGCGCGGCGGGAGACGACAAGTTCAACCACGCCCGCACCAGGCCGAGTTCCGCCGCGTGCGGGCGTGTTGTTGCTACGCCCGCAGCGAGCGCACCATCTCGAGCGCGGCGTCGACCGCCGCGGTGGTCGCGTCGGGCGCACCGTTTGCCGCATCGGTCATCCTGCGCACGATGGCAGAGCCCACGATCGCGCCATCGGCGTGCTGCCCGACCGCGGCGATGTGCTCGCGCGTCGAGATGCCGAACCCTGCGGCGATCGGCGCACGGGTCACCGCGCGCACTTCCGCCGCGCGAGCGGCGATCTCGGGTGCCTCGCTGCGTTCGCCCGTCACGCCCGCACGGGCGAGCAGATACACGAATCCTGTCGACGCTTCGGCCAGAACGCGGAGCCGCGCCGCGCCCGTCGTGGGCGCGACCAGTGCGCAGAAGCCCGCGCCATGCGCGGCCGCGAGGCGCGACAACTCGCCGATCGACGCAGGGTCGGCATCGGGCACGATGAAGCCGCTGAACCCCGACTCGACCGCGCGGCGCACGAAGGCCTCTGCCCCCATGCGACCGACGATCGACGCCGACACCATCGCGATGACGGGCGCCGCGGGCCGGGCGCGCGCCACCGCATCGAACACACCCTCGGGCGTCGCGCCCGACAGCAGCGCGCGGTGCATGGATTCCGCGATCACAGGGCCATCGGCGATCGGGTCGGAGAACGGAAACCCGACCTCGATGAGGTCGGCACCCGCCGCGGGCAATTCGCGCAGCAGCCGCTCGGTCGCGGCAGTGCTCGGGTAGCCACCCGTGATGAAGGGAAGCAGCGCGCAGCGCTTCTCGGCGCGGGCGCGCGCGAAGGCGTCTTGGATTCGGGTGAGACCTTGGGTGCTCATGCTTCTGGTCGCTCGATTCTCGTCTGTCGGCGCCGCTTGCGGCGGGGCGGCATCGTTACACGCGTACGAAGCCGAGGGTCGCAAGCGCGGGAAGCGCCCTGTCGGCCACCGCGCGCGCCGTCTGCTCGGCGCTCGCCGCATCAGCGGGCGCCGTCTCCTTGCGCATGGTGGCACGATAGCGGTCGGCGAGCGCCCAGCTCGTCGTCGACGCATCGCCCGCATGGCGCGGAATGACATGCAGGTGCAGGTGCGGCACCGCCTCGTTGAAGGTGAGCGAGTAGGTCCGCTCGCAGCCCGTTTCGGCCCGAACGGCGGCGGCAATGGCCGCGAGCGCGACGCCGACCTCGCCCGCTTCGTCAGGCGACATCGCGTCGAGACCCGATCGGTGCTCACGTGCGACGAGCATCATCCAGCCCGCCAGCGGCACGGGGTCGGCATGGCGCATGAGCCGCCAACGCGGGCTCTCGGCATACACCGTCTGCGCGCCCACGCAGAACGGACACGCGCCACTTGGTGCCAGCGCAGCCATCAGACCTTGAACCCCTCGGGCCCGCCGTCCTGGATGTACTTGTCGTGGATCGCCTTCGTCATGTCGACGCCACAGATGTTGGCGAGCGTCGCGAGCCACGCCATCACATCGGCGAACTCCTCCTCGAGGTTCGCCTGGTCGAGCTTGCCGCGCTCACGGTTCGCGATCGCGTGGGCGAGCTCGCCCACCTCCTCGACGAACCACAGGTAGGTCCCAGGCGCACCGCGCGCGTTGTCGGTCGCGAAGTACTTGTCGCGGATCAACTGCTGGAACTGCGCAATGGTCATCGGCGCAACGGTGTTCGGCGAGGCCTGGCTGGTCGGAACGGTGGTCACGGGGCGCTCTCGCAAGGGGCGGAAACGACGCGGCCCCGTCTTTCGCGCGACGGGGCCGACGATGAAGCGTCCACGGCGGGGCTCGAACCTGCAACCTTCGCCTTCGGAGGGCGACGCTCTATCCAATTGAGCTACGTGGACCTGACGCGCGCAGTGTAGCACGGCCAACCGTACACTCGCGCCGATGCACGCAGCCCTGCCAGCGACCCCCGCCCACCGCGGCACGGAGCC
>JAJTGK010000034.1:8888-34922 GCA_021297815.1 Planctomycetaceae bacterium
CCAGGGCTTCCGATCGGGCTGCTGACATTCCTGCTTTCGCTCGGTACGGGCGTGCTGTGGAACGCGCTTTTCTTCATCGCGAAGAGCCAGTACGGCTTCGACGAGCAGAAGTCGCTGTGGCTCGCGTTTGCGAACGGCGTGCTCTACACGGTGGTCGCGTTCAACGCGGGCCGCACGGTGCGCGCGCTCGAGCGGCGCCTGTCGCCGCGCGCGACGCTCGGTGTCCTGCTCCTCGTGCAGGCGGCGCTGGCGCCACTCGTCCTGATCCCGAGCGAACTCGTGCTCTGGATCACCGCGATCACAATGACAGGCTTCGGCGCGCTGCAGTGGCCCATCGTGCAGCACTACCTCGTCTCGGGTCGGCATGGCCCCGAGATGCGCAACGCGATCGGCTGGTGGAACGCGTCGTGGATGGCGTCGACCGCCGTCGGCCTTGCCGCCGCAGGTCCGCTCGAGAAGTACGGACTCGCTGCTTGGGCGATCCCTGCGATGCTGCCCGTGAACCTGCTTGCGTTCGCGTGCCTGGCGTGGTTTCCCGCACACCCACCCGCCCACGACGCCGAGCAGCACGCGCGGCATGTGCCGTCGTCGTACCGCCCGCTGCTGCGCGCGTCGCGCGTGCTGCATCCGCTTGGCTACCTTGTGATCGGCGCGCTCGCGCCCATCCTGCCCTACCTCTTCACGAACCTCAATACGAGCGACGCGCTGCACGCGCCGATCGGCTCGACCTGGCATGTCGCGCGCCTCGTCGCGGTGGTCATCCTGTGGAAGACGGCGTTCTGGCATGGTCGCGGCGCGACGCTTGTCGTCGCGGGCGGCCTGCTTTCGCTCGGATTCGCGACGGCGGTCGCCGCCCCGAGCGAGGCCATCCTGATGGCGGGGCTCGTCGCGGTCGGCCTCGGGCAGGGAACGATCTACTACAACGCGATCTACTACGGACTCGCCATCGGCGCGGCCGAGGTCGACGCAGGCGGCATCCACGAGGCGCTCGTCGGCGCGGGCTACTTCATGGGGCCCGCGATCGGGCTCGCGGCGTTCGCGGCGGGCGCAGGCACGCCCGTCTTCATCGGGCTCATCCTCGGCGCGCTTGCCGCGGGCTCGGTCTTCGCGGTGTTGAGGGCAAGAAGCCAATCGATCGCCTGAGCAAGCACTTCGCCGACGACAAGCGTGTGACCCTCGTGCGGAACGACGGTGAGCTCGATGTTGGGCGAACGCCTGGCCGCGGCCTCGACGGATGCCTGGGTAGGCGCAAGCGCGAACAGCGGGTCGAGCGCCGCCAGCCACACGCGGCGCGCCGCAGGCGGCTCCTTGCGCTCGACATCCGAGAAGCCCGCGATGCACGCCGCGCCGCGCACGAGCTTCGGCCGCAGCGACGCGAGGCGCGAGGCGGTCGCCGCACCCATCGAATGCCCGACGAGGAGCACGCGCGTACGGTCGATCTCGATGTCGCGCGCAACCTCGTCGAGGAAGCGCTCGAGCACCGCGGGGCTCAGGCCGAACGGCACCGTGGGCGGGCACACCACGGCCACGCCGCGCTCGGCGGCGAGCGACTTGAGCACACCGCCGTATCCGTCGAAGAAGAGGTTCTCGTCGCCGCCCGCGCCGTGGAAGGCGATCAGGAGCGGCAGCGGGCCCTTCGCTTCAGGGACGAATTGCCGCGTGGGCAGCTCGGTGCCGAGCACCTTGAACATGCGCCACACATCGCCTGTGCGCGCATACGGGCGTTCGCCACGCTCGGCGGACGCGAGTTCGCGCTCGAGCGCATCGGCGAGCGCAGGCAAGTCTGCCAGAAGCGCCGCGCTGCGCGTTCGCTCGAGCGTTTCGGTGAGCAGCGCGCTGCGGGCCTTCAGCGACACAAGCGTCGAATCGGGAACGCCGCCCTTCGTCGCGAGCGCCGCGAGCTGCGCCTCGAACCCCGCGCGGAGCTCCTCGACAGGCTTCGCGAGGATGAACGCACGCGCGACCTCGGCCGTGAAACCACCTGTGAACTCGGCCTCGACGACGATCGTGCCCGGCGCTTCGAGTTCGACAGGCAGCACGAACGGTGCGCTGTACTGCGTGCGAATCATGGCCATCGGCGTCCGAATCACGATCGAGTCAGGCGGGGTTCCCGCCGGCATGCCGTCGAGCGGCTCGAACGCGCATCGGATCTCGAACGGCTGGCCGACGACGCCTGTCCGTCGCGCAAGCGTCGCTCGGCGCGACGAGAGAAACTCAAGCGCCCCGCGCGGCGCGCCGCCAGGCAGATCGGCCTGCGCCGCCGCCAGCGTGACGAGCGCGCGGTCGAAGCGTCCCGCGAAGAAATCTCCCGTCAGCCCGTCGAAGGTGCGGTTCACCTTCTCGCGGGTCGCAGGGTCCTTGGGCGCCTTCGCGACCGCGTGCTCGAAGCGCAGGTAGGCCGCCGCGAGGTCGCCGCGGTCGGGCGGCGCTGCATGCGCCAGGCCTGCGACGGCCGCGAAGAGTGCCAGACCTGCCGTGAGAGCGCTGCGCATGGCGAAATCCTCGCAGAACAGGCGCGAAACGCAAGGCGCGCCGCGCGTCAGCCCTTCTTGCTCACCGAGGCCAGCGCCGCAAGCGCCCGTTCGCGCGCCATCGTGTGCTCGACGACGGGCCGCGGATAATTCTCACCCAGCACGACTCCGACCGAGGCGAGCGCCAGCGGAGGCGCATCCCACGGCTCCCGCGCGGCCTCGGCGCCGAGGCGCACGAGTTCAGGCACCCACCGCTTGATGTACACCGCCTGCGCGTCGAACTTCTCCGCCTGCGAGGTCGGGTTGAAGATGCGAAAGTACGGCGCCGCGTCGGCGCCACAGCCAGCCGCCCACTGCCAGCCAAGCGAGTTGTTGGCAAGATCGGCGTCGACCAGCGTATCCCAGAACCAGCGCGCGCCCTCTTGCCATGGCAGCAGGAGATGCTTCACAAGGAAGCTGGCCACCACCATGCGCACGCGATTGTGCATCCAGCCCGTGTGCCACAGCTGCCTCATGCCCGCGTCGACCAGCGGATAGCCCGTCTGCCCGCGCTGCCACGCGCGCAGCGCGGCCGCATCCTTCCGCCACGGAAACTTCGCGTAGTCGGCGCGCAGCGGCTTCAGGTCGGTGTGCGGGAAGTGGTAGAGCACATGGGTCGCAAACTCGCGCCACAGGAGTTCGGCGTGGTACTTGTCGATGCTCTCGGCGGGCGCGTGCTTCGCCTTCGCCGCGGCGTGCCACACGCGTCGGATACCGATCTCGCCGAAGGCAAGATGCGGCGACAACCGCGACGAGCCGTCGATCGACGGGTTGTCGCGACCCTCGGGGTACTGCGCGACGGGCCCGTCGGAGAACCGCTTCAGATGCGCGTGCGCCCCCGCCTCGCCAGGCCGCCACATCGGGTCGAAGCCACCAGCCCAATTCGGCGTGGGCTCAAGGTCGAGCTCGGCGATCGAAAGACCCTTCGGTGCGCCCGTCGCCGAAGGCAGTTCGGCGGGTGCCGACCGCGGCTGCGCAGGAACGGCCCGCGCGCGGCACGCCCGCGAGAACGGCGTGTACACCTGGTACGGCCGCCCTTCCTTCGTCGCGATCTCCTCGGGGTCGAAGAGCCGGTTCGTGTTGAAGCCCGACCACACGATGCCCGCGGCGTCGAGCGCCGCCTCGACGCGGCGCTCCTGCGCAAGCGCCGCGGGCTCGAAGCGCCGCGACCAGACGACCTCGGTCGCACCGATCTTGCGCGCAAGATCGACAAGCACCTTCGCCGCCTCGCCGTCAAGGATCACGAGCCGCGAGCCAGCGGCCTTGAGCGACGCATCGAGCGCGGCCAGGCTGCGCGCAAGCCACCACTTCTGCGCTCCGCCGAGCGGCCACTCGCCTTCCTCGGCCTGCGCGTGCACATAGACCGCAAGCATCGCCTCGGCCTTCGCCGCCTTGAGCAGCGCACCGTTGTCGTCGAGCCGCATGTCGCGCCGCACCCACCAGATCGCACGCGCGGTCATGCGGCGCCTCCTGCGTCCTCGAGCCGCCCGAGCTCGACGCGCAGCGCGCGCTCGAGCGACGCGTGCTCGAAGCGGAAACCCTGCGATTCGAGCACCGCGGGCCGCACGAACGCTCCTTCGAGGAGCAGCCGCTGGCCCATCTCGCCGAAGAGCGCGCGCACCGCGAACGCGGGCAGCGGCGCGATCGACGGCCTGCGCATCACGCGGCCGAGCACCTTGGCGAATCCCCGCTGCGCGAGCGGAATCGGCGCTACGAAGTTCACGGGCCCGCGCAGCGCATCGTTGCGCAACGCGAACAGCATGGCGCCAAGAAGGTCGTCGAGCGAGATCCAGCTGAAGCCCTGGCGGCCACTGCCGACGGGGCCGCCCGCGCCGAGCGCGAACGGCGTGCGCATCTTGCCAAGCGCGCCGCCCGCCGCCGCGAGCACGACACCGAACCGCGCGTGCACCACGCGCACGCCAGCGTCGCGCGCGGCGACCGTCGCGTCTTCCCAAGCCTGCACGACATCGGGCAGAAACCCAGTGCCCGCGCCCGTGCGCTCGTCGACAGTGTCGTCGCCACGCGCGCCGTAGAAGCCGATCGCGCTCGCCGAGACGAGCACTTCGGGGCGGCGCGCCGCACGCGCGATGGCCCGCGCCACGCACGCCGTGCCGAGCGTCCGGCTCTCGCGGATCTCGCGCTTGCGCTCCTCCGACCATCGCTTGTCGGCAATACCCGCGCCCGCGAGATGGACGACCGCATCGAGATCCTCGACAAGCGCGGGGTCGAGCCCGCGCTCGGGGTCGCTCGGGTTCCATGGCCGTTCGCCCGCGCCACGCGGCGCGCCGCGCACGAAGCGAACGACCTCGTGTCCACCCGTCGAGAGGAACGCGCAGAGCTGCGTGCCGACGAGACCGCTCGCACCCGTGACGCCCACGCGCAGCCGTCGCTCGCCGAAGCGCGCGGCAATCTCGGCGTGCCGCGCGAGGTCGGCGCGCGTGCGCTCATGGCGGAACGCGAACTGCCGGTCGATCTCGCGCAGCATCGGCCGCTTCAACAGCACGCGCCCGAGCACGCCGAGCGGCGGGTCGAACGCGATCGCGTCGCGCAGCCGCGCGCCGCCGTCGAGCGACTCGAACCGATGCACATGGCGCCACGACCCGAATGGCCCGCTCCGCTGAAAGTCCACGAACTGCCGCGGCGGATCGACCTCGGCATGCTCGGCCACCAGCGTGACCGCCACAGGCCCCTTGCGAATCCCGATCTCGGCCACCGCGCCATCGACGAGCGGCGACGCCTCGCGCCGCACCTCGATGCGCTCCCACGGCGGAATCAGTCGGTGGATCGCCCCCGCACGGAAATGCCACGCGCCGAGCTCCTCGGCCGAGCACTCGAGCCGCGACTCGCGTTCGAAACGCACCGCACCCTTCATCGCACACCTCGCTTCGCAGGCGAGGCGAACAGCGACGGCTCGCCCGCGGGCCTGTACGGTGCTCCGCGCACAAGGACATCGCGCAGCGCGACGAACACGCCCCGCTCATGGGCGCGTTGGGCGTCGGTCCGACCTCGAGAACTGGCCATCGCAAGCTTCATCCGCGGATTGTCGCCGAGAACCGCCGCGTTGCGGGTGAGGAAAGCCCAGTACATCGGTCCCACAGGGCAATCCTTCCCAGGGGTGAGCGCGCACGACGAGCACGAATCCCCCATCTTCTCGAGGTACGCCGAGCCGCTCACATACGGCTTCGTGGTCATGCCCGTGTAGCCGAAGGTCGCCATGCCGAGCACATTGGGCTCGACCACCCAGTCCCACGCATCGACATAGGCGATCCAGAACCAGTCGCACAAGTCGCGCGGCGAGACGCCCGCGAGCGTCGCGAGGTTGGCGAGCACCATGAGCCGCGTGATGTGGTGGCTCCAGCCCTCGGCCCACACATCCTCGACGACATGGTCGAGGCACGCGAGGCCGCTCGCCCTGCCCCACCACGCCTGCGGCACGCCGATGTCGGCGGCCATCGCGTTCGGACGCGCACCGCCATCGATCCCAGGCGGCGGCGGCGCCTTCGGACGCCACGGCATCCCAGCCCAGCGCGCGAAACCACCGTCGCCTGGCGCGGGCAGCGGCCGCTCGCCCGCGGCCGCACCCGATCGAAACCCATCGGTCGCGCGATGCACCTGGTAGACGAACTCGCGCCAGCCCACGATCTGCCGCACGAAGCCTTCCTTGCTCGCGATCGGCAGGTCGAGCGCAAGCGTCTCGCGCACCACGCGCTCGGGCATGAGGCGATGCAGGTTGAGAAGCGGCGAGATCCGCGTATGGAACACGCCGCGGCTGCGGCGGCTCATCGCGTCTTCGTACGGGCCGAAATTCGGCAGGCACATGCGCTTCGCCCACGACCACATGAAGTTCGTCTCGATCTCGGCCACGACCTCCTCGCGGATGAGCGTCGCGGGAAAGGTGGGCGGCGTCGGCGCGGTCGGCGATCCGTCCCAACGCCTGCGGTTCTCGGCGTCGAAGCTGTACTTGCCGCCGATCGGCTTGCCGCCCTCCATCAGGATGCCCGTGCGCTTGCGCACGCCCTGATAGAAGCGGTCCATGCGGAAGCCCTCGGAGGTTCGCGCCGCGTCGAGGTCGTCCGCGGTGGTCAGGAAGCCGTCGTGCACCGCCACCTCAAGCAGGCCCTCGCCCACGAGCGGCCCGAACTCGGCGCGGGACTCGCGCTCGGCGGGCTCGGTCATCACGAACGGGGCGAGCTTGCGCGCCTCGCGAAGCAGGTCGACCATGGGCGCGTTGCCGCGCAGCACGACGACCTCGAAGCCAGCGTCGGCCGCCTCAAGTGCGAACTTCCTCTGCGAGAGCAGGATCCAGGCAAGCCGCTGGCGGTGGTACGGCCTCCGTGAGAGCCACTCGCCGCTCTCGAGAAGCACCAGCCGCGTCGTCTTGGGGTCGGCCGTCCGCAGGGCGCCGAGCTCAAGGCTGAGCTGGTCCGACAGCACGACCACCGAACCCGTTGCGGGAACCGCCCTCGGCCGTACGCGCCGGGCGAGTTCGCCCTCGAACTCGGGCACGGGGAATGGGGCGGTCGGGCGTCCTGCCTTGGGCATCGCGCCCGCTTCGCAACTGCGGTACGGGCGGATGCGACCCGAAGCGGTTCATCCCCACCGCTTTCCTCAACCGCCCCGACGCCCCTCCGTAGAATCGCGGCCCATCTGGCCGATGAGCCCTGCCACGCGCAGGACGGCCGCGGGAAACCCGTCAAGACGCCCTAGGAAACCCATGACGACCGACACGCTCCAGCCGACACCGTTCGCCGCGCTTCCGGGCCACCGCAAGGTGGGCTGGCTGCTGGTCCGTGTCGGCACCGTTCTTTGGATCGGAAGCGGCGCCGTCGCCAAGGGCGTCGAGTTCAACCCGCAGCTCCTCCCGCCGCCGGTCCTCAAGTCACTGATCTGGTTCGCCCAGAACACGGGGTTCGACACCTCGACCTTCATCGAGTGGTCGTTGCGGGCAATCGTCGGCGCCGAGGTGTTCATCGCGCTCGCGATCCTCTTCTCGGCGCGCTGGGCTCGGACCATCGCGATGCTCACCCTGGGCTTCTTCGCGATCATCCTGGTGGTCTCGATGGTGCAGACCGCGATGAAGGACGGCATCGTCGAGGCGCTCACAGGCAGCTGCGGGTGCTTCGGCGAGAAGAGCCCGCTGCCCGCGAGCGGCATGCTGGCGATCGACCTCGCGTTGTTCTTCAACGCGCTGCTGCTCGCTCCGCGGGTGGCGGTGGGCGGCGCTGTGCCCGTGCTCGCCCCGCTCGCCCTTGGCGTGGTGGTGGCGTTCGCGCTGCCTGAGAAGCAGGTCGCGGCGCCGAGCGACTCGGGCCAGGCGGCGACGACCGAACCGAGCACGACGCGTCCAGCCCCCACACCCGTTGCCGCCGCGGCGTGGCCCGCGACCCCCGCCAAGTACGAGAAGTACTACGCACCCAAGTGGAACGACTGGGTGGGCAAGCCCCTGCGCGACCAGAAGCTCGCCCTCGCCATCGAGCGCCCGCTGCCCGACGACCTCGAGAAGGGCGACTGGATCGTGACCTTCTCGCGCGCCGACTGCGAGGATTGCCAGGCGATGTACCGCGCGCACTTCAAGGCGAAGCGCCCCGAGCGCGTGCTGAAGGTCACGGTGCCCGACAGCCGCGGCACGCCGCTCGGCATGCCGTGCGAGGGCTGCGTGGCCGCGGAACTTTTCCGCGTGCGCGCGGGCCAGCAGGGCAAGTCGCCCGACTATGTATTCCAGACGCCTGTCGCCCTTCGCATGAAGGATGGCGTGGTCACCGCCGTGTGCACCGACTTCGACAATGCGGAGCAGGTCGCGGCGGTGCTCCCTGCGGTCGGCGAACCCGCGACCGAGGCACCGAAGGCGACCGCCCCCGCGGCGCCCGAGGCTCAGCCCCCCGTCGCCCCCGTCGCACCTGCCGCGAAGTGGCTGGGGCTCCCCGCCAAGCTCGAGTCGTTCTACATCGCCGAGTTCGCAGGCACCGAGGGCAAGCCCTTCGCGGAGCAGCCCTTCGCGCGGCTCCTCCAGGGCGCTCCCCCCGCCGACCTCCTCAGCGGCCGCTGGATCGTCATCTACTACCGCGAGGACTGCGACCACTGCCACGACCTGCTCACGACCTACTTCACGGGCAAGCTGCCCGTGCGCACGCTGCTCATCGCGATTCCCGACGCCGATCCGAACAACATCCTCGACAACCCGTGCGACGAGTGCACCAAGGCGCGACTCGTCTCAGGCCCGAACTATGTGATCGGCACACCCGTCGTGGTCGCGATCAACGACGGCGCGATCGAGTGCGTCATCGAGAATGTCGACGACATGGCCGCGCTCGAGGCGTGCCTGAAGTTCCCTGCGCGCTGAGCATGAAGTCGTTGCTTCTTCATCCTCGGGCCGCAAGCCTCTCGATCGCCGCGATACTGGTCGCGTGCGCGGTGCTGGCGCTTGAACGCGGCCCCGCGTGGACGCCTGCGCCGCTTGTCGAAGTCACCGTGTGGCTCTTCGGCTACGAACCCGCGCTCGCGGCGCGCCTCGTGATCGCCGCAGAGTTCGCGCTCGCCGGCGCCGTGGTCGCAAGCGGCACGCGCGCGTGGAATCTCTTCGCGGCCGCAAGCGTGGCGTTCTTCTCGCTCGCCTGCGTCTCGCGCGGGTTCCGCGACGGTTTCGCGGCGATGGTGCCCTCGCTCCTCGCGTTGGGCGCGTCGCTCCTCCTTCTCTGGCACGCCCGCGGCGCCACGGGTGCGCCGCAAGGCGGCACGGCGCGCCGCGGCCTGTCCCCTGGCTGGAGCCTGCTCGCAGGCCTCGTGGCCGCCGCAGCGACCTCGAACCTGACGGCGGACATCGACTTTCGCACCGCACGCGAGGCGCGCGCGGCCGCGATGCAGGCGAGCACGAAGCATGCGCCCGTATCGATCGACCTCGACCTCGCGAAGTCCGTGGGCAAGGCGCTGTCCGACTCGCCGCTCGCGCTCTATGTCCGCGACATCGTCGACGAGATCGGCACGGGCGACGCGTACCTCGTCTTCTACAACCCCGCGTGCGAGACCTGCCACACGGTGTTCCGCGAGCACTTCATGGCGCCGCGGCCCGAGCTCGTGTTCGCGATCGAGATCCCGCTTGCCGATGGCGCGACCAGCGCCGCGCGCGGCGAGCCCGAGCCGATCGAATGCCTGAACTGCCAGATGCGCTCGCTGCCCGCGGGGCCGCTCTGGATGATCGCGCCACCGATGACCGTGCGCGTGAAGGGCGGTGTGATCACCTGCGTCGCCGACCGATTCGGGGGCGATTGCTTCAACGACCCTGCGCCGTGACGCGCACGCCGCGCGCGTCGACGACGAGCTGCAGGCCATCGCCACACGGATAGCTTCGGGGCGAGCGATCCTGACCGACGACGGCGGCGACGGCCGACTCGAGCGCCGAGCGGCCGATGTCGCCGCCACCTGCGTGGACGATCGCACGAAGGAGCGCGCCAACCACGGGCGTGGGTGCACGGTCGAGGGCCTCTCGTGCCACTTCGCAGGTGCCCTCGGGCAGCAGGCGGCGGACTTCCCCGTCGCGCCACGCGGCCAGCGTGCCCGCTTCCTCGGCGAGTCTGCCTGCGCCGCGGGCCATGCGTTCGATGAGGGCGCGCGTGTCGGGCGCGGTGCGCAGGGCGCCGCGGGCGTGCGTGTCGTTCGAGGGGTCGTCGCGCCATGCGACGCCGACTTCCGCCAGGAACGCGCGCAGTTCGCCGCGCGTGACGCGGAGCAACGGCCGCACCACCCGCTCGGGGCCATCGGGGACTCCGCGCGACGGCAGGAGTTCCTCGACGCTGTCGAGGCCCCCGCCGCGCTCGAGCGCGAGCACGAGCCCTTCCGCGACATCGTCGGCCTGATGGGCGACGGCGATCGCCATCATGCCAAGCGCGCGCGCGTGCCGAAGCGCGGCGTCGTAGCGCGCGAGGCGCGCCTCATGCAGCAGGTTGCCATCGCGGGTCACCGAGACGCGCACGACTTCCGCCTGCGCGATCGCAAGCGTGCGCGCCAAGGCCATCGCCACGCCGCACTCCTCGCGCGACTCGTCCCGCAACCCGTGGTCGATGCTCAGGACGGCGAGCGACCCAAGCGTCGCATCGGTCCGCTCGCGCACGGCCGCCACGAGCAGCAGCATCGCCAGCGAGTCGCCGCCGCCGCTCACAAGAAGGAGCAGCGGCTCGTGCTCGCCGACACCCGCGATCGCAAGGCCGCGTGCCACGCGCGCCGCAAGCGGATGTCGCGACGCGGCGAGCATGAGCCGCGCGCGCATCGAATCGTTGGTTGGAAGCAACTTGTCGGCGTCACCCATCGCCGCGCAGACTAGCGCCGCGCATCGTCGGAGGCGTCACGGACCGCCTTCGGGCTCGGCAGGCGCTTCGGCGCGAGCGAGGCGAGCGGCTCGATCTCGACGCGGGCGCGCAGCGTGAGCGCGGTCGGCATCTCGAACTCGAATCGGACCCTGCCGAGGCGTTCCATGGCCTTGGAAAGCGCCTCGATGCCGTGCGACACGCGGTCGTCGGCGCCGCCCGCCGCGAGCGGCATCCAGCGGCGCAGGAGCGACGCCGCCCGCGGTCCGTCGCAGAAGCCCACTCCACCCGCTTCAGGCCGAGGATCGTCGCTGCACGAGGACCCACTCAGGCGCTCGGCGACGGTCGCCAGCCACTCGGGGTCGCTCGAATAGACCTGCCAGCCGCCGCACGGCGTGGGAACCGTCGACCAGCAGAGCATGCTCGCGCCAAGCTTGAAGGTCGAGCCGAGATAGCGGTCGAAGAACGGCCCGAGCGCCTCGCACTTGGTCGGCGCAGGTCCTGCGGCGGGCGGAAGCTCGCTCGAGACCGAGACGACCGCAGCCTCGGCCGCCGCGGCGCTCGAGGGCGCTTCGACGGCGCGGCCGAGCCCGCAGCACACCGCGCGCATGAAGTGCTCCTGGTCGCTGCGCGCCTGATCCGCGTCCTCGACGCGCCATGCGAAGGCGAGCGCAGGCATGGGATGCTTCGCACACCGCCCGACCGCGAGCACGCGCTCACCCGCGAGGTTGGCGCGCATCGCGGGCGACGGAGAGAGTTCGGGCACGAGGGTCAGCCAGAAGGCGTCCGCAACGCCGGGCTTTCCATCCGCAGGGCTCGCGAGCACCATGACCGCGCGGTCTTCGAATGCGCGCACGAGATGCGTATCGAGGCGGGCGCGCGTCGTGCCGAGGACGGGAAGCGGCGCCTCGTAACGGCCACGGATCTCGGCGGCGATCGCGCCGTCGCGACGCGACGCCGAGACCAGCGTCGCACCGCCGAGCGGTGCGTCGTGACGAACGAACATGCGCACGCTGCCATCAAGGGCCAACAGTTCCTGAATGGCAGGGTCGCCAAGCAGCGACCGCGCGGGATCCTCCTGCGCGATGCGCGACTGCGCGAGGTCGAGCGCGCCCTGCACTTCAGGCGCCGTCGGCGACAGCAGCAGCCAACCGCCCGCACGGCGCATCGACATCGCCTCGCCCGGCGCCTCGAACCGTCCAGGCGAGGTCATGCGCGCACCGAACATGGCCAGCACGCGCTGGCAGCGCGCGTCGTCGGCCTCGAGCGCCAACATCCAACGGGTCGCGTCGCCGCCTTCGGGCACGAAGAACGCCACCCTTCCGCCGAACACATCGCGCGCGGCGCGTTCAGGCACGGCGCCCGAGCGCTGCGCGAGCACATCGAAGGTCTTCAGGACCTGCGCCCCTGCGATCGCCTCGAGCACGGGGCGCACGACCGCACCCTGGCCATCGACGAACAGATCGGCGGCGCCCCGCGCGTCGAGCGCGAACACCGCGCCCTTCGGAGCGAGCGCGAACCCCGCGTTGTCGGCCACGAGCCTCGCCGAGATCGACCACACGGCGACGCACGCCACGAGCCACCGTGCTGCAGTGCGTCGCATCGTCATAGGTTCGCTCAGGAGCGCTTGAAGGGGGCGACGGCGACCGCGCCCTCGGGCGCAGGGGCTTCACCCTCGTCGGACTCGGAAGCCGCATCGCCGGCGAACGGCGCCACCACGGCGCGCAGCGCGCCAAGCCCTGCGTTGACCGCAGCGCCCTGCTCGCGGATCGAAGACTCGACGACCTGCGCGACCGAAGCCTTCGCCTCGCCGCGGGGCATGTAGTCGCGCGCGATCGGAATCAGGCAGACCACCGCGACAAGCGCGAGCGCGCACAGCCCGACGGGCAGCACGCGACGCGGCAGTTCACGCATGATGCGGTCGGCGAGTTCCTCGGCACGCATCGCATCGAACGCGGGGTCGGGCGAACGACGCGCCTCGCAGCGCAACGCGAGCAGCACGCGCACGAGCACGCGCTGCGCGCGCACCGAGAAGCCATTGTTCGGACCGAGGCTCACTTGAAGACCTCCTCGGTGCGGACGACGCCCGTCGCGTGCTCGATCGCGGCCAGCATGCGGCGACGCGCGCGGAAGAGGTGGCTCTTGATGGTGCCCTCGGGCATGGAGAGCTTGTCGGCGATGCGCTCGACCGGCCAGCCCTGCTGATGGAAGAGGAGCACGATCTCGCGCTGCGGCTCGACCAGCGAGTCGAGCGCGATCGCGATCATGCGCTGCACGGTCTCGCCGCGCTCCTGCTCGATGTTCTCGGTGACGGGCGTGCGCGCGTCGCGGCCGCGGAAGTCGACGGCATCGCTGTCGGCGAGCGGTCGCATCTTCTGCTGGTGGTTGACGAGCAGCCGCTTGCCGATCGTGAACAGCCAGGTCGAGAAGCGGAAGCGGTCGTCGAACCGGTCGAGCGACTTCATCACGCGGAGGAAGGCCTCCTGCGCGATGTCCTCGGCGAGGTCCGACTTGCCGCACATTCGGAAGAGGAACGCCTCGAGCGGGCGCTGGTACGCGCGGATCAGTTCCGAGATGGCAGCACGGTCGCCCTTGCGGGCGCGCGCGATGGTGAGTCTCTCGGTCTGTGCGTCCAGCATGGCGCGAATCCCGCGGTGCTCGGGGCGACGGCCCCGTGGGGCAGTCTACGGACAGCCCCTCCGTCCGTTCCGCATTTTCGCGTCCCAATCGAACTCTTCGTTCCGACGCGGGTCCGCAAAGCGACGGCCGCCCCCCGATGTCGGAGGGCGGCCGTCGCAGGGTTTCGAGGTGGGTGTGCGCGGGGTCAGGCAGCCTTGGGCCGGCTGATCGGGCTCGCGGCCCGCCGCGAACCGACGCCGCTGCGGCGCGCCTCGACCCCGAGGGTGATCACCGCCTCGAGCATCTCGAACGGGGTATCGGCGGCGAAGTCCGCTCCGATCTCCTCGGCAAGGCCTGGGGCACGGGTGAACACGCCTCCGCCGACCCCGATCCGAAGGCCGGGAACAGGTTGGTGCGTCCGCACCGTATCGATGAGGCGGCGCAGTTTGGGAGCGTCGGGCCCGCTCGCCGCGAAGCTCACGAAGTACGACGGGCTGCGGTGGCCGATCTCGGCGTACATGTCGTCGGACTCGACGCCGCCGCCGAGGAACACCACATCGAAGCCGGCGGCCTCGGCGATGCCCGCGAAGATCTCGCCCGCGAGTTCCTCGGTCGCCTTGGCGCCGCTCGTGACGACGATCGTCTGGCAGCGCGCGGGGTGCTTGGTGAGCCCGCATTCGAGGCGCTGCACCAGCTGGGTGAGCAGCATGGTGGCGCAGTGCTCGGCCACGGCCGCGATCTGGTCGCGGCGGGCGAGCGTGTCGATCATGGCGCAGGCAGGCCACACCAGGCGACGCAGCGCGTCGGTGGCGTCGTGCCCCGCCTCCATGTACTCGCGCACCGTGTCGCGGCAGCCGATGCGGTCGCCCGCGATCAACTTCGCGAGCAGCGCCTCGAGCGCGCGCGTGGTGCGTTCCGTGTCTGCCGTGGTCCGTGCGCGCGATCGCGCGCGGAAGTCGTCTTCACCGCCGAATTCGCCGCCCTGGTCGTCCTTGGCCTGAGGCATGGCCGTGCTCCATCGATGGAACGGTTCCGATGATTCCCATCACTCCGTTCGTGTCTGGATGGGGCGGATCCTCCGCCCCGTTCGGGTGCGGCCCAATCCATTGAGCCGCGGGGACAACCGTGCGGCGCCCTCGCCCTTTCGATGCCTGCGGAACCTTGCGAAATAGAGAGTTGGGTCGATCAGGCGCGCGCGCAATCACTGCGCGACGGTGGCCACGCTGACCACGCAAGTACCGAAAGTCAGCGGAATCTGCTCGACCGAGCTGAAGTCGGCCGCAAGCATCGCCTCGCGAAGCCGCTGGCGGTCGAGGAAGGTCTCGACCGACCGCGGCAGGTACCGATAGGCGCCCGAACGATCGCGGGCGATCAGGCTCGCGGTCCACGGCATGATGCGGTGGGTGTAGAGCCGGTTCATCGTGCGGATGACGGGGTTCGTCGGCTCGTCGAACTCGAGGACGACCAGCCGGCCGCCCGGCCGAAGCACGCGGCGGAACTCGGCGAGCGCGCGCTCGGGCGCCCCCACATTGCGGAGGCCGAAGGCGATCGACACGACATCGGCCGAGGCGTCGGGCAGTGCAAGCGCGGTGGCGTCGCCGTGCTCGTAGCGCGGCACCGCGTTCGGGTGCTTGCGCCGAGCGCTCTTCACGCGCGCGATGTCGAGCATGGCGGGCGTGAAGTCGAGACCGAGCACCGA
Organism: Planctomycetaceae bacterium; assembly: GCA_021297815.1. Classification (GTDB taxonomy): domain Bacteria; phylum Planctomycetota; class Phycisphaerae; order Phycisphaerales; family SM1A02; genus QWPT01. Next base: position 24,014 of record JAJTGK010000034.1, read on the forward strand.
GCGCGCGGGAGTACCCGCGAACTGCTCGGTCAGGTCTCCCGTGCCGCAGGCGATGTCGACGATGTCGTCTCCCGCGCGCACGCGGGCGGCGCGCACGGCCGCCTTGCGCCAGCGCTCGTCGAGCCCGAACGAATGCAGCCTGTTGTTGAGGTCGTAGGCGCCAGCGATCGCAGAGAACATCGCCTGCACCTTCTGCGGCTTGTCGCCGCGCTGGTGCGGGTCGGTGGCGAGTTCCTGAGCCTCCCAGACGGCCTTGGGCATAGGGGCGAGTATAGACGCGCCGCCGCAACGACCTGCGGTGCGTTCGCGGTGAGGGTTCGGCTCGGCTACATTCCGCCGCATGATCGTCGACCTCGACATGCGCATCTGGGCGCGTACCGAAGACCTCGGCGAGGGCATCTCCTCGGCCGTCCGTCGATCGGGCGCCGCACGCTGGGTGCGGCCCGATGCGAGCCCCGATGGGCTGCTCGCGGCGTTGCAGACCGTCGATTGCGGGCTGTTGCTTGGCTTCCGCAGCGACCTCCTGCGCGGCGCGGTGCCCGAGGCGGCCATCCGCCGCCTGCTCGACTTCGCAGCGACCCACGCCCCTGGCAGGCTGCTGTACGCACGGGCGGTCGACCCGATGGCTGCCGATGCCGCGGCGGAGGTCGAGTCGGCGCGCGCCGCGGGTGCCTGCGCGATCTGGCTTGACCCTGCGCTGCAGGGCTTCCACCCCTCCGATACCCGCGCGATGCGCGTCTTCGACCGCGCCGAGGCGATGCAGCTGCCCGTCTTCGTGGGATGGTCTGGACCGCTGCCGAGTGCCGCTCGGCTTGAGTTCGGCCGCCCATACCTGCTCGACGAGGTCGCACGCGCCTTCCCCAGGCTCTCGATCGTCCTTGCGGGGTGCGGCCACCCCTTCACGCAGGAGGCGCTGGCGCTGGTCGCAAAGCACGACCGCGTGTTCACCACGCTCGCAGGCGTGGCCTCGCGCCCCTGGGAACTGCTGCAGGTGCTGCAGCAGAGCCGCGACATGGGTGTCGATGCGAAGCTGCTGTTCGCATCGGGGTTCCCGTTTGACACGGCCGCCCGCGCGATCGAAGCCATCTACTCGGTGAATACCGCCGTCCACTCGACCCACCTGCCGCATGTCGCGCGCTCGGTGCTTCGCGAGATCGTGGAGCGCGACGCCGTGAGCCTTCTGGGCCTCGGCGTGCCGCCCACGCCGCGCGACCGCCTGGCGCCGCGCCCGCTGGCGGCGCGGCTCGACTTCGATGGCGCGACGGCAGGCGACCAGCGTCCGCGCGAAGGAGTGCAGCCATGAACGCCCTATGGAAGTCGTCGTCGCTCGTGCTCGCAGCGCTTCTCGGCGGCTGCTCGTTTGCGCCTCAGGCGGGCCAGGCCCGACTCGAGGCGCTCGGGGGCGCGCCCCTCGTGCTTGCGCCCGAGTTCCGCGCCTCGGCCGCGACGCAGCGCGACACGGAGCATTCGTTCTGGTTCTCGACGGTGACGCTCGAGCAGCTCGCGGAGACAGGCCCAAACGACACGCCACCCGATGCGGTGTTCGTCCATGTGCAGCTGGTCTGGCTGCCCAAGCCAGGAATGACCCCGCTCGACGCGACGGCCGTGAACGCGGCCGTGCGCGTGGTCGTGGTCTCTGGCGGTGAAATCGGGATCTACGCGGGCGGCGCGTTCGTGCGGCCCGAAGGGCTCGAGGAGCCCGACACGGACACCTGGAACCTCGAGATCGAGGGCGGCACGGTGTCGCTGGTCGAGAAGACGCCGCGATTCACCGACCTCCTCTCGCCTGCGGAGTTCAGGGGCTCGTTCAGCGCGACCCGCGACGCGGCGGCGACCGATGCCTGGCGGCGCGCCGTCTCGCAGCTCGCCACCAACCGCTTCGGCCGCTCCATGTGGGTCATGGCGCCCGATGTTCGCGAAGAACTGCTCGCGGCGCGCTGAGTTCAGCGCCGAGGCGCGCACGCAGCTCGGGCGAAACGCCGCGCATCGCTGCGTCCGGGACCTCGATCGCCACAGGCTGTTCGCCGCGCTCGATGCGAAGCCCCGCCGAGACGAGTTCGAACGATTCAGGCGGCGCGGCCGACCCGTAGTCGCGGTCGCCAACGAGCGGCGCGCCGAGCGACGCAAGCATGACACGGATCTGGTGGAACCGGCCCGTGTCGAGGCGGATCAGCGCGTGAGACTCGCGCGGCTGATCGGCGGCGGGCGTGACCAGAAGGATCTCGAGCCGTGCGGGGTCGCCACCGCTCCGCACGCATTCGGCGAGGCGCCCTCGGCGGCGGATGTACGCGTTGTGGTGCCCGACCAACGCGGGTGCCGCACGGCTGCCAGACACGCTTTCGGGGATGCGGGCCACATACCACTTGGTCCAGCGGCCCGCCCGCTGTTCCTCGCCGTGCACCGCCACCGCAGCGCGGTCGGCGGCGATCATCAGGATGCCCGAGGTCGGGCGGTCGAGTCGATGGGGAAGCTGCGCATCGAGCCAGCCGAACTGACGGCGTGCGCGTGTGATCGCAGAGTCGCCCGCATGCGGCTCGATTCCCGAGGATTCGCTTCGCTCGCTCGAGAGCCCGGCAGGCTTGAGCACGGCGGCCTCGCGGTCGCCCGTCCACAGCACGCGCAGCGTTTCGTCGCGCGGACCGCTCACGCCGAGATGAAGCCTTCGCGCACGGCGTAGAGCGCCAGCTCCACGCGGTCGTGGATGTCGAGCTTCTCCATCACGCTCGTCACATGCTTGTCGACGGTCTTCACCGAGATGCCGAGCATCTCGGCGATCTGCTTCTTCGCGTAGCCCTTGCCGACATAGCGCAGCACCTCGACCTCGCGGTCGGAGAGCGCCATGCCGCGGGTTCCCGTGACCTTCTTGCGACGAAGGCCGTTGGCATCGCCCTTCACGCGCTCCGCGGCGCGCGGCGAGAAGTACTGTTCGCCGCGGGAGACCGCGCGGATCCCGTCGGGGATCGCGTTCGGGTCATCGCTCTTCACCACATAGCCGAGGGCGCCCGACTTGAGGGCCTGCTCGATCGAGCGGTCGGAATCGCTCGCCGTGAGGAACATGATGGCGGTGTTCGGCCGTAGCTGCAGGATGTGGTTTGCCGCATGGAAGGCATCCACCCCAGGCATGTCGACATCGAGGACGACGACATGGGGCGAAAACTTGTGGGCGAGCTCTACGGCATCGGCCCCATTCGAGGCCTCGGCGACCACCTTCAGGTCGTCGGTGTCATTCAGCACCGAGACGAGCGCCGAGCGGATGAGCGCATGGTCGTCGGCAAGCAAAACGGTGATGGGCTTGGTCGGCGGCATAAGGGTTGGCGCAGCATACACGGGAGCTGAGAAGATTGCCGTATTCATCGGTTTTCCTGCGGAAAGTAGGGCTTCTGTCGTGCACTGCGGACAACGCCCATGTCCAAGTGACCATTCGCAAGGCGCCTGTTCCCTGAATCGGCGGGCGAGCCCCGCTGCGTACGAAGAGATCGGACAAAGCACCCCACCTCAAGCACCTGCCCGCAAGCATGATTCCCCCATTGGGGGTATTGCCTTATAGAGACGGCTACGCAGATCCGTATCTTCGGTTGAGTCGGAGGAAGTCGTCGCGAAAGGCGGTTCGCGGCGGCCCCTGGATGGCACGAGTCAAGTCCGGTCAGTTTCAGAGGAGTCCTGTGATGGCGGCAACCCAAGAGCGTGCAGATCTGGTCCTTGGTCTCTTCGATCAGTACTACGAGCGCGTCTACGCGTTCCTTCGCAAGTCGACGACACCCGATGTCGCCGAGGACCTGGCCCAGGAGGTCTTCCTGCGCCTGCTGCAGCACCCCGAACTCGAGCGGCTGACCATCTCGATCAGCTACCTGCTCAAGATCGCCCACAACCTGCTTCGCCGGCGCTACGCCCGCGCGACCCGTCTCCGCGAGCTGCTCGAGGAGCGCTCCGCGGGCCAGTCGGAGTTCGGCGAGGACGAGCCCCCCGCGACCGCGAGCGTTCTTGGCGACGCCGTGCTCGAGACGGCCCTTGGCCTTCTGGGCAAGGACGAGCAGGACGCGATTCGCCTGATCGTGTGCGAGGGCAAGAGCTATCAGCACGCGGCCGAGGCGCTTGGCGTCTCGGTGACCACGATCAACAACTGGAAGCACCGCGGCATCATCAAGCTGCGCAAGCTCATCTCGGACCCGAACGACCCGACGCTGGTCGACCCTGCGGCCCGCGCGGCCCGCACCGCGGCGAACCGCTTCGGCCGCGAGTCCGAGCTCGAGACCTTCGCGACCGAACTCTGCAACCCGCGCACGCGTCCGAGCCATGGCGCCCGTGGCGCGATCGCATGGCGCGCCGCGGCCGACGACGCGGCCTGACCAAACGCAACGCCAACGCACTCTCCCTCGACAGCCGCCCACCGACAGGGCGGCTGTCGAGCATTTTGTGCTTCGAGCTCCTGCTCCGTCCGGGGCACCGTCGCATGCACGGATCGGCGGCGTGGACCACGGGCAGTCTTGAAGGATCGGCCGAGCTGCGACGCCTAACCGAGCAGCCGCGCCAGCACGATCACCGCGCCGCCGCCGACCATCGAGAGGATGAGTGCCCAGACCACGACATGCTTCAGCCGGTCGGACTTGCGTCGCGCGCCCGGGCGATGCCGCGTGGTCTCGCCGTCGAGCCAGGTGAAGCACTTCGGGCAGACATCCGCGGAGTCGTAGATCTCGGCGCCGCACTCGGGGCAGTACGCGGTGTCGCCGTCCGCGTCGTCAGCCTCGGGGGATTCATCCTCGAAGGCGTCGTCCTCGCGGTCGTCGTCGAACTCGTCGCGTGTCGATCGTCGTGCCATGGCTCGGGAATCCGTACGATAGCGCCATGCCTCCGCTGCAATCATCGATGATCCCGCTCGGCACCCCTTGCCCCGACTTCGACCTCGCGGATCCGCGCGGATTCCGCATGTCCCGCGCCGATGCCGCAGGCAAGCCGCTCCTCGTCCTCTTCATCTGCAACCACTGCCCGTTCGTGAAGCACATCCGCCACGAACTCGCCGCGCTCGGCCGCCTCTACCTGCCCAAGGGCCTCTCGATCGCCGCGATCAGCTCGAACGACCCCGTCGGCTACCCCGACGACGCGCCCGACCGCATGGTGACGGAGGCCTGCGAGGCGGGCTACTGCTTCCCGTACCTCTTCGACGCCACCCAGTCGGTCGCCCGCGCCTTCGACGCGCAGTGCACCCCCGACATCTACCTCTTCGACCGCGACCATCGCCTCGCGTACCGCGGTCAACTCGACGACAGCCGCCCCAAGAGCGACATCCCCGTCACTGGCCGCGACCTCCGCGCCGCGATCGACTGCGTGCTGTCGGGGCGCCCCATCGCCACGACGCAGCTCCCAAGCATCGGCTGCTCCATCAAGTGGCGCGGCTGACGCGCCGCACGCCGCTCGCCGCTCGCCGCTCGCAAAAATCAGAAACCCCCAGGTCCCCTAGGGGGTTGGTAGGTCACGCGACACGCAAAAACTCAGAAACCCCCCACGCCCCCTGGGGGGTTTCGTGAATACTGCAGCGAGGCGGACGGGAATCGAACCCGCAACCACCGGCGTGACAAGCCGGTACTCTAACCAATTGAGCTACCGCCCCTACACCTTCGGCGTCACCGCCGAGGGACGAAGAGAGTAGCAACTTCAACGGACGCGTCAAGGGGTTTCGGAGCCACGGCTGCCTGTTCGGGCGGCTCCTCCCTCGGTGCGGGCTCCCACGCCCAATCCCCTGCGATTCTCGGGTCTTTCGCGACACGCCGCCTCAGACATCGGACCAGCGCGCGCCTGTCGCCGCCGATACCTCGAGGGGCACCCGCAGGGCCATGGCGCCGCGCATCGTCTCTGCGAGGAGCGTGGCCACGGCCCCCGCCTCCTCGATGGGCGCCTCGACCAGCAGTTCGTCATGGATCTGAAGCAGGAGCCGCGCGCGCGGATGGCGCTCGCGCAGCACGACATCGAGCCTGACCATCGCGATCTTGATCAGGTCCGCGGCGGAGCCTTGGACGACGGTGTTCACCGCGACGCGCTCGCCGAACGCGCGTTCGGCGGGGTTGCGCGAGTGGATCTGCGGAATCGGCCGCCATCGACCCGTGATCGTGGTGGCATGGCCCGTCTCGCGCGCCGACTCGACGGCGTGGTCGAGGAAGGCATCGATGCCGCGGAAGCGGCTGCGGTAGCTCTCCATGATCTCCTTCGCACGCGCGACGGTGTAGCCAGGGCCAAGTCGCCGCGCGAGCCCCGAGGCGGTGATGCCGTACACGATGCCGAAGTTCACCATCTTCGCGGCGCTGCGCTGGAGGTCGGTCACCGCGTCGGGCGTCGTGTCGAAGACCTGCGCGGCGACGGCGCGGTGGATGTCCTCGCCTCGGGTGAAGGCTTCGCACAGCCCAGGGTCGTTCGAGAAGTGCGCGAGGAAGCGCAGCTCGATCTGCGAGTAGTCGGCACTGACGAAGGTCATCCCCTCGCCCGCCACGAACGCGCGGCGGATCGCGGCGCCGACATCGGTGCGGATCGGGATGTTCTGCAGGTTCGGGTCGCTCGACGAGAGCCTGCCTGTCGCCGTGCCCGTCTGGTGGAACGAGCAGTGGATGCGCCCTGTCTCGGGCAGCACCGCTTCGTCGAGCGCCTTGAGGTAGGTGCCCACGAGCTTCGCGAACTGGCGGTACTCGAGGATCTGCTCGGGCAGCCGCGACTGGCACGCGGGGTCTTCGGCGAGCTTCTCGAGCACCTCGCTGTCGGTCGATGCGCCTGTGGTGGTGCGCTTCACGACGCGCAGCCCGAGGCCTGGCGGCTCGGCGCCGGGCGCGTTGAAGAGGACGGCGGCGAGCTGCCTCGGGCTGTCGGGGTTGAAGGGATGCGGCGCAGCCGCCGCGATCTCGTCCCGCAGGCGGGCAAGGCGGACCTCGAGCTGGCGCCGCTGCATCGAGAGTTCGTCGCGATCCACGCGGATTCCCGCGCGCTCCATGCGCGCGAGCACTGGGACGAGCGGGACCTCGACCTCGGCGTAGGGCTGCCACTGCCCGCGCTCGCGCACGGTGGCCTCGAGCCGCGTGGCGAGGGCGAGCGCGAGTTCGGCGTCCTCTGCGGCATACGGTGCCGCGCGGGCGAGCGGCGCCTCGTCGAAGCGGCGCTGGCCTTCGCCGCGCGCGCCGATCACCGACTCGATGGGAATCGGCCGCACGCCGAGGATGTGCTCGCTCGTCGCATCGAGGCCGTGCGATGGCCGCGTCGGGTCGACGACCCAGCTTGCAAGCATGGAGTCGCCCGCGATGCCGCGCAGCTCGACGCCGTGGTTCGCAAGCACCGCGCAGTCGTACTTCAGGTTGTGGCCCGTCTTCGCAACCGATGGGTCCTCGAGCACGGGCTTGAGCAGGGCGAGCGCGGCGTCGGTGTCGAGATGCGACGCTTGCTCGGGCGAGCGCACGGGCACATACCACGCGGCGCCCTCGCGGACGGCGAACGAGAACCCCACGAGCTGCGCGAGCGGCATGACGAGCGAGGTCGTCTCGGTGTCGAAGGCCACGCGGCCCGCGGTGCGGATCGCAGAGACCATCGCGTCGAGTTCGCCGCGCGTGCGGACGAGGGTGACGGCGAGCGGCCGCTCGGAGACGGGCGCCGCGTCGGCGTCGGCCACGGCGTCGAAGAGCGTGCCGAAGGTGGCTGCTTCGTGGCGCGGCTTGGTCGTGGCGGCGGCGGGCTCCGCAGGTGGCGCGTCGAAGAGTCCGCCCGCGGGCGGGCCGTCGGCCTGCGCCTTCGCCTTGCGCGACGGCTTCGCCGATGCGGCAGGCGCCTCGGCAGGCTTCGCCGAGCCGCCGAAGATCTCCTGCGCCTCGGTGCGCAGGCGGTTGAAGCCGAGAACCCGCAGGAACTCGAGCAGCTTCGGCAGGTCGCAACGCGCGGGATCCCAGCGCGCGCGAGAGAGCTCGAACGGAAAGTCGCAGTCGCGCTTCAGTTCGACAAGCGTGCGCGAGAGCGCGACGAGCTCGCGGCTTTCGGCGATCGTCTGCCCGCGCTTGCCCTTGATCTTGTCGAGGTTCGCGTAGATCCCCTCGATCGAGCCGAACTCGGCGAGGAGCGCGGCCGCGGTCTTCGGGCCGACGCCTGGCACGCCAGGCACATTGTCGGCCGTGTCGCCCATCAGCGCGAGAAGATCGACCACCTGCTCGGGCCGCACGCCCTTCGAGTCGAAGAGCTGCTCGAGGCCGAGGTCGGCGTTCTTCTGCGGGTCGAAGAGCGTGGTGTGCGCGTCGACGAGCTGCCCAAGGTCCTTGTCGCGGCTCACCATGCGGATGCGCGCCGCGCGATCGGCCGCATGCACGCGGTCGACGAGCGTGGCGATGACATCGTCGGCCTCGACGCCTGCGATCCCGAGCACGGGAATGCCCATCAGCGCGAGCGCCTCGAGGCAGCGCTCGACCTGCGGGTGGAAGTCGTCGGGAGCGGGGTCGCGGTGCGCCTTGTACTCGGGGTAGATCGCCGAGCGGAAGGTCTCCTGGTCGCCCGCGGCGTCGATCACGACGACGAGCTCGCTCGGCCGCTCGCTGCGGATGTACGCGAACAGCATCGAGATGAAGCCGAACACGAGGTTCGTGGGCTCGCCCGTCACCGAACTCGAGAGGCCGCCGCGGATCGCGTAGTAGGCGCGGAAGAACTGCGCGTGGCCGTCGATGATCGCAAGATGCGGGCCGATCGGCTCGTTCGAAGCTGCAGGCGCCGACGCCTCGGACATGTCAGGCCCCCGTCGCCTTCGCGTGCAGGGCGCGCAGCGCGGCCTCGAGCGCAGGTCCAGGGGTGCGGCCGCGCCGCGACATCATGGCGCGCGCCGTGTCCATGAACTTCTCGAAGCGGAACGCGCGCGGCGCCTCGGCGCCATCGACGCACCATGCGAACCGCGCGACGAGCGCCGCGGGCGGCGTCGACTGCGCGATCATGGCGCCCGTGCCGACGGTGGTTCCCGTCATCAGGCGCGTTCCGATCGCAAGCTTCACATGGTCGCCGAGGATGCTGCCCCAGAACTGACGGCCTGTCTTCATGAGCCCGCCGTCGGGCTCGAGGCGCACGATGACCTCGCCGTAGGTGTTGAGCAGGTTCGAGTTGTCGGTTCCCGCCCCGATGTTCACCCATTCGCCCACGAAGCTGTCGCCGAGGTGGCCGTCGTGCGACTTGTTCGAATGCGCCTGGAAGATCGTGCCGCCGATCTCGCCGCCCGCGCGGCACTGAGGGCCGATGACCGTGTTCGCCTTGAGGAGCGCGCGCTCGGCGACCGTGGAGCCCTCGAGCACCGCGCACGGGCCGACGAGCACCGACAGCGGCCGCACGACGACGCCCCTGCCGATGACGACGGGGCCTTTGGACGCGTCGATGACGCAGAGCGGCCCGATGACGGCGCTCGGATCGATGAGGATGGAATGCGTGCCGAACGACTGGCCCTCGTCGGGCCGGAGATGCCGCGCGACGCAGGACGCGAGCAGGCCGCTGCGATGGACCGCGAGATCGGCCTCGAGTGTGGCGCCGACCGCGGAGGTCAGGTCCCACGGGGCGCGGGCAAGCGTGGCGGCGATGGTGCGCGGAGGCGTGGACGGTGTCTTGGGCGCGATCCACGACGCGACGGGCGTGCCGTTGCCGTCGACAAGCGTTTCACCTGGAGCGATGCCCGCGTCGACCAGCGCCCGCGGGTTGAGCAAGCGGCCGTTGACCGCGATGCACGCGCTGTGGTCGGTGACCGCTCCCGTGGCGACCCCCTGCTCGCGCATGAGCGACTCGAGGCTGGGTGCCACGCAGCATGCGGCGGCACGACGGCCCACGACGGCCTCGATCGACTCGCACAGCGTTCCGACGCCCGATCGCAGGGCGAAGGCAGGGCGCAGGTCGGTCAGCGGGCCGAAGGTGCCCTTGAGGTCGTCATAGACGACGAGCGGGATGCCTGGAGCGAGCTCGGCCGTGGCCATGCAGGGAATGTACGCGGACTCACGACTGTTCGCGGGCTGCGCCTGGCGCGAGCCTCGTGCCGACGGCGAAATCCCACAGCGGCCGCGTGCGCTCGAGAAGCCACAGCACGGGCAACGCAAGCAGGCCGTCGCCGAGCGCACCAAGGAGGCGGGTCCACGCCTCGGCGCCGCCCGTTTCGGGCCACCACGGCGGAGTAGTGCCGAGGAGGCGCGCCCGCAGCGCCCAGACCGCGATGAAGGCGATCGAGGCGAGGAACGAGAACACGACGGTGGTCAGCACGCCCGACAGCGGGTTGCGACGGTAGAGCAGCGTGCGCAGCGGCACCACGGCCGTCGCACCAAGCGCGAAGCCGAGGATGTTCGGGCCGAGCACGACGAGCGTGTCGCCACGCTCGAGCACCGTGGGCGAGAGGAGGTCGGCGACGAGCCCCGCGAGCATGGCGGCGCGCACGGTGCCCTTCCGCGGCATCGAGAGCAGCGCGAAGACAACCGTCGCGGGCAGGAGCCGCGGGCGCAGGTCGCCGACGACGAACACCGCGCCCATGCTCATGTCGAGGGCGGCCGCGACCAGCACGGCGGCGAGGAACACCCACCATCTCATCGGGCGCCCTCCGACGGCGGCTGCTCGAGCACCGCGACGACGACCGAGGCCGCGTCGTCGAGGCGAAGCACGGGCCTGATGCGCACGCGGCGCGCGAGCGGAACCTCGTCGATCGGCTCGACCTTGACCACGACGCCGAGCCGCGTGCCGAGGGCGACGCGCGGATAGCGGTCGTCGGCGATGCGGGCGACCATGCCTTCGGCAAGCTCCGCCGAGCTTGCGACATCGGCGGTCCAGTGACCGTCGCCCGAGGCCTTCACCACGGCGCCTGGGGCGTTCGGGCTCGCCGCGCCCGAGGCTGGGTAGAGGCGTACCCCGATGCCTGTCAGCCGGTCGGCGGGAATGACCCGCGACA
>JAJTGK010000035.1 GCA_021297815.1 Planctomycetaceae bacterium
TCACGCCCGACACGCCCTCGTGCACGAGCCGCGCGGCCTCGGGCGGCGGCACCTTGCCATCGAAGCCGATCCAGAGCAGGGGGCGGACGAGGTTCTCGGCGTCGCGTGCGAGCATCGCGGTCTCCGTCAGTGCCTGTGCATCAGGGGCAGCGAGATCTTCTTCTCGAGTTCGTCGGTCGGCACGGCGACGAGGTCGTAGCCGTTCGCATCGACGATGGTGCAGCGCACGAGTTCGCCTGCCGCGCGCTTGTCGGTCGACTGCACATAGGTCAGCGAATCGATCGACGGCGCCTGGAAGTACGCGCGGCCCGTGTAGAGCGCGCCTCCCTTGCCGACGCCCGTCGTCGCGCGCGCGGTGGCGCGGCCCGCGGCGGGGCCCTCGATCAGCACATCGAGCTGCACCTTCGCCTCGGCCTGCAGCTTCGCGTTCTCGAAGGCGATCTCCTGCTGGAGCAGCATGAGCCGCTCCTCGCGCTCGCGCTTCACCTCGTCGGGCACGGCGAGCGCGGGGTCCTTCTCCATCGTTCCCGCGGGCGTGCCGTCCTCGGCGGAGTAGCGGAACACGCCCATCATGTCGAACTGCTGCTCGGCCACGAACTCGCAGAGCTGCTCGAAGTCGTCGTCGGTCTCGCCAGGGAAGCCCACGATGAAGGTGGTGCGCACGGCGATGCCGGGCACGCGCTCACGCAGTTTTTCCAGCAGTTCCTCGGTGTGCGCGCGCGTCGTGTGGCGGCGCATCGCCGACAGCATCGCGTCGCTCGCGTGCTGCAGCGGCATGTCGATGTACTTCACGATGTGGTCGAGGCCGGCGATCGCGTCGATCGACGCGTCGTCGAACTTCGAGGGATACGCGTACATCAGCCGCATCCAGCCGCCGCCGAACTCGCGCGCCACGCCGTTCACCGTCTTCAGGAGCCCGGGCAGCCCGCCGTCGTAGCCGACATCCATGCCGTAGCTGGTGGTGTCCTGGCCGATCAGGTTCAGTTCGAACGCGCCCGAGGCCATGAGGCCGCGCGCCTCCGACTCGATCGCGTCGAGCGGCTTCGAGCGCATCTTGCCGCGGATCGAGGGAATCGTGCAGAACGCGCAGCGCTGGTTGCAGCCTTCGCTGATGCGCAGGTACGCCCAGTGCCGCGGCGTGAGGCGCACGCGGTTCGCGTCGTCCTCGAAGTAGCCGATGCCCTTGCCGTCCTTGCCGTTCACGGTCAGGCCCACGGTCTGAAGCCCGCGTTCGGCGGCCGCCTGCAGCGCGTTGCCCGCGATCCAGTACTTCGGCGCCTTCTCGGCGAGGTCGGCCACCTTCTCGCCGCCGACGGCGTCGACGATGTGGTCGCGGTCGAAGACGCCGACCATCGCGTCGATGCCGGGGGCCCACTCGAGCAGCTTCGCGCGGTGGCGCTGCACGAGGCAGCCCGCGACGACGACGCGCTTGATCTCGCCCTTCTCCTTGCGGCGGATCGCGTCGTGGATCACCTCGAGCGACTCGTCCTTCGACGCCTCGAGGAATCCGCAGGTGTTGACGACGATCGCGTCGGGGCGCTGGTCCTCGTTCACGAGCTCGAAGCCCGACTGCTTGAGGACGCCGAGCATCTTCTCGCTGTCGACGAGGTTCTTCGGGCAGCCGAGGCTGACGAAGCTGACACGGGCGATGTCGGGCTTGCTTTGGGTCGCGCTCATGGGGATCGGGCAGTGTAGATCGGTCAGCGCGCGCGCCCGAAGCCATAAAGCCCGCGGGCGGTGATTTCGCGCCAGACGCCGTCCGAGAGGCCGTCGGGCCGCGCGCCGCCCGCCGCTGCGGCGCGGATTCCGGTCGAGGCGAGGTCGACGGGAGCGAGGTCGAGCAGCCAGGAGGGCGCGTCGGCGAACCCGCTGTATCCCGCGAATTCCGCCAGGAACCGCTCGACCGACTCGCGGGTGTCGGGCGGCCGCACGACGACGGCGGGCGTGGCGATCCGAAGCAGGTCGCGCCACGCGTGCCAGCGCTCGATCGAGCGGATCGCGTCGCTGCCGACGAGGAAGCGGATCGCCCGCGGCTGCTCGAGGGCCGTGCCCGGAACGCGGTCGAGGAGCGTCCGCACGGTGTCGATCGTGTAGCTCGGACCCTCGCGGTCGATCTCGAGGCGCGACAGCCGGATCTCGCCTTCGGTCTCGGTCGGCACGGCAGCGAACGCAGCGCGGCACATGGCGAGCCGCGCCTCGGGATCGGCGGGCGGAGTCGACGCCTTCAGCGGGTTGATCGCAGCCGGCATCACGATCGCGCACGGCGATGCGAGCGCGCGCATCGACTCGGCGAGAAGCGTCGCATGCCGCGCGTGCGGCGGGTCGAACGAGCCGCCGAAGAGGAGCAGCGGCCGCCGGGACGAGCAGAGTTCGATCGTCGGCGCGCAGGCGTGCGCATCGGCGAGAAACGACGCGTTGCGCATCGCGGTGCGCGAGGCGCGCGCGAGCGACGCGAGTTCCGCGAGGAGCGCCGGACGCCGCGCGACCGCCGCCAGCACGCGACCGATGCGCGTCTCGCCGCGATCATCGACGAATCCCGGGACTTCCCACGGAAGCGCGTCGTCCGCACCGTCGCTGACTCCGCGCACGATCGCCCACGCGAGCCCCGCCGACGAAGCGCAGGTCGCGAACGCGCGCGACTCGGTGTCGACGAGGTCGGCGCCTGTCTCGGCGCGCAATCGCGCTTTCGCAGCCGCATCGATCGCCGGGGCGTTCGATTCGACGACCGACACCGGCGAGGCGCGGTCGTCGGGCGACGGATCGAGGGACTCGCCGCGATGGGCGAGGCTCGAGCTGGTCGCGGTGGAGCCGTCGAGGACGACACGGGTCGCGGCGACGGCGCTTCCAGCTCGGATGCGCGGGTCGAGCGCCCCGGCGAGCCCGAGCAGGATCACGAGCCGCGGGTTGCGCACGGGCCAACGATCGCGTTCGGCAAACGCACGATGAATCGCGGCGGCGCCAGGGCCCGTCGTGATCGTGGGGAGCTTTCCAAAGCGCCCGAACGCCCGCCGCTCGAATCCCAGCGGACAGAAGACCAGCGGCGGCTCGGCCTCCTTGAGGATCTCGTCGGGCTGCGCGGCGGCCTGCGCCATGGCGCCGAGGGTAGCGAATGCGTGCCTCGACAGCGGCGGGAGAGCCGCTATCATCTCCGCCTTCCCCTAGACCGAACGACCGTCCTGCGGTCCGATCTTGCACCTGGCCCCATCGTCTAGCCTGGTCTAGGACACCTCCCTTTCACGGAGGTAACGAGGGTTCGAATCCCTCTGGGGTCACTCGCTCCGATGGCCGCGGTGTATGCCGCGGCCGTTGGCTTTTTCAGCCGGTTCGAACCGTGGGAGCCTTGGTGAGGGACCGTCGGGCTTCGCCCGACGCATCGTGCCGAGATCGGTGGATCTTGCGACCCAGTGCGAAGCCACTGGGTCGCCCCGTTCTCCAATCTTGCGCGGGCGCGCGCGAAGCGCGGTCCTGCCCCTTCTCCCCGCACCGTGGCCCGAGAACGCTCATCTAGACATGCATCGACCCGCTGCTATACTCCGCGCTTCAGCGTTCGGACCGGTGTGAGAGCCGCCGAACACAATGCTGGCTTGGCCCCATCGTCTAGCCTGGTTCAGGACATATCCCTCTCACGGATAGAACAGGGGTTCGAATCCCCTTGGGGTCACTCGAAAGCACACGGCCGCGGTTTCCGCGGCCGTGTGCGTTTGCAAGGGGCACAGGTTCGACGAGCGCCATGCAGTTTCCCGAACACCTCAAGCCGCTGCTTGCCGTCGTGATCGCCTTGGCGATCGCCCACACGGTCCTCCGCGCCCGCGCGGCCCGGAAGCGCGTCGAGCGCACGGTGTGGACGCGCAAGGTGCGCGGCGTTGCGCCCCGCCAAGCCCATGCGCCGATAGACGCGGGGCAGGAGGGCGATCCCGCCCAGGCGCTCGCGCGTCTTCGGGAACTCGCCGGCCCCTCGCACGCCTCCGACGATGACCGAAACCCGCATCGCGATTGACATCCCCGACCATCCGACGAGCCTTGTCGTCGGTCGGGGACTTTCGTCGAATCTCGCGTCGATCATGTCTCGCGCAGGCATTGCCGTCTCGAACCGCACCGTCGTGATCGCCTGCGACGCGAATGTCGCCACGCAGGCCGAGCGCGCGGAGTCCTCGCTTCGGGCCGCGGGTGCCGCAACGGCGCGGGTGGTGCTTTCAGCCACGGAGCGCGACAAATCGATGGACGCCGTCGCGCGCATCTGGAGCGCTGCGCTTTCGGTCAAGGCCGACCGATCTGCCCTCGTCATTGCCATGGGTGGCGGCCTGATCGGCGACCTCGCGGGCTTCGCCGCCGCGACCTACCTCCGCGGCGTCGACCTCGTGCAGGTTCCGACCACGCTTCTCGCCATGGTCGACGCCGCCATCGGCGGCAAGACGGGCGTGAACCTCACGCTGCCCGACGGTTCGCTCGGCAAGAACCTCGCGGGTGCCTTCTGGCAACCGAAGCTCACCGTGGCCGACATCGAGACCCTCGCGACGCTGCCCCGCCGCGAGCTGCGGGCGGGGCTCGCCGAATGCGTGAAGCACGCCGTGATCGACGGCGAGCAGCTCTTCCGTGCGATGGAGTCCGACGCGCCGCGGCTCTCCGAAGGCGACCTCGCGGCACTCGAACGCCTCGTTCCCGCATCGGCGACGGTCAAGGCCCGCATCGTCTCCCGCGACCCGTTCGAGCGCGGCGACCGCGCCTGGCTCAACCTCGGCCACACCTTCGGGCACGCGATCGAGACGGAGCCCTCGCTCGAACTCCTGCACGGAGAAGCGGTTGCGATCGGCTGCGTCGCGGCAGCCCGCTGCGCGGTCGAGCTTGGCCTCCTCGCCGCCACCGATGCCGCGCGCATCGAGCGGCTGCTCTGCGCGTGCGGCTTGCCCACGACCCTTCCCGCACCCGTTTCGGCGGCAGCCGTGCGCGAGCGCATGGCCTACGACAAGAAGTCCGCCCACGGCACGCTTCGCCTCGTCCTGCCGAGGTCGATCGGCGCCGTCGAGATCGTGGCCGCGCCCGCCGAACAGGCGGTGCGCACCGCGCTCGCCGCCATCGGCGCCCGCTGAGCGACCCGCTCAAAAACTCCCGCATCCACCACGCGGCGGCCGATCTTCGCGGCACCTTGCGCGTTGTCTCGATCGTGAACCAGAAGGGTGGTTGTGGCAAGACCACGACCGCGATCAACCTCGCCGCCGTCCTCTCGCGGGGCGGCGCGCGCACGCTGCTCGTCGACATGGACCCGCAGTCGCACTGCGCCGCGGGCCTCGGCGTGCCTGACGCGGGCATCGAACGCACGATCGGCGACGCCATGCTGGCCGACGGTGCCGAGACTCCCCGCACGGAGGAACACCTGTGGGAGGTCGGTGCGAACCTCCGCCTCGCCCCGTCGAGCGTCGCCCTCGCCGGCCTCGAGGCTCCCAACGGGCCGCTCGCCCAGCGCCATGACCGCGACCGCCGCCTCGCGCGCGTCCTCGCCGCCTGGCGCGACGAGTTCGACTGGTGCGTGGTCGACTGCCCGCCGACCATCGGCCTGCTCACCTTCAACGCCTTGCGCGCGAGCGACTTCGTGCTCGTTCCCGTCGAGACGGGCTTCTTCAGCCTGAAGGGCGCGGAACGGCAGATCGAGACCATTCGCGCGGTCGTCTCGCGCTTCGGCCGCGACATTCCCTTCAGGCTCCTGCCGACGCTCGTCAGCGAATCGCGCGCGCTTTCGCGCGATGTGGTCGGCGCGCTCACGAAGCGCTTTCCTGACGCCATGCTGCCGCTTGCGATCGGCGAGCACGAGGAGCTCCGCGAGGCCGCGAGCTACGGTCAGGCCATCACCGAGTTCGCCGCCGCCTCCGCGGCGGCCGCCGACTTCGAGGCGCTCGCCGCCTGGATCGCCGCCAACGCGCCGCACGCCTCCGTGCTCGCCGACTACGACCTTGCGGCCGCGCCGATCGTCGAGACTGCCTCGGATCTCGACGCACCGACCGAACCCGCGGCGCCCGCCGCGGCCCGCGCCGCCGATCTCGCGGGCCGCCTGCGCGCCATCGCCGACCGCTCGCGGGGGGGAAGCGTGGGCGGCGGCTTCGGCGTGCGCGCCGACCGTGACGGCACCGTCGTCTTCACCCAGCCGCTCTCGGCGCGCACCGTCTCGGTGGTCGGCGACTTCAACGGCTGGGACACCGCCGCCACGCCGCTCGAACCGAGCTCCGACGGCACGCGGCTCGAGGCAGTCGTTACGCTGCCGCCCGGCAGGCACGCGTACTGCATCGTCGTCGACGGAGAGACGACGCTCGACGAATTCAACATGCATCGCCTCGACGGCGGCGAAACGGGCGCCGCGAATCTCGTCGAGGTCCCCGAGACGGCCGCACACGCGCGCCGCGCCTCGGACGCAAGGTGACGCCGCGCAGGACGCGCGGCGAAGGACGGGCACATGAGCGTTGCACGCGACCCATTCGACACCCTGACCGACGCTTTCCTCGGCGCGCCGCGCACGCGCACGCCGCGCGCGCTGCTGCTCGTCGGCCATCTTCCCGTGATGAGCGGGCTGTGGCTCTCGCAGTACGCCGACCGCGAGGCGCGCGACCGCGGGCCCGTGTGCATGCTGCGCATCGAGCACGACGCCGTGCAGGTCGAGCTGCTTCGCGCGGGCTCCCGACGCCCCGTCATCCGTCCGCAGGCATCGCTCGAGGACGCGCTGCGCGCGATCGCGCCCATCGCGGCCGCGTGGTTCATCGTGCCGCGCAGCAGCGACACGGTCGAGGTGCCGCAGGGCGCCGACGATGTGGTCATCCTGACGGGGGCCGACGACGCGGCCGTCGTCGCCGCCTACCGCCTGGTGAAGCAGTGCGTCGAGCAGCCTGAGGGCGTCATGCCCTCGTCGATCTCGGTCGCCGTGCTCGGTGCCGACGACGGCGAGAGTGCGCGTGTCGCGGAGAAGCTCGACAAGACCACGCAGACCTTCCTGAAGGTCGAGCTCCCCGTGCGCGGCGGCCTGCAGCGCGTCGCACCCGTCGAGAGTTCGTTCCGTGGGACCTTCGATGCGCCGACCCCAAGCGTGTCGGACCTGTTCCGCCTCATCGAGGCCGCCGAGCAGGCGGTGTCGGCGGCCTCGGCATCTGCAGCCGAGCCCGGGTCCTCGACGCGCACCGAACGCGCCGAGCGCTTCGCCCCGCGCGCCGAGCGCGTGCCGCCGCGTGTGCGAGGCGACGCACCCATCCCGATCTCGACCGTGCGTCCGAAGCCCGCCACGCGCGGCACCGTGGCGGTCGAGGAGGTCGCGCAAGCCATGGTCGCCGCGCGCGCCGCCGTGGCGCAGGTCGCATCGACATCGCGCCCGACGGTCGCGTTCGCACCGAAGCCTGCGCCGACCGCGGTCGCAGGCGTGATTCCACCGAGGCCCATGGTGCCTGGCGTGGCGCGCGCCGTCGCAGGCGAGCTGCCTGCGCGGCTCGCGACGCTGCTCGAGGGCCTCGAGACGCTTCCTTTCTCCATGCCGCGCAACAACGCGGTCGAACTCGCGGTCGATGCGGCGGGGCGCCTGCATGTCGTCGCGCGCACAGGCGAACTCGCCGCCGCGCTGCGCGCGAGCAGCTGGGCGCGCGACCACGCGGAGATCCTCGCCCTCGCCCATGAGGGGCTCTCGTGCGCAGACCCCGCCATCGATCTCATCGCGCCGAGCATGGCCGACGCCGCCCCGATCGACGGCGCCACCGTGCATGTGCTCACCCTCGTCGAGCTCGACGGCCGCCGCGGCCACCTGGTGCAGACGCTCGCGTCGTGACGCGCGTCACGCGGGCAGGCTCGCCTCGAGCACCCGCGCAAGGTTCGCATGCGCGTACCCGCGCCGCCAGCCCTCGCCCGCGAGGTGCGCGAAGCCCGCGCCTTCGAGCGCATCGAGCAGCCGCGCATACTGCGCGGGCGACTGGATCTCGGCAGGAAGCGACTCGCGCCCGAACCCGCCGTCGAGATCGCTTCCGAGCCCAACGCGACCGCCGCCCACGATGCGCGCCACATGCAGCGCGTGCGCCACGCAGTCCTCGAGCGTCGCGCGACGCCCGTCGGCCAGGAAGCGTCCGTACAGGTTGAGCCCGATCCAGCCGTCGCGCTCGCGGATCGCGGCGATCTGCGCATCGGTCAGGTGCCGTTCGCTCGCAGGAAGCAGCGCCTGCGCGTTCGAGTGCGACGCGATCACACGCGTCGAGGTCGCCGCGAAGAGGTCGTCGAACGCCGCACGCGAGAGATGCGACGCGTCGTGCAGCACGCCCGCCGCGTCGAGCGCCTCGACCATGCGGCGACCGATGGGCGAGAGCCCGCCCACGCGCGCGTTGCCGCCTGCGTAGCGGCTTCCATGCCCCCACGACAGCCCGACGACGCGCAGCCCGCGCGCGACCCACCATGCGACCTCGTCGGGCGAGCGGATCGGATCGGCGCACTCCATCAGGATCACGACGCCCATCGGGCCATCGCCGCGCAGCGCGCGCGCAAGGTCGCCGCGCGTGCGCACGATCGCGACCTCGCCCGCGCGCTCCATCGCCTCGTACCACTCGAGCTGCACCAGTCCCGCGCGGTGCGCGCCGTCGAGGTCGTCGGAGTCGCGGTACGCGACCGCCTCGGTGGCAGGCCCGCCGAGCTCGGTGAAGATCGTTCCGAGCGCGACCCGCACGCCGCCCTCTCGGAGCGCAGGCAGCGTGAGCGCATGCGGCGCGTCGTCGGGCACGCCCGCCCGCATGTCGCGGCCGTTCACGGCGAGGTAGGCGAGGTCGAGGTGTCCGTCGATCCAGTGTTCGCGCATCGCGTCGTGCTCCGTGCCGCAAGGTACGCCCGTCGAGCCATGCGCGCGGGACGCTACCCTGTGCCAATGGCCGAGACCGTCTCGACCCCGCCGCTCGCTCCGCCGATCGCCGCCCTCGCCCCCGCCGAGGTGCGCCGCCGACGCGCGGCGGCGTTCGTCGTTCTCCTCGCCGCAGGCTCGCTCCTGGCGGTGGCATGGTCGCTCAAGCCTGCCGCCGAGGGTTTTGGGACGCACCGCGCGCTTGGTCTGCCCGAATGCTCGTGGCCGCCGCGGTTCGGGGTACCATGCCCGTCCTGCGGAATGACCACCGCGTTCGCCCTCGCGACGAAGGGCAGCCTGGTCGCGAGCTTCGTGGCGCAGCCGATGGGCTGCCTCCTCGCGCTTGCGACGGGCATGGCGGTGGTCGGCTCCGCATGGACGCTCGTCAGCGGACGGTCCTTGTGGCCCGTCTACGAGCGGTTGTGGACCGCACGCGGCCTGTGGGTCGTCGGAATCATCGGCCTCCTCGCCTGGGGCTACAAGACCGCGTCGATGCGCGGATGGATGGGTTGAACATGCGGAACTCGACCAGCGCGAACTCCACCATGAAGAGCTCCACCATGAAGAGCTCCACCATGAAGAGCTCCACCATGCGGAACCTCGGCGCCCTCGCCCTCGCCACCGTCGCGATGCTCCACCTTGGCGGCTGCATCGCAGGTGCGGTGGGCGCCATCGGCCAGCAGATCGAGCGCGGCAAGAAGCTCGATGTGCCCGCCGCCTACGACGGCCTCGAGAGCAAGACCTGCGCCGTCGTCGTGAACGCCGACTACGCGACCCTCGTCGAGCACCCCGAAGTCGTCGGCAACATCACCGCCAATGTGTCGGTGCGCATCCGACAGTATGTGAAGGAAGCCTCGGTCCTGCCGCCCGGCGAGGTGCTCCAGTGGCAGTACCGCACGCCGCAGTGGCGCACCATGCCGCACGGCGAGGTCGCGCGCGAGCTCGGCGTCGAGCGCCTCGTCTACATCGATCTCTACGAGTACCGCCTGAACCCGCTCGGCAACAGCTACCTGTGGGACGGTGCCGCGGGCGCGAACATCGGCGTGATCGAGGCCGACGGCCTGGCCCCCGACGAGTTCGTGTACACGACCAGCATCGTGGCGCGCTTCCCGAACAAGGAAGGCATCGGCCGCGAGAGCGCGCGCCGCGAGGACATCGAGCGCGGCCTGCTCACGCTCTTCGTCCAGAAGACGAGCTGGCTCTTCTACCGCCACATCGAGGACAAGTACCCCGAGTACTGAGCCGACGCAGGCCGAAGTCATGGAGCCCCTCATGAACCCCGCGAATCCCACGACGACCCGCATCCTCGCCGCCGCGCTGCTCGGCGCGTGCGCGGCCGCGCTCGCCTCGTGCAACATCGTCACGCCCGTCGCCTACGCGCTCGAGGGCCCGGGGCAGATCGAGGCGGAGTACACGCTTCCCGACAAGAAGACCGTGGTCTTCGTCGACGATCCGAACACGATCCTCCCGCGCAGCGCGCTGCGCGCGACCCTCGGCGACGCCGTGTCGTTCGACCTGATGAGCCGCGAGCTCCTCACCTCGACCGTCTCGACGCGCGACGCGATCGCCATCGCGCGCGCGGCGTCGGGCGGCGACGCCAACAACCTCTCGAGCAACGAGTCGATCGCGCGCGCGCTCGACTGCACGCAGATCATCCATGTCCAGCCCGTGATCTTCGACCTCGCGGGCCGCAGCGACATCGAGGGCATCAAGCCCACCGCGTCGGTGCGCGTCAAGGTCATCGACCTCGAGGCGCGCGCGCGGACCTATCCGAGCGCCGAGCTCATGCCCGACGGGCGCGAGGTCACCGCGTCGATCCGCGAGAAGGACTCGCAGGGCCTGCGCACGCGCGCGGGCCGCGCGCAGATCGAGGACGAGCTCGTCGCAGAGCTCGGCCGCGAGGTGGCGCAGCTCTTCTACAAGCACGACCGCATCGACCTCGGGAAGAACCTCGGCACCCGCCGCAAATGACCGCGGTGGTGCACGCCGTCTGCGCACTCGACGCGGGGCCGTCCACGCTGGAGGCGCTCGGGCGGTCGCTGCGCGACGGCAGCACGCTTCTTGCGCTTGGTCCGCAGCCGATGGCCGAGGCGCTGGCCTCGTACGGACTTTCGGACGAGGTGCAGCTCGTGCGCATCGGTTCGGTGGCGGGCGGGTTCCGCCCCGTGGCGCATCTCGTGCGTGCCGCGGCGGCGAATGCGGCGGAGGTCGCTTGCCACGGCGCGCATGCCTTCTCGGTGATCGCGGCGTGCGGCCTGCACGCGCGGCGCGCCGAGCCGCTCGCGGTCGATCCGTCGCGCGTCGGAAGCTGGTCGGAGGAAAGGCGCAGCCGCGTCCGTGCGGCGCTCGGACTGCGTGCGGGGGTGCACGGCATCCTGCTTGCCGGCGATCCATCTGCGCGCATCGACGCGCGCTTCGCGGTGCGTGCGGCTGCGATGGCGCGGCTCACCGGCGCGAGGCTCAGGCTCGTGGCGTCGCCGTCTGTCGTGGGGCTCGAGAAGGCCCGAGGCTGGCTCGGGAAGCTCGGTGCATCGGATCTCCTCGCGGTCAGCGAGCTCGTCGACGAGCCTTGGCGCGTGCTCGGCGCGCTGGACGCGGCGTTCGTCGACCGCCAGTCGCCCGTGGTGGCGGCGACGCGTGGCATTTCCCTCGTCGACCGAGCCCTCCTGCCTTGGGGGCCGTGGTCCGCAGACTGGCGAGGCACGCCCCCCGAATGGGGACCGTCATCGCTCGTCGCGCGCTGGTCGCTTGCGGCGGGGCTGCCGACATTCGTCCACACGGAGCATGACCTCGGCGATGCGGCGGATTCGCCGCTCGTCCGACGATTCGGCGACGACATCGCGGAGTTCGCCGAGCAGCTCGCGAAGGTCGCGGGCGGGGTGATCTCGCAGCCCTGACGCGGATCTCAGGCTGCTGGCGGAAAGAGCCGAGTGGCCGCGTCGTGGTAGAGATCGCGCAGGAGCGTCGAGGGCAGCGCAAGTCCGCGGAGCGGCGGTGAATCGTTCGGCGAATGCCGAACGGGGTCGACCATGGCGAGATCGGGGTCCTCGATCGGCGAGATCGTCTCTCCCTCGGCCTCCCACATCATGCGCAGTGCCCAGTAGCGGCTTGCATAGAGGTCGTGCGCGGCCTCGCGGCTCGTGGCCTTGCGGGCCATGTCCGAACTCTTCTCGCCGTCGCGCAGGTGCTCGTCGGTCGTCACGGTGTCGGTGCCGAACAGGATGCGGCCGCGCCACTTCTCGAGGAATCCGATCACCTCGTCGCGCGGGTGCTTGCCGAGTTCGCGCACCATCCACTTGGTCGCGCTCGTGTCGAGGTGCAGGTTCGGGTGCGCCTCGAGCAGGCGGTCGAGGAACGCGAGATCCTCGGGGAATCCGCCCATGTGCGCCGCGATCCACGGCATCGTGAACCGGTCGAGCGCGCGGCGGAGCGGCGTGTAGTGGTCGAGCTTGCGGCCGTAGCGGGTGTGGTCGGCGTACTTGGTCGCGAACCAGGTGTCGGGGTCGGCCACATGCGTCATGCACGACATGCCGAGGCGCTCGGCGAGCTTCATCTGCTCGATGCGCAGCGAGCCGTCGAGGGCGAGCAGGTCGCGGTCGCCCGAGTCGAGGCCGAAGTCGATGAAGCGCGGCGCGTTCCAGAACTTCACGATCCGCACGCCTGCCTCGCGGTAGCCTTCGATCCGACGCAGATACGCGGGCCCATGGGCGTCGCGCTTGTCGGGGGCATGCCAGTCGGGAACGGCGATGAACTCAAGGCGCGTACCGAAGCGCTCGCGCATCGCGGGAATGTCCTCGAGCCGCGTCATCGAGAAGGTGCGCTCCACGCCGTAGGCGCGTGCGATCGGCTCCCAAAGCGCGCTCGCGTCGAGCCCGTTGATATGCGAGTGGATGTCGACGATTCCGTAGCCAAGGCTCGGAAGCGAGCGGGCTTCGGCCATGTAGTCGAGCCCGAGCCGATTGGACGGATCGTTGCGCAGTTCCGAGGGAGGCGACGGCATCGCAGGCATGGGCCGCGATGGTAGGGGGACTGCGGACCGTCAGCGGACGCGCGGTTCGCGTGCAGGCGCACGGCCTGGCTGCGGACGCACCGAAGGGCTCTCCGCCGCGCCCGCGCGATCGGGAAGGGCGCGCAGCCGCGGAGCGCGCGACTCCGTACCGCGGGTCGCATTGAGCGCGGCCGTCAGCCGCGGCACAGGCGCATCGCCCAGGCCGCCCGCATGGACGACCCCGACATACAGCTCGAAGTTCGTCTCCATGTCGAGGTGCCGGACGACCTCGCAGTCGAACCATGCGACGCAGCGCGTCACGATCGGCGCGCCGAGCACGCCCGTCCGATGGCGGTAGGTCAGGAACGGATCGTCGCCGATGCGCCGTTCAGGGCCGAAGATGCGCTGGAGCGCGCGCTCGCTCGGGTCGAGCAGCGAGATGGCGAAGGTTCGGCTGTCGCGGATGAGCGGAGAGAGGGGATGCCCCTTTTCCATCGCCACGAGCAGCATCGGCGGCTGCGTGCCGCACTGCTGCACACGCTCGATGAGCCGACCGTCACGGACCTCGCCAAAGCCGCTTGTCAGCAGGCATTGGCAGCTCGGGATACGGGTCATGGCCTGGAGCGTTTCTTCGCTCGGTGGGGGCAGCATGCAGCGCGCCTCTCCTCGATGGGTGGGACTTGAAAAATCTTCGCGCGCCGATTCGCGCTCTAAGTACCGAAATATGAATCGGTTATGGCCAAAAGCCACCCGGAGTGCCCCCATTCAGGCCAGAAATTTTTGGCCCGAAGTGTTGAAAGGTGTTGAAAGGTGGGGCGAAGTGTTGTATCTTCCCAACGGGTGCAGCCATGTTCCTCGGCGAGTTCGACCACTCACTCGACGCGAAGCAACGGCTGGCGATCCCGGCAGAGTTCCGTGACGCCTGGAATCCAGACGAGCACGGACAGGGACTGGTCGCGGTCCCCGGTGTCGGAGGAACGCTCGAGCTTTGGCCCGAGCGGACCTTCCAATCGGTGGTTTCCGCGAAGACGCGTGAATTCGTTCGAGACCCCAAGCTCGTGCAGTTCGAGCGAAGCGTGTTCTCGAAGGCTGCGAAGGTGCCGTTCGACAGCGCGGGTCGCATCCGCATTCCGGATCGACTGCTGCAGGACTACGGGCTCAGCGGCAAGGTGACGGTGCTCGGGCTGTTCGATCACCTTGAGGTCGTGGAAACCGAGTCGTGGCGCAAGTCAGGCCCCACGGCGCGGCAGACCGCGGAACTCTTCGGCGAGGCCTTCGAGGCCATCCGCCGAGAGCGCAGCGCGGACTGATGGTGACGCAGCCGTGCCTGAAAGGGTGCGGACGCGATTGGAACGAAACACGCGGATGGCTCGACAAGGATGTCGTGCTCTCCGCAACGAGGCCGGCTCGCCGGTCGCCAGCACGCGGAACCGCAAGGATGCGGGACCGCAACGAGGGTTGAGGCAACTCCCGTGGATGGCAAGCGTCTGCGCAACGGGTGCGCGCGGACGACCTCGTGCGTCGCTCCGCCTGGCCAAGGATGGCCAGGCAATCGGACAAGATCGCCACGGAACGGCGGTCTTCAGGATTTGCGGCTCCGGCCTTGACGGGTCGGAGCCGCTTTGAACTCCTCTGGCGCTCCCGCGTCCGCCAACGCGGCTGCGCCTTCCTCCTCAAACGACGACGCGCGCGGATGTTCCGCGCGCGTTGTCGTTGGTGTTCGATGAGTGTGGCGAGCGGTCGTCGCTCAGCCGCCCTCGGTGGCGGGTCGGATCTGCCCGATCACATTCCGCTCGCCGTTCTCATTGTTCGACATGATCTGCTCGGCCACCTCGCGACGGTGGACCTCGACGGTTCGTGGGAACTCGAACGCGATGCGGACACGGTCGCCCTTGATGGCGGCAATGCGAACCACACCGATCGGAGACGCGGGGTCTCCGATGACGACTTCCTCACCTTCGCGGCGCGTGATGACGAGCATGTTGCGGACCTCCTGCCCTGGCCTCGCGGCCCGTCCGCCACTTGACGGACAGGGGAAGACTAACCGAGGACGGGGGCAATGAGAAAGGGAAACCCCGAAGATGACGGCACTTGGGGTGTTGAACCCCATCGAGGGGGGAGGAGGAGCGGGCCTCCAGGTGGGGATGGCGGACCGAGCTGCTGGGGGGTGCCGCACGGGGGCCCTGCGGCGGCTTGGAACCCGTTCGGGAGCGTCCGAGGCGCGTTCGGGCTGCTTGGAGGGCGCGTTCAGGGCATCGCTGGCCGCGTCGCGCCCGACCGATCCCGCGCAGAAACCGCCGATTCAGCGGACCGCCTCGACCCGCTTGACCCCATCGAGCTCGCTTCGGAGCGCGCGCTCGATGCCGTGGTGGAGGGTCATCGGCGCTGAGGGGCACCCGACGCAGGCGCCATGGAAGCGGATCTGCACGAGGCCATCCGCCGACACGGACACGAGCTCGATGTCGCCGCCGTCCTCGCGGACCGCAGGCCTGATGAGCCCAAGCACCTTCTCGACGCGGGCGTGGAGCTCGGGCGAAGCGGGTTCGCTGCTCGCGCGCGTGGGCAGTTCGGGCTGGTCGGCCTGAGCGGACATCGTGCGCGGATGATACGGTCACGGCGTGCGGGCACGGAAGCCCGTCGCGGCGATTCCCGCGCCGAACCGCGTGCGCGGAGCGGGCGGGCGCCGCGGGCCATGCGAGGTCGAGCATGCTTCGAAGGACGGCGGTCGTGGTGTTCCTCTGCCTGTCGGCGTGTCGGGGTGGCCCCGAGTCGGTGGCCGACCCCGCATCGGTGCTCTCGCGCACCGGGCAGTCGACCGAGCGGTACCTCGACGCGCTCGAGGCCGCGCGGCAGCGCGGTGTCGACGACGCGACCAAGTCGGCGCTGCGCCGCATGGTGTCGGCCGACGGCTATGTGGTGCCCGCGCGCGAGGAGGCGTTCCTGCTCCTCCTCGAGACCGACCGTGCGGCGCTGGTCGAGGCGCTCACCAACGCGTTGCCGCGGATGGGCGCGCTCGAGTGGCGCAAGCGCGTGTGCGAGCTGATCGCCGAGCACCGCATCGAGGAGCTGATTCCCGCGCTGATCCGAGCATGGGCGAACCCTGTGCCTGGCTACAGCGACGAGGAGACGCGGCCCGAACTTCTGGCGATCGAGCGCCTGGTCGGGAAGGACCGCGTGAGCGACACGCTGCTCGCCACCATGCGCGCGGCAAACCCCGCGACGCAGGCGAACCTGCGTGCGCGCTGCTGGGAACTCATGATGAAGAATGGCGGCGCGGTCAGGCTGCGCTCGCTGCTTGCCGACCCCGCGCAGATCGAGGGCGACGCGATGCTCGTCGACCTCGCGCGCGTCGCGCGGCAACTCGGCGTGCTTCCCATGACGCGCGAGGAGATCCTGTGGGCGCGCGAACTCTGCGAACCGACGCGCGCGGCGTTCATGGACGAGGCCGCCGCCGCGCTTGCGCAGATGCCGGCCGAGCGCCGCGAGTCGCTCGAGATCCGCGCCGTGCCGCTTGCGGTCGCGTGCGCGCGCTTCCGGCCCGAGCTGCTTGCGGCGCCCGAGTCGGAGATGGACGCCGAGATCCGCCGCGCGATCGAAGGCCGCCGCAAGGCGTCGCCCGACTTCACGGGGTACGGCAGCGGTTTCGGCGAGACCTTCTACGACCAGCGCGAGAAGCTCAACTGGGCCGACCGCGCGGGCATGCTGATGGCGATCACGGTGCTGCGCGACGCGGCGCTGGTCGCGCATCTCTACGAGACGGCCGACCGCGACCTCGAGGATCGCACCACCGAGTACGGCGGCGTCATCGCGCTCGATGCGGGGGGAAAGCCAGAGTTCCTCGAGTTC
The DNA here is from genome assembly GCA_021297815.1 of Planctomycetaceae bacterium. Taxonomy (GTDB): domain Bacteria; phylum Planctomycetota; class Phycisphaerae; order Phycisphaerales; family SM1A02; genus QWPT01. The sequence continues at coordinate 16,677 of JAJTGK010000035.1, forward strand.
GCGCCGCGCGCGAAGGCGGGAGACCAGCGCTACGAGAGCCCGCAGCCGCTCTTCGACGCGCTGTACACGGGCCTGTTCCATGTGCATTTCCACGCGCAGAAGTACGAGAACGAGCAGTACGCGGGGCCGCACCTCGGCGACTTCGCGTTCGCCGACAGCACGCGCTGCAACGGGCTCGTGCTGACATTCCTGACGACCGACGAACTCGGCGTCGACTTCTATCGCCACGACCGCATGGTGGTCGACCTTGGCGCCGAGCGGCGGCCCGAAGGCTGACGCATGCAGCTTGCGCTGATCGTCCAGCTCTCGATCGCGGCGCTCGCGATGGAACTCGCGGGAACGCTGCCGCTCGGCGGCGCCGCAGGCCTTGCGTGCGCGCTGGCGGCGCCGCTTGCGGTGCTGGCGTTCGGCCTGCTGGCCGCGCGTCGCGCCGAGCGGTTGCTCGATGCGCACGGCGCGGGGGTCGAGTCGTTCGACCGGTTCGCCGCGCGCGCGCCGTGGGTGGCCACGACTTTGCTCCTCGCCGCGGCGATGAGCGCGATGCCGGCGCAACTCGGCACCGTGCTTGGCGCGGTGGGCGTGGGTGTACTCCTCATGGCCTGCGGCATCGCGACCACGATGGCGGTATCGGCCGCCGCGTGGACCATCGAACGGCGGCTGCGCGAAGCGTCGCTCGTCGCGTCGCTCGACCGCGCGCGCCCCGTGCAGGCCATGCCGTCGCGCATGCGCTTCGTGCTCGCGAAGCTGCGCTCGGGCGTGGCGCCGCTCCTGGTGCCGCTCCTGATCCCGCTCGGGTGCAGCGAACTCGCGCGGCTGCTCGCCGAAGGCCGTGGATCCGCCGAAGCGGTCGAGTTCGCGCGGCTCGCGGGCGGCGTGGGCGGCCTCTTCGTCCTCTTCCTGCTCGTCCCGTTCATCGTGCCGCCGCTCCTTGGGCTCGAAAGGCTGCCGCAGGGCGAACTGCGCGACGACCTCGAGGAACTCGCGCGCGGCGCGGGGGTCCACATGCGCGAACTCTGGGTGTGGCCCACCGACGGCGTGGTGGCGAACGCGGCGGTGATGGGCGTCTTTCCCCGCCTGCGCTGCGTGATGCTGACCGACGCGCTGCTCGAGTCGATGCCGCGCGCGCAGATCCGCGCCGTGATGGCGCATGAACTCGGGCATGTGGTGCGGCGGCACCTCCTCTGGATGGTCGCCGTCGTCATCGCATGCTGGACGGTCGCGGGCCTTGTCCTCACGCCGCTCGCGCGCGAGGTGTTCGTGTCGCTGCTGCCGCGTTTTGAGGAAGGTGAGTGGCAGTCTCTTGCGGACGCCGTCGCGCTTGTCCGCGACGGGGCGGTGCTTGCCACGGGATTGTGCCTGTTCGGCCTCGCAAGCCGCCGCTTCGAGCGCCAGGCGGACACCTTTGCCGTCCAGCTTCTGAGCCGCCGCGAAGCCAGCGGCACCGCGACCGAAGCCGCCGTCGATTCGATGGTCGCGGCGCTCGGTTCGGTCGCGTACCTGAACCATGTGCGGCCCGAGCGGCCGAGCTGGCGGCACGGCTCGATCGCATGGCGGCAGGCCTACCTGCGCGCGATCGCGGGGTCGCCGCTCGACGCGATGCGGATCGACGCCATCATCGCCGTCGTCTCGTGGGCGTCGCTCGCGGTCGCCGTGGGCGCGCTGGCGTGGGCCTTTCTTCCCGCGGCGAAACCCTGAGTACACTCGCGCCATGGCGACCTCGCTCCTGCGCTTCACCAAGATGCACGGCATCGGCAACGACTATGTCTATGTCGACGGCGCGCAGTACGCGGAGCTCGACTTCGCGCGCGCGGCGCGGCTCGTGAGCGACAGGCATCTCGCCGTCGGCAGCGATGGGCTCATCGCGGTCTGCCCGCCGACGCGCGGCGACGCCGATGCGCGCATGCGCATGTTCAACGCCGACGGCAGCGAAGGCGAGATGTGCGGCAACGGCATCCGCTGCGTCGCGAAGTTCGCGGTCGACCGCGGCATCGCGCTCGCGAACCCGCTGCGCATCGAGACGGGGCGCGGCGTGCTTGAGGTCGTGTGGGAACGCGGCCCGGATGGCCGCGTGGCGAGGGCGAGCGTGACGATGGGTGCGCCGATCCTCGGGCATGCGCGCATTCCTGCGCGCATCGATGGCGTCGCGCCCGAGGCGCGCGTCGTCGGGCACGCGGTCGATCTCGCGCGCTTCGGCCCCGTGGGCTGGTGGGAGGCGGCGAAGGTCGAGCCGCATCTCACGCTCGTCTCGATGGGGAACCCGCATGTGGTGTTCGCCTGCGAGGATCCGTGGAAGGTTCCGCTTGAACTCGTCGGGCCGCGCATCGAGCGCGATGCATGGTTTCCCGCGCGAATCAACGCACATTTCGTGCGCTTCGGGCCGCGCGCGGGCGAGGCGACCATGCGGACCTGGGAACGCGGCTCGGGCATCACGCTCGCCTGCGGCACGGGCGCGAGCGCGGTGTGCGTGGCGGGTGTCCTGCTCGGCCGTGGCGCGCGCACGCTCGAGGCGCAGCTTCCTGGCGGCCCGTTGCGGCTCGAGTGGCCCGCCGACGACGCGAGCGTGCGCATGACGGGCTCTGCGACCGAGGTGTTCGAGGGCGAGGTCGACCTCGACGCGCTCGCGGGTGCGCTCGTGGCGCATGAATGCAAGCATGGAGCGGCGCATGCCTGAGGAGCTGCGCGAACTCGAGCGAGAGATCGCCGCGCGGCTTGCGGCGCGCCAGGCGGCGATGGAGCGCGACCTCGCCGAGTTCGTGGCGATTCCAACGGGAACGGGCCACGAGCCTGGGCTTGCGCTCCTTCGCGGCGTGTTCCGCGCGCGGCTTGCCGCGCTTTCCGCCGAGGTCTCCGGCATCGCGGGCGATCCGAAGCCCGCGTGGATCACGCAGCCAGGGCAGGCGAGCGACGCGGCGCCTCCCGCCTCGCTGCGCGCCGTGGCGCGCGGTGGCACGGGGCGCGCCGTCCT
>JAJTGK010000036.1 GCA_021297815.1 Planctomycetaceae bacterium
AACCGCGGCCAGGGTGGGTTTCAGGAGAGGGATGCGTTCGGGATCCCGCACTTGTCGCGTCGAGAAGGCGTGCGACCCGCAGCCTTTCGTCGGATTTTGCCCGACTACGGCTGCGCCAGCGTGTCGCGGCCCTTGATGCCGAAGGTCGTCAGGTAGTGCACGGAGGTCTTCACCAGGAAGTCATGCGCGAAGGTGCCGTTGTAGCCAAATCCTCCGACGGGCGTCGAGCGCATCCACAGCTTCGCGCCGCCCGCGCGCTCCTCGGCGTCCATCGCCTCCTGCGTGGTGAAGACGCGCACCGAGCCGTCGAAGAAGAGTGCCAGCGACCGCGAGCGCATCGACTGGTTCCATGCGTACGGCGTGGTGCCGCCCGCGATGCTCGGGTTGACGCCAGGCGAGTTCTCCATCGCGTGCCGCTCCAGCATGCGCGTCTTGAGCGACGGATGCACGCACTGCGCGTTGGTCGGAGACTGGTGGCCGAATCCGCCCGCGGTGGTCGTCGCGTTGGGAGGGCGGAAGATGGGGCTTGAAGCGCTCGAGCCGTCACCCATGACCGAGGGGTGGAACATCGCCGCGGGCGAGTAGTCGTAGGTCGAGTAGGCGTAGCCGTCGACCTCGAAATCGCTGCCCGCATCGATGTTGCGCTGCACGCGCCTGTTCACGCCGGGATCGTCGGGCGCGTAGAACGCCTGGTCGAGGAATCGGCCGCCGACATACTGGTTGAACTGCCGCACATTCTGAAGGCGGAACGCGCCGATGCCGGGGTTCGAGGTGAACTGAAACGCAGTCAGGAAGGCGCCGCCACCCGTCGTGTCGGTGGGGCAGCCTGGACCCGCGACATAGGTCTGGCCCGCGGCGTTCGTGCCGAAGACCGCGGGCTCGACGCAGCCGTTCACCTGCTGGTACGAGGAGAAGTTCCCGCCGTACTGGCCGAGGTTGTCTGGGCACATCGTGAACTGACGATCGTTGAAATCGGCCGCATACGACGCATGCGCCGCCGAGAGCGAGGCCATCTGTGTCGCCGACTGCGCGCGCATGGCGTTGCAGCCGACCTTGCGGAAGACGGGCACGGCGGTCACCGCGACCGCTGCAACCGCCGCGGCCGCGACAGCGGTCTCGACCAAGGTGATGCCGCGACGCGCGAGCGAATGGGAGTGTTGTGTGCGAAGCATGGTGTGTCCTTTCTTCACTCGCGTGCGAGAAGATCGCGGCCGAGGATGCCGTCGGTGGTGAGCATGTGAAATCCCGTCGCAAGGCCGTCGAACGAACCGCCGGGCCTCCATCCCCCCACGCCGTACGGCGTATCGTCGGACCACAGGCCGTCGCCCGACTTCGAGGCGAGCCGCACGATCAGGTCGTCGCCCTCGGCCTGCGCCATCGACACCGGCTGCACGCTGCCGTCGAAGAAGAGCGTGTAGGGCGCGCTCTTGCGCCCCGCGCTGAACACGAGCCCGTCGACGGGCGCGTTGCGGAACCAGCCGTACTCGGTCATGCGCGACTTGAGCGACGGATGCGTGCACTGCGCGACCGCGGGCGATCGGTAGCTGTCGGCGAACGACGCGGGCGGCTGGAATCCTCCGTCGGCGCGCGCGCGCAGGACGCCGGGATTCAGCATCGCCGCGGGCGAAAGCGCGTAGCTCGAGAACGCGATGCCGTCGTCGGCCCCCGCGAGCGGGTATCTGAACTCGGCGGCCGATGCGAATTCGGTCGACGCCGCCGCGTAGTTCGGGTCGTCCTCGGCGAACCACTCGGGCGAGTAGAAGTTGCGCGAGACATACTCGCGGAAGCCCCAGATGTTGAGCAGGCGGAACGAGCCTGTCCGAGCAAGCTCGCCGTTGGTCGCGTCGAAGTTCATCGGGCGGTACGAGATCCAGTTGCCGCAGCTGCCGAAGGAGTTGCAGCCGAGGCCGATGCCCCAGATCGACCCCGAATCCTTGCCAAGCCAGATGTCGGGGCAGCCGTTCGCGTTGCGGTACAGGATGCAGGTGTCGCCGTACGCGCCCGCATCCTGCGGCATGACGCCCCATTGGCGACCGTTGAAGTCGTTGGCGTAGCAGGCGTGCGCCTCGCCGAGTTCGGCCAGTTTCCACTGCGAATCGGCCCCACCGCCGAGCGCGGCGGGCACCGTGACGGCGATGCAGGAGAGGATGCCCACCGCGGCGGCCCCCACCAGCGTCTCTGCGAGCGTGATTCCGCGGCGATCCACCTGTCGTTCGCGAAGCATGTGTGGCTCCTTTCGCAGCCCGAGCGGGCCTTTGGCGGTGCATACGCAGGCCTTCGGTCGCGATGGCGGGAAGCCGTGCGATTTCAGCCGTCGAGCACGGAATCGAGCAGAAGCGGCAGCGGCTCGAGGGAATCGAGGATCAGGTCGGGCGCCGGGTCGAGCGACTCGACCGGCTGCCCGTGGTTGTATCCACCGCGCACGACGAGACTTGGCATGCGGGCGGCCTTCGCGGCGCCCACATCGTTCGCGCTGTCTCCGACCATCCAGCCGTGCTGCGCGTCGAGCCGTCGCAGCGCCTCGAAGAGCGGCGCCGGATCCGGTTTTCGGACCGGCATCGAGTCGCCGCCGATCACGACCGACACATGCGCGCGCCAGCCGAGCGCGTCGACGATGCGTTCGGTCGGCGCAAGCGGCTTGTTGGTCACGATCGCGACGCCGAGCCCGCGGCGCTGCGCGTCGGCGAGGGCCGCGGTCGCGCCGGCGAGCGGCACCGTGTGGTCGACGCAGACGCGCTCGTAGATCGCGCGGAACCGCGGCATCGCCGCATCGACGAAGGCGTGGCGCTCGCGCGCGTCGGGTTCGCCGGCGAATCCGCTGAAGCGTCCGGCGATCGCGCGTTCGACGAGCGTCCGCGCGCCGTTCCCGACCCAGGTCGCGACCTCATCGCGCGTGCGGACTGGCAGCCCGAGCTCGCGCAGCAGTTCGTTCACCGCGACGAAGATGTCCTGCACGCTGTCGACGAGTGTGCCGTCGAGGTCGAAGAGCACGGCCTCAGGCGCCACATGGCCGCGCAGGCGGGCGATCGCCGCGGCGTGGACTTCGGGCAGGTGGGTCGGGTGCGACACGCGCGTCATGGGACGCGATTCATAGCACGCCAGACGCGCACTGCGCCTGCATCAGCGGGCAAATGCGGCGGTGACGGCGGCGTTCAGTTGGCGATGTCGAGCGCGAACTGCGCCCGCGGGAACCAGCGGCCCGGGCTCGCGACCTCGGCGAGGTCGGAATGCATCACGACATTCGAGTCGGGGATGCCCGTCGCGCGCTGCAGGTCGTTCACGAGCGCGGCGAGGGCCTTCAGCTGGGCGTCGGTGAATTCGCGGCGCTCGCCGTTGCCGATCAGGCAGATGCCGATCGCGTTCTGGTTGAACCATGCGGCGTCGGGCGTGGCGCCCGCGGCGCGCTCGGTGACATGGGCGCCGCCCTGCTGCTCGAGCCAACGCGGACCCTGCAGGACCTCGCCGTCGGCCTGGCCGTTGCCGTTGCCGATCACGAAGTGGTAGCCCAGGCTTCCGAGGCCCCAGGCCTCATGCTGGCGCGCGATGTCGACCGCGGTGCCCGCGGCGGTGGCCGAGTGGTGGATCACGATCGCCTGCCAGCGGCCGGGCGCGACCTCGACCTGCGCGCTTCCGCGCGCCGAGTCGGCCTGCGCGACCTTGACCGCGGGCAGGGCCTGCCAATTGTCGCCGACGAGCAGTGCGCCGCCTGCGAGCGTCATGGTGGCGAGAAACCCACCCCACACGATGCCCGTGCGCTTCGGGTGGATGTTGCGCTTCTTGGAGCTCGAGCGCGACGACGACGACTTTGCTGGCTTCCGTGCCAAGGGCTGTCCTCGATGAGGTGGCGAACGGTAGCGGAAATCGGCCACGCCGCGCGCGCGGCTGCAGGATTTCCCAACGCCGTCTCCACCGAAGGTCGCCGCGCTCAGCTTGGCTGCGTGAGTCGGGCGCGAAGCGCAGGCTGCGGGCGACCGAACACATCGGGCTCCTCGAGCGGGACATAGCGCTGGCGCATGCGGTCGTGCGTCTCGAACTGGTTGCGCGGCATGTCGCTCGGGAAGAGGACGCGCTGGCATCCGCCCGCGGCAAACGCCGCGGCGAGAAGGCCAAGCAATGCGAGCGCTCGGACGGTCGGACGCATGGCGGCCATGCTAGCGCGCTCCCTGCGCGTCGGTGGCGCGGGGCCGCGCGGGCAGGAGACGCATGGTCGCGATGGCGGGAAAGGCGCGGCCTGTCGCGCCATCGGTGAACTCGGCCGACACCGACAGGCCCGTCGGCGGCGTGGTGCCCTTCCAGGACACGGGGAGTTCGACCGTGTAGTGCGTGCCCATGAAGCCCGAGCGGTACGCGTCGCGCAGGGCCTTCGGGCCGAGCGTGACGCTGCCAGCGGGCTGCGGGGCCTCGCCTGCCACGACCGCGGCGACCGAGACCTTGAGCGAGCCCGCGACCTGGAGGAAGCGGCCGCGACCGTCGGTCGGGGCGAAGACGAGCGCGACTTCCGCGCTGTTGGCGTCGACAAGGGTGGCGGAGGAGAGCGTGGACACCGAGAAGGCCGCAAGCGCGGGGGTCGCCTCGGCGAGTTCGTGGTCGGAGGTGGCGGCGCCTGGGGTCGCGACGCGCTTGGCGAGCTCGGTCTCGAGCTCGGCGATGCGGGCGCGGGCCGCGTCGCGCTCGCGCGTGCGAACGGCAAGCTCCTCGCGGGCCTTGTCGGCGTCGTTTGGCACAAGGGCGCGGCCGCGGCAACCGACTGTGGCAAAGGCCGACGCAAGCATGAGCGTGGCGAGGCTGGCGCTGCGCGTGGAAAGACCGTGCACGCCGCTACCCATGCGTGGTGTCCTCGGGGTCGGCATCGACATCCTCTGGTTCCGAAGCGCCCGCCACCTGGAACGCCAGCTGCTCGAGCGCGACGGTGAAGTCGACGCTGACGATGCTGATGCCGTCGCGCACCACGATGCGGCGAGGCGCGAAGTTCAGGATGCCCTTGATGCCCGCCGCGACGAGCGCGTCGGCCACCTGCTGCGCGGAGTCGCGCGGCACGGCGATGATGCCGAGCTCGATGCCCTCCACCGCGACGGCCTTCGCAAGGTCCGACATCGGCCGCACCTTCAGATCGCCGACCTCGCGCCCGACCATGGCCGCGCCGCCGTCGAACACCGCGACGATCGAGAAGCCCTCCTTGCGGAAGCGGTCGTAGCTCACGAGCGCGCGGCCGATGTTACCTGCGCCGACCACGCACGCCGTCCACGCGCGGTCGCGGCCCATGATGCGCCGCAGCGACGCGATGAGGTCGGCGACGCGGTAGCCGCGGCCAGGGTGGCCGAGCTGGCCGAAGATCGCGAGGTCCTTGCGCACCTGCGCGTCGGTGAGGCCGAGCGACAGGCCGAGCGCCTTCGAGTTGACGGTTTCCTCGCCCTGCTCGAGGCGGCTCGAGAGCTCGCGCAGATACAGGCTCAGGCGGCGCGCGGCGGGCTTGGGAATGTCGCGGCGATGCGGCACGGCGGCATCTTACGCGGCCAAGGGAGCCGCTACCCTTCGAGAATGCATGTGGCGGACATCTTCGCGCGCGGCGCGACCACGATGAGCTTCGAGTTCTTCCCCCCGCGCAACAACGCGGGCTGGGAGACGCTGTACCGCTCGATCGCCGAGTTCGAGCCGCTGGGGCCGAGCTTCGTGTCGGTGACCTACGGCGCGGGCGGAACGACGCGCGACAACACGCACGCGCTCGTCGTGCGGCTGCGCCGCGAGACGAGCCTCGAGCCCGTGCCGCACCTGACCTGCTTCGGGCATACGAAGGATGAGATCCGAGCGATCCTCGAGCGGTACGCGCTGAGCGATGTGACGACCGTGCTCGCGCTGCGCGGCGATCCGCCGAAAGGCGCGCGGCTGCTGGCGCCGGGCGACTTTCCGCACGCCGCTGATCTCGTGCGGTTCATCAAGCGCGAGGGCGAGCGGCTTGGCGTCAACGGGGGCCGCGGGTTCGGGATCGGCGTGGCAGGGTTTCCCGAGGGTCATCCCGAGACGCCGAACACGCTCGAGCAGCTCGATCACCTGAAGGCGAAGTGCGACGAGGGCGCGGACTACATCGTGACGCAGCTCTTCTTCGACAACCACGCGTTCCACGACTGGCGCGCGCGGTGCGAGCTCGGCGGGATCAGGGTTCCGATCATCGCGGGAATCATGCCCGTGACGAGCGCGGGTGGGTTGAAGCGCATGGCGGATCTTGCGGCGGGCACACGGTTTCCCGCGCCGCTCCTGAAGGCGATCCAGCGGTGCCGTGGCAACGCCGAGGCGATCGAGAGCGCGGGCATCCATTGGGCGACCGAGCAGTGCCGCGATCTCCTCGACCACGATGTGGCGGGAATCCACTTCTACACGCTCAACAAGACCGACGCGACGAAGCGGATCTACAAGTCGCTTGGGGTGCGCGCGGAGTAGGCGGCGGCGCGCGGGGCGGGCGGGCGGCGCGCGGTTCCTCGCCGTCGTCGTGTCGTTGACCGTCGGGCTTCGCCCGACGCATCGTGCCGAGATTGTGAGATCTTGCGACCCAGTGGCTTCGCACTGGGCACCCGCCGCGCGAGGCGCGGCGGCGTCCTATGAAACAACCACACCGGGTGTCGTTCGAGGAATCCGCGTGGGAACCACCCGAACCGCCGTCGGCCGAAGGCCGGTGGTGTTGAGCGCCGTTCGGAGAGTCCGTGCGTCAACCACCCGAATCGCCGTCGGCCGCAGGCCGACGGGTGCCCAGTCCGCAGGCACTGGGTCGCCCCGTACCACGATCTCGCGAGGGCGCGCGCGAAGCGCGGTCCTTCACCGCTTCAACGGCCACCAACGCGGGCGTCGCTATGCCTTGAGATCGATGCGATGCTCGCCACTGTCCTCAGGCGACGCGGGCTCCGACGCGGCGAAGCGCGGGTCGCGCGGCTGCCCACGCGGGCGGCGGTGCTTCCACTCCTCCGCCGCGTCGGGCTTCGGATCGATCGCCTCCGCCTTCGCGGGGTCGGAGAGCCGCACATCATCGCGCACCTGCGTGCGACGCGGGTCGACGGGCTCTGGCTTCGCCTTCTCGCGCGGGCGTGCGGCGGCCTGCTGCTGCCCGATGAACGCGGCCTGGATTGCTCCTGGCGCAACGGGCTGGATGGGCGACGGGCCGAAGGCGCTCACACGGGGAAAATCGGCAGAGACACCCGCCGTTCCATGAAAAACCCGTGAAAAACAGCGCAGGCGGCCCCTGCAGGCCGCCTGCGCGGGTTGATGCGGTCATCCCGTCACCCGTCGACGGCCGCGCGTGTGCGCGCCGGTTCGGCGCGCCGCACGCAGGTCGCCTTGGAAAGCGCCACGAGCGCCGTGGGGCGCAGCCGCGCGACGACTGCGTTCCTGCCGTCGATCTCCGCCACGATCGAAACGCCGATCGCGCGCAGCTCCCGACGCATCGCATCATCGAGCGCTCCCACGAGGACGACGACTTCGAGTTCGTCGCCCACCTGCGGAAGCCCGAAACCGTCTTCTTGGCGTCCCGTCGGTTCATCCGCCGCGCCGCCCGTGGCCTTCGCATCGCGGGCAAATCCACCACCGCCGCTCGGCCTGACGCCAAAACTCTCCCGAAGCTCGCGAGGGGCATGCGCCGCGTTGAAGCCTCCGCTGCCGCCTCCGCCGAAGCCCCCTGCCAAGCCAACGCCTCCGCTCTTGTCCACGCCAGAGCGCGTGCGCGCCAGACTCTCGGTGCCTCGACCCTGACGACGCGACTCAAGCTCGCCGCGCAACTTCGACGGCGCTTCTCGGTCAGCCGCGGACCTATCCCGCGGGGGTGCGCTCGACCCCGGCGGCATGGCGAGCGGCGGTGGCGAAGCGGGCGCCACCGCTGCACCCGCGGCAATCTCGACCTTCGGAGCGACCTTGCCCTTCGCCATATCGGCCGCAGCCATTGGTGCGTCGACGAGCGCCGCCGCGTTCTCATGGACCTCCACCGGCATGCCAAGCGACAGCGACTCCTCCGCGCGCTCGTGCGCGACACCCGCGAAGTACACATCGAAGGCCTCGAGATCCCGCGCGCCGCTCCATGCGGCGACATCGCCAAGCTCACGCGCCACGATCTGCGACGGCTTCACTCCTTCGCCGAAGAATCCGTCCCAGCTCGTGCCGTCGGGAAGCTCGACGGGCACGCTGACGAGCATCGGCTTGCCGCCGATGGTCACGCGGCTCTTCTCGACCGCGACGAAACTCGTGTACGGCGTCGCGATCGAGAACGCCTCGCCAATCGCGACCACCGCGCGCTTCGTCGGTGCATCAAGCGACTGCGACTCGACCTCGGCCATGCGCGGAAGCAGGATGTCGTCGACCTTCGCGCGCGCCCACAGCGTCTTCACCACATCGTGACGCGCCTCGGATTCAGGCAGCGTGACGGGAATCGACTTCTCCCACGCCCCCGCGCCCGTGCGGCCGCGCACGGTGATCACGCCGCTCGCCGCGCGGTCGAAACGGCCAAGCAGCACGATCGGCTCCTGATCGAAGAGATCGGGCAGATGCTCGCCGCCTGGCAGCATGTCGCGCACGCCAAGCGCGCCGCTCACCTCGACCGTGATGTCGGTGAGCACGGGCGACTCGATGCGCCGCACGAGACGGTCGATCGCGGCGTCGGCGCTCTCGGCGAGCGTGACCACCTCGCACACGCCGCGTCCCGCGCGCGCCATTTCCTCGAGCAGGAAGCGGTTCACGCTGTTGCCGATGCCGAAGCTGAAGACACGCGACGCACGCGCGTTGTCGCGCACCGCGGCGATCACGCCCTGGTCGTTTCCGATGTATCCATCGGTCAGGAAGAAGACGAAGCGCGTGCGCGCGTCGGCGTCCTCGAAGCGCGCGTTGCGGACGACGAGCACGCGCTCGCCGTTGGTCGTCTCCCAGGTTCCGTCGGCAAGCATCGCGAACTTCCTCGGATTCGCAGGAAGCGCCACGCGCAGGTCGACCGCGATCGAGCGGCCATCGCCTGCGGCGAGCGTGCGTCGCCCGTCGGCCTCGACGAACGCGCCCGCTTCCACCGCGACGCGCACGCTGCGGCCGTCGGCGGGCAGGTCGAGCAGCCGCTTCGGTGCGATGCCGCTGCGGCCCTCCTGGACAAGCGCCGCGTTGATCGCCGTCATCATCTCGGTGCCGCCGCCCGACTGCGCGTTGGCCACGAACTCCGAGGCGATGCGTCGGTTCTCGTCGTTCGCCACGCGCGGCTCGGGCCAGAGCACGCTCGTCGCGCCCGCGAAGGTGATGAAGTTGAAGGTGTCGTTCGGCCGCATCGCGTCGATCGCCTTCTGGGCGAGCGCCTTCGACTTCTCGATCGGGAACCCGTTCATCGAGCCCGAGGTGTCGAGCACGAACACGAGTTCGCGCGGGCGAACCTCGGTCGGCGCGACGCGCGCGGGCGGCTCGAGGGTGATCATGAAGTAGCCCCCCGCTGCGATCGGATCGGCGGCCACGCCCTTGTGCGCGAAGAACGACGGCTCGATCGCCGCATCGGCGACCTTCCAGCGCAGGATGAAGTCGCGGTTCGGGATCGTCTTGCGGTCGTCGAGCGTGATGGTGCGCGTGGAGGCGCCCTTCGCTTCGACGGAAACCGCATGCAGCTCGCTCGCGACATCGGTGATCGCGGGCCCGCCCGAATCGATCGTGACGCGCACGCCCACATCGTGGCCCGCGCGCTCGCTCGGCCGCACGGGCATCGGCGTGATGCGCGACGCATCGGGCACGGTGCTGGTATCGCCCGCGAAACCAGTGCCCTGTTCAGGCGCCAGCGGCGCGAAGAAGAACCGTCCGTTGATCTCGCCAAGGCCCGCCTGCGCGAAGTAGATGCCGCGCTCGGCGCTGCCGTTCGCGTACTTCGCGGTGAAGCGCACGCCTTCGCCCGCGGCGAGCATCTGGTCGATCGTCTCGGTGCTCGCCGAACGCACGGGCACCGCCGACTCGAGCAACGCCGAGAGGCGCGCCGCAGGAATCGCAGACGCCGCATCGACCTCGACGCCTGCGGGTGCACGCAGCACCACGCCTTCGCGCACCTGCCAGCCCGCGGGCAGCGTGGGCATCGACTTCGGAGCACCAGGGATGTAGCGCGGGCCGACGACCATCGGAAACACATACTCCGCGACGCCGTTCTTGCGTTGCGCAAGCTCGACCGTGGCGATGCGCACCTTCACCGTCGCGCCAGGCTCGATGTTCGCGACCGACTGCGTGAAGATGTTCGGCCGCTCCTGCTCGAGCAGGCTTGCGACATAGCCCGATTCGCGCGCCTCTTCATAGATCGCGCGTGCGATCGAGCGTTCCTTTACCTCGCCCTCGACGGTCTTCTCGCCCGACGGGCCGCGCACGATCATGGTCATGCGGTCGACCGCCGCGCGGTTCGACAGTGGGAAGGTGTAGACGGCCTCGATGGTGCGCGGGTACGGATTCGCGTAGGTCTGCTCGACGATCGTGCGCGCGAAGAGGCCGCTGATCTCGACCTTCACCTCGGTGCGCTGCAGCGGGCACGGGCCGAGCGTGTTGCCGTCGGCGTCGAGCGCGTCGAGCGCGCCGCCTTCGGCGACCTGCACGAGGCCCGCGTCGGCGAACGCCGCGCGCTCGGTGCCGCGCGTGAAGAGCGCGAGCAGCACGACCGCGACGGCAAGGAGCGCCGCGGTGGCGAGCATGCGCAGTCCGCCGATGCGCGCGAGCACGCTGCGGTGGCCGGGCGTCTCTTCGATGGGCGTGCGGTCGGGCTCGCCGAGCAGCTCGTCGCGCTCGACGGCGCGCAGGATCTCGTCGCGCGACTCGATGGCCGCGGCCTTGTTCTCGTCGTGCCACGCGCGCAGCAGCGCGTCGAGGCGGTCGCCCGTGACGGGCTTCTCGCCGCGGTCGTCGGGGTTGTTGGTCTGGTCGTTCATGACTGGAGGTCCTCGCGCGAGAGCTTCGCGCCGATGAGTTCGCGTGCCTGCGTGACGAGCCTGTAGAACTGCGCGCGGCTGATGCCGAGCGACTGCTTGGCGGCGGTCACGGGGTCTGGCTCGATGTAGAAGATGTGGAGGGCGAGGCGGATGTCGTCGGGGAGTTCGTCGATCGCGCGCCCGAGACGGGCGAGTGTCTCGCTTCGCTCGAGCGGTCGCGCCGGCGCGGCCTCCGACATGCCGCGCAGCGCGGCGGTGCCTGTGGCTTCGGACACGGGTCGTTCCTTCCGCTGCGCGAAACCGCGCGCAGCATCGCGGTCGAGGCCGACGGCATACACCGCGTCGCGGCGCGACTTGGCGCGCGCCACGCGCTTCTCCTTGCACACGAGCCGCGCGATGGCGCACAGCCACGAGCGGAATCCGCGGCAATCGGTCACGCGGTCGCGCATGCGGAAGGCGCGCAGGAAGGTCTCCTGCACGGCGTCCTCGGCGTCCTCGCGGCAGCGCGCGCCCGTCTCCTCGCGGCAGAGCGAGAAGACGACGCCCGCGTGCCGCTCGTACAGCCGTCTGCCGGCATCGCGGTCGCCTTGGTCGAGTGCTGCAAGATCGGTGCAGTCGTCGGTCACGGGCCCGCCCATGTCGCTCATGGGTGGGTTGTCTCAGAATTCGGTGGAATTCGGGTCGACATGCGGCGCGAGGTTCCGCATATCTCACGGCGATGCCCACCGATCACTTCCCCACCACCCATGCGACCTGGCTTTCGGAACGGATCGGCGTGGCCAACGACGAGGTCGCGCGCCATGTCATGGAGCGCTATTTCGAGCCGATGCGGGCCTATGTGCGCGGGTCGAGCCTGCGGAACTTCGGTGATTCCGCCGACCTTGTGAACGACTTCTTCGCCGCCAGGCTCGGCGACCCGAACTACCTCGAGCGGTGGCTCGACAGCCGTCTGCCGCTGCGGCGCTGGCTGCTGAACGGGCTGCTGCTCCATGTGCGCAACCGCGCGATCGCCGAGGGGCGGCGGCGGGCGCGCGGCGATGCGGCGGTCGGCGGGGTCGGAAGCGGCGAGACCGAGCGGTTGGCGGGCGCGTCACCCGAGCCCGAGGCGCTGGCGGCCCTCGAGCGGGCGTGGGCGATCGGTCTCGTGACCGAGGCGCACGACCGCGTGCGGGCGGGGCTCGTGGCCGAGGGGCGCGAGGCGTGGTGGGAGTGCTTCCGATTGCATGTGCTGCATGGGCTGCCGTATTCGGATGCCTGCCCGATGGCGGGCGTGGCGGCGGGAAACGGCGCCAACATCGTGCGCGCGGTCAGCAGGCGGCTCGCGACGATGCTCTCTGAACTCCTTGCGCGCGATGGAGTTGCGGAGGCGGATATCGATCGGGAGCTCGAGTTGATCCAGCGGCTGGTCCAACGGTGAATGCGGGGCGGATTCATTCGAGCGGACACGGACGATCAAATGCATACGAGCGACCCTCCCAACCTTGCGAATGCTGTCCGACTTGCGCGGAAAGCGCGCGAAACACGACCGTCGAAAGACGGTTCGCACGCAACTGGGACTGAATCAGCGTTCGAGGCTGGGCTTGAGTGGGAAGGCGGATTCTCGTTCCCTCTGCAACACCGACTCACGCGAGATCAACGAAGCGCGTCACGCCGCGCAGTTCTCGGGCTTGCAGCGTTGTTCGTATTCATCTTTGCTCTCTCGCGCGTACACGCCTCGGCAATTCGCGCATCTCTTGTCGCTGCGGCGGATGTCCCGGCCGCACGGATTCAAGAGGTGGACGACATGCGGCTGTCGAATCTTGTGGCCTTTAGTGCGTTGGCAGTTTCATCGGGAGTGCTTGCAGGCGACAAGATTCCCGAAGGGTGGGTTGTGATCGCTGACGCGTCCGATCAGTTGTCGAACACGCAGGGACAAGACGGATGGAGCTACCTGTTCGATGGTGGCGCGGGATCAACCGAGGCTGCGATGCCATTCCATCCCGTATGGGAGGACGGCACGGTCACTATTGCGACTTGGGGACTCGCGCCCCGTCTTGGGTGTAGCGGTCTGGATGTCGATGTCTGCCACATCTCACGAAAGCAGATTGATTCTCTTCCACAAATGCACACTCGAAGTGCGAACGGCTGTTGTGGGCCGCAGGACGGATTGAAGCGTCCCATCCTCCGCTGGAGTGCTCCGAACCCCACCGCAGTGAGGGTTCTGTTTCGACCTTCCTTCGCCTTCTCTCATGACAACACCTTCGACCTGCTCTTTGATGGCGAGTCGGTACTCTCAGGCGGGACGCCTTCGAGCAATCAACAGTTCTCGGTGGAGGGAAACCATGTGTCGACAGTCGCGCTGCGAATGAATCCGGGCTCGATCTGCTCCTACATGTACTTCGATCTCGTCGTGATCACCCCTGACTGCAACGGCAACAACATCGCCGATGCCATCGAGATTGCGAGCGGATTCGCGATCGATACGAATGGCGACGGCATTCCTGATTCCTGCCAATGTCCGGGCGATGTCATCGACAACGGCATCGTCGATGGTGCCGATCTCTCGGCTCTGCTGAGCGTCTGGGGCACCTCGGGCGGCCTCTATCCGCGCGCCGACTGCAACGGCGACGGCACGGTGAACGGAGCCGACCTCTCGATCGTCCTGAGCGGCTGGGGCGCCTGCCCGCAGTGAAGTCGCGGTTTGGCGGGGCAGTACACTTCGTCGCATGAACGATCCGCAGCGCGCGCTGAAGTGGGACCGCAGGTTTCTCGAGCTTTCGGACACCATCGCGAAGTGGTCGAAGGACCCTTCGCGCGGCGTGGGGGCTGTGATCGTGAGCCCGTCGCGACAGATCGTCGCGACGGGCTTCAACGGCCTGCCGCGCGGCATCGAGGACCGCCCCGAGCGGCTCGAGCGGCCCGTGAAGTACGACCTCATCGTGCATGCCGAGATGAATGCGATCGTGCAGTGTGCGCGCAACGGCGTGACGCCCGTGGGCGGCACGATCTACACGAGCTTTGCGCCGTGCGTGCATTGCACGCTGTCGGTGATCCAGGCGGGCATCGTGCGGGTGGTCACCTATCGCGCGGCCGAGGGCGACGAGCATTGGCTCGAGAGCTTCCGCAAGAGCCGCGAGCTGCTGGCGGAGAGCGGTGTTGAGTTTGTGGAGCTCGAGCGGGCGTGATGGGGAGCTGGTGCGGCTCGGGAGAGATGCGCGGGGTTGGATCTTTGGGTGGAGTCGTGCGTCCCCACCAGGCTTCGCATGGTGGCACCCGGGGTGGGCACGGCTTGATTGAGAAGTGCATCGCCACGGCTACGCCGTGAGGTGGTGTACACCCACCAGGCTCCGCATGGTGGCACCCGGGGTGGGTACCTCTTGATTGAGAAGTGCATCGCCACGGCTACGCCGTGAGGTGGTGTACACCCACCAGGCTCCGCGTGGTGGCTCCCCGGGTGGGTACGGCGTGGTTGAGGAGATGGTGGTCACGGCAACGCCGTGGAAGATCATCGGCTTGCAAGGACAGTTGAGGGGCTGAGCCTCGGTCGGAAGCGGCCTTCGCAGGGAACAGTCGATGCCTTCTCACGGCGTAGCCGTGGCCTTCGGCGTGCGGCGGCAATACGCCCACCCCGGGTGCCACCATGCGGAGCCTGGTGGGACACCTTCAGGCGACACAACCCCCGACGCACCACCGCCCATCCATCACTCGGCGGCGATGCCAAGTTCCTTCGCCGTGAAGCTGCGCGTGCGGCCCTTCGTCTCTTCACGGATCTTCGCGACGAACGCCGCATCGACAGGCGCACCCGAGTTCCCCCATGCGCTGCGCACATAGCTCAGCACCGCCGCGATCTCCTCGTCGGTGCGCAGCGGCGCGGCCGGCATGACCTGGTTGTACTCCTGCCCGTCGACCTTGATGCGGCCCTCGAGCCCGTACATCAGGATCTTGACGAGCACCGCCGCGTCGCCATGCACGATCTCGCTGCCGCGAAGCGGCGGATACACAGGCGGAAGGCCGCGGCCGTTCGCCTGATGGCACGACATGCAGTTCGAGTAGAGCCGCTTGCCGAAGTCCTCGAACGACATCTGCGCGCCGCGTGCGACCTTCGGCGGAACAAACGACACATCCTCGCGACCTGGCCAGAACAAGTGACGGTCGATCGGCGACGCGACCGCGACCTCCGACGCGTTGCGGCCAAGCATGTCGAACCACCCGTCGGGCTCCCACGCGACCACGAGCTGCACAGGCTCCTTCGCGTTCAGCCGCTGCTTCGCCGCCACACGCTCGAGGATCGCGGCGGCGAGCCACGGTCGGTTCGCGGCGACACTGGCCGACGCCGACAGCATCGTCGCAAGCACCGCGGGGCTCGGCCGCCCCGATCCATCGTCAAGCAGCATGTCGGCGAACTCGCCCGCGAATGCGCGCGCGCCCACCGAATCGTCGGCGAGCACATGACCCGCGACCACCGACGCGAGCAGCTCGCGCTCAGCGCCCGACAGCGACGAGATCACCGCACTGCGCATCACGCGCGCGCCGACATCGCGGACAAGCGCACGCTCGAGCACGGCCGTGCGGAGCGGCGCATCGAGCCGACCTGCGGAAAGCGCCGCCTGCACGCGCACATCGAGGCTCTCGTCGTCCACCGCACGGTCGAGGAGCGCCGCGAGCTCGGTGCTTGAAAGCGACATCTCCGCGATTCGCAGCGCATGCACACGAAGCACGGGCACCGTCGACTTGAAGGCTGCATCGACCAGCTGCGCATCGGCCGCCCCGCACCCCGCGATCGTCCACAACACCTCGAGCGCGGGCTGCGCACTCTGCGGTGCAAGCAGCATCGACGGCGACGCGAGCAACGACCGGCGCAACATGTCGGCGACCGCAGCCTCGCGCCGCTCGACGAGCAGCCGCCGCGCCATCTCGCGCACGGGCTTCTCGACATGCACAAGGAGCGGCACCAGCTCCAGCGAGTTCGCCCGCGAAAGGTCGCGCGGCACCGCATCGGACTTCAACCCGTCCTTCGGCACGATGCGCCAGATGCGCCCTGCGTCGACGGGCAGTTCAAGCCCGCGCGCCTCGACCTGCTGCCGCAGGAAGGTCGTCATGAACATGCGGTGCTGGATCACGCCGCGATACATGTCGGCGACATAGATCGCCCCATCGAGGCCCGACGCCGCGAACACAGGGCGGAAGCGCTCGTCGGTCGATGTCCAGAACGAGCGCTCGCCATCGGCGGGCGTGGCGACGACGCGGCCTTCCTTCTCATCGAGCCTGAATCGATGCACGAGATTGCCCGCGACCTCGCACACAAGCGCGCAGTCGGCCATGTCGCTGCCCATCGCGACGCCGTCGTGCACATGCGGCGCACACGCGCCCGTGAAGTTCGCCAGGCGCCCGTCCTTCAGCACGCCCTTCTGGTAGCCGCGATTGACACCAGGCGTGAGGTGCGACGGAAACACGCGCATGTCGGTCGCGGCGCGCGCGGGCACGCCTTCGAAACCCTTCTGCGACAGGTTGCGAGCGGCGTACTGCTTCGGCACGAGGTCGACGAGCAGCGGGTCGGAGTTCGGCGAGTAGTAGAGGCGCCCCACCCCGTCCTCGCTGATGCCCCACTGCCCGTGCGGCGACACGGCTTCGGCGCGCAGCGAGTCTCCGTCGGGCACGAAGCGATACGGGTGCTGCGAGCAGACGAACGCGTTGTCGAGCGCGTAATACAGGCCGTTGCCCGCGTGCTCAGGGTTGCCGTCGCCCGCGAAGCCGCTTGCCATGATCCGCGTGCTGTCGGCGCGGCCGTCGCCGTTCGTGTCGCGCGCGAACATGAGGTGCGGCGGCTCGATCACAAGCAGTCCGTCGCGCCAGAGCGCGATGCCCCGCGGCATCACGAGGCCGTCGAGGAACACCGTCGCCTTGTCCATGCGGCCGTCGCGGTCGGTGTCCTCGAGCACCTTGATGCAGCCGTTGGGCTCGCGTTCGCCCGCCCCGTCGGCGTCGCGCATGTAGCCGCGCATCTCGACGACCCACAGGCGGCCGTCTGGGCCGAACTCGAACGCGACGGGCGCCTCGACAAGCGGCTCGCTCGCGACGAGCTCGATGCGGTAGCGGCTGTCGATCTCGAAGGTCGCGAGTTCCTGCTCCGCCGTGAGCGCTGGGGACGACTGCGTCATCCACTCGGCGGGCAGCATGGGCTGCTCCTCGCCCGACCGATCGCCGTTCTGCGCCAGGGCGAACTGGCCGAGGCCGAGGGCGAGGAATGCGATCGAAACGGACGACGCGGAGCACACGCGGAGATGCATGGCGCGAAGTGTACGGTTCCCGACGGGCAAACCAAGCGCTGCGATACGCTGCGTGCATGATTCGTCGAACTTGCGGCATGGTTCTCGCTCTTGCGTTCGGCCTTGTGGTCGCGTTCGCCCCGAACGCACATGCGCAGCTCGCGCTCGACGCGGGCCCTGCGATCGGCGCGCTCGCGCCGCGGTCGGTCTCGGTGTGGCTGCGGGTCGTTGGAATCGCTGAAGGCGCCGACGACGCGGCGCGCGCCGCGAACACGCTGCGTTGCGAGGTCATCGAGCATGCGGGCACGGCGCAGGAGCGTGTCGCGGCTGAGGCGCATGCAGTCGCCACGGCCGCGACGGATGGCACCATGCGTTTCGACCTTGCGGGGCTCGCCGAGGGCACGGCGTATGCCTACCGCGTGCGAACCACGGCCGACGGCCGCGTCGTGGCGCAGGGCTCGTTTCGCACGCCGCGCGCCGACGCGGCGAAGGCGTGCATCGCCTTCGGGTCATGCGCCGACATCAACGACGCCACCGCCTCAACATGGCGGGCGATCTCGGGCGAACGGCCCGACGCGCTCGTCCTGATCGGCGACACGCCGTACATCGATTCGACCGATCTCGCGCAGCAGCGCGCGCGGTACCGCGCGTTCGCAACGGCACCCGACTTCGCGGCGCTTGTCGCGAGCACGCCGCTCTACGCCACATGGGACGACCACGACATCGGCCGCAACGACACCGACGGCCGGCTTCCCGGGAAGGAGAACGCGCGGCAGGCCTTCCTCGAATACCGCGTGAACCCCAGCGCGGGCGACGGTGCGGCGGACGGCATCTACACCTCGTTTCGCCACGGTCCCGCCGAGGTCTTCGTGCTCGACACGCGTTGGTTCGCGGCCACCGAGCCGTCGACGCAGGATGCGGGAAAGCCGACGCTTCTCGGAGAGCGGCAGTGGACATGGCTCGGCGAGCGCCTGGCCTCCAGCACGCGCGCCTCGGGCGTCGTGCTCGTGTCGGGCGACATCCACCGTTCGCGCGTGCTCACGCACCGCACGGCGGATATCGCAGGCGAGGACCTCGTCGAGATCGTCACGAGCCCCCTGCACGCGCGTGCATTCTCAAGCGGCACGATCGGCGGACCCGATGTCGCGTTCGACAAGGACATCGCGCGGTCGTACCTCGTCATCGACTGCGATGCGTCCGACCCTGCGGCGCCGAAGGCCGTGGTACGCATCAAGGACGCGGCGGGAACGACGCACTATGAGCGCACGATCGCGCTGCGTGCGCGCGTCGATGCGCGCAAGTAGACCGCGCTCACGACCGCGTCTTCGCCGTCTCGGCGTGCGCCTGCTCGGCCGACAGCGTGAACTGCCCGAGATCCGCGATGACCTCCTGGCCGTCCTGTGAGAGCAGGAACCGCAGGAACTGCATCGCCGCGCCCGAGGTCCGCTTCGGATCGGCGACGAAGTACAGGCGCAGCGCGCGTGAAAGCGCGTAGCGGCCCGAGCGGATGTTCTCCTCGTTCGGCAGGAAGTAGCCCGAACCATCGAGCGACTCGAGCTCGAGCTGCTTGGTGCGACGCGCGCTGAAGTACGCGCTGCAGTACCCGATGCCGAGCCGGTCGGCCGCGATGGCCTGGATCACGCTCGACGACACGGGCTCCTCGTTCACCGCCGTGCGGTAGGTGCCGCCCTGCAGCACGACTTCCTGCACGAGGCCGTTCGAGCCAGAGCCTGGGCCCATGCCGAACAACACGATCTGCTGCTTCACCCACGCATCGTCGCGCACGCCGACATCGCCCCAGGTGACGGCGGGCGCACCGCCACGGCGGCGCTCGCGGCCGAACACGCGGTCGAGATCCTTGAGAGAGATGCGCGACATCGGGTTCCCGCGGTGCACCGAGATCGCGATCGCATCGATCGCAATGTCGACGAATCGGACGGGCGCCTTGCGCGCGCGCTCGATCGACTCGATCTCCGCGGCACGCATCGGGCGGCTCATCGGCGCGAGATCGGACTCGCCCGAGGCGAGGAACGCGGGCGCCGACGACGAACCAGAGGAGCGGACCTCGATGGAGACATCGGGCTGCGACTCGCGGAACGCGGGTCTCGCCGCGTTCAGCACCAGGCCGACGGCGGAACTGCCGATGCAGGTCACCGTGCCCGACACGCCGCGATCCTCGATGAATTCGGGGTACGGCGCGAGCGCATCCTCGGGAAGCACTGCGGCGGGTGGCGTGGTCGCGTCCTGGGCGTACGCGAGGCGTCCGACCGCGGCGGCCATGAGCGGCGCGCTGAGCGCGGCGATCGCGGTCCTGCGATCGATGCGATGTGGATCCATGCTGCCGCTCATGCCGCCGCTCCCTTCGAGCCGCCAAGCCGGCGGTACACGATCGCCATCACGAAACCAAGCACGACGACCGCCGCGACGAGCCCCGCCACGATGAGCGCAAGCCGCGTGGCCGCGCGCTCGACGCTCGCGATGCGCTCCTCGGTCGCCGCGGTCACCTCGTCGATCAGCCCCTTCACCGCAGGCGAACCTGCGAGCGATTCGCCCTTCTCGAGCGCCTTGTTGACCTCGACGAGCGTCGTGGTCGCCTCGCGAAGCGTGCGCTCGTACTCGGCGATGTCGAACGGCTTCGCAGGCGGCGCGTTGGCGTCGGGTGGCGTGGGCGGGCCCTTAATCTCGGCGACCTTCGCGAGCAGCCGCTCCGAGGTCAACGCAAGCCGCTCGACCGCACCGATGGTCGGCTCAAGCGACTTCAGCGTCGACTCGGCCTGCACGAGGACGGGCTGCACGCCCTCGAGCGTGGCCTTCACATCGGCGGTGGCCTTCGCCGCGTCGGCCGAGATCTCCTTCGTCTTCGCAAGCGCGTCGTCGATGTCCTGCTGGCGGCGCTCGATCTCGACGAAGACCGCCTCGCGCTCCTTCGCGATGATCTTCGGAAGATCCTCGGCGAGCTGCGTCGTGGTCTTCGTGAGCGCCTCGACCGAGCGCGACACGCCGTCGAGGTTCGCGAGCGACCTGCGCACCTCGTCCTTCGCAAGCACACCGTCGATCACCGCCTGCGACTGCCAGTTGATCAGCGTCGGCGCGCGCTTCACGAGGAAGAACATGCGTTCGACGAGCCGCTCGTAGCTCTTCGCCTGCTCGACCGCCTTGTCGAGCGGCTCGAACAGTCCGCCCGCGCCTGTCGCCGCCTCGGTGACCAGCGACGCGCCGCGTTCGGCCGCGAAGTCGTTGAAGCGCACATAGCTCACATCCTCGACCCCGCGGTTGTCGCGGCGCCAGCCCTCGATCATGAAGTCGAGCGCCGAGAGGCGGTCCTGCGTCAGGACGAGCGCCGCGATCTCCCAGATCTCCTTGCGCGCCTGCCGCAACGCAAGCACGAGCGGCATCGACCGCGTCGCGCCGAACTCGCGCTCGGCGCGGTCCTCGTCGATCCACACGCGGCTCGTCAGCGTGACGCTGATCGTGAGATCGAGCACCTGCGAGAACGGGTCGCCGTTCGTCGCGATGTCGTAGATGCTCGAGGTGCTCTCGACGAGCAGCCGCTGTGCCAGCGCGCGTTGCCGCGCGTCGGGGTTGTTGTCGACGATCGCGGCCACCGCGTCCTCGAGCAGGGTGCGGTAGCGGTCGGCGTAGGCGTTCGTGAGCGAATTGAGCTCCTCCGCGCCGATGCGGGCATTGACCTCGTTGCGGCCGAAGTCCATCGATGTGGTCACGGCGGTGGTGCGGCGCGGCGCGCTGCGCGCGCCCGATTGGCACGACGCGAGCAGCGTGAACATCGACACCAGCGCGATGCCCGTCGGAACGCGCATGGCAAGTCCGATCGAGGTCGTTGGCTCTCTCATCGCGTGCACCTTCCTCGTGGGATTCGTCAGAACACGAACTGCAGCTGCGTGCGGATCACCCACTGGCCGTCCGAGGTTCCATCACCCGACTCGGTGTAGTCGCCGAGCCAGCCCGCGCCGCTCGCGGCGAAGTCGACGATCGGATCGAACGCGTAGCCGAAGTCGCCCGTGATCTTGATGCCCTTGTTCTTCGTGCCCTCGGGCCACCAGTTCAGGCCGAGGGTGGCGAGGCTGAGGTTCTCGCCGTTCGCATCAAGCGATGTCGCCTGCACGCGGTACTGGTCGGTGTCGGTGTCGCCGATCTCGTAGCGCGCATAGAGCTCGACATTGTCGGTCATGAACATGCCGCCCTGGACGAGGGCGCCCCACTGCTCGAGCGAATCGTCGCTGCCGCCGCCGCGCACGGGCTGCGCCTCGTGCAGCGTGACCGAGCGGTACACGCCCATCGCGAACAGGTTCGCGCCGCCGAAGCCGAAGGTCGCGTCGGCCGTCGCCGACCACATCGTGTCGGGCGTGGCGCCGTTGGTGTTCGAGACCTCGGGCAGCGCCTGCGCGTAGCCCGCCACGCCGAACAGCACCGACTTCGCGTCGCCGCGGAAGCTGCTCGCCTGGCGGAACTGCTTCCACTCGCCTTCGGGCTTCCATTCGGCCCGCGCGGCGAAGGAGTAGTCGGAAGGATTCACACCAAGTCCCGTGTTCTGCGATGTGGGCACGCCGAATGCCGCACCTGAATTGAACGGCGCCGCGGCGCTGCCGCTGACCGCATAGGGCTCGGTCGCGTTCGCGCGGAAGGTGTCGCCGTAGAAGCCTGAGACGCGCACCGAATCGCCAGCCCACGAGATCTCGACGCCCTGCGGCTTGAAGATCGAGAACGCCTCGTTGACGAGCGAACGCTCGACCGTGAGCTGCCCGAACGCCGACTGCTGCTGCTCGCGGAGGAACGGTGCGGGGAACTGGCCGGCCTTCATCGAAAAGCCGTCGCCGAGCGACTTCGCGATCCACGCGTCGTCGAGGTACGAGTTGTTGCTCGCCGCCGCCGTGCGGTTCGTCGACATCTTGACCTCGTAGGTCCAGCTCGGGTCGATCACATTGCCCGTGAGCGTGATGCGCGCGCGGCGGAACTCGAAGCCGCGCGTGTCCTCGTCCGTCGTGTTCGACGGCGATCCCGACGCGGCCGTCTCCGAGCCGATGTCGCGGCGGTCGAACAGCCAGCGGAACTGCAGCTCGCCCTTCACCGCGAGGCTGTAGTTTCCGTCGGCGCTCGCCAGGAAGAAGCCCTTCGACTTGTCGTAGCCCGCCGTGGCGCCGTCGCCCGCCAGGCTCGTGCGCAGCGAGCCGTCGGCAAGCACATCGGACACGACGGCGCGGATCTCGGCCGCGCGCTCCTCGGTGAGCCAGTCGCTTCCCGTCGCGACGCGTGCCTCGAGGCTCTCGACCTTGCGCGCGAGATTCTCGTTCTGCGCCCTCAGCTCCGCGATCTCGCCGAGCGCCCGCTCGAGCGCTCCCGTGGTCACGGGCTGGTCCTGTGCGAGCGCGACGGATGCGGCGAGGCCGCCTGCGATTGCTGCGATCATCCTGTTCTCCTTGGCGCGAGGCCGCTCGCAAGGTACCAAAGCGAGTCACGCCGAGGCGCGGTGCCCGTCGCCCTCGACCGTCTCGCGCACGGTGTACGGCCTGATGCCGCCGACGGTGTTGTTCACATCGCTCAAGAGCTCGAGCACGAAGCCCATCGCCAGGAAGAAGAGCGCGGCGAGGAAGAACATGATCGCGATCAGGAACGGCGGGCGCGTGCCCATCGGCACCGAGTCGCCCATCCCGAACACATCGCGGTACTTCTCCCAGAGAAGCCACGACATCACGACCGTGTCGAACGCAAGGAGCGACACGCCGATCCGGCCGAAGAGGTAGAGCGGACGCGCCTTGAAGCTCGACTGGAACGCGAGCATCAGGATGTCGAAGAACACATCGAACGAGCGCGAGAGGCCGTAGTGGCTCTTGCCCGCGAAGCGCGCCTGCGACTCGATGAAGACCTCGCCCGTGGCGCCGCCGCGCATGTGGACGAGCGCGGGCAGCAGGCGGTGGTGCCCGGGCCGCAGGCGCATCGAGCGCGCGATGTCGCCGCGGATCGCCTTGAAGCCTCCCATGTCGCGGATCTCGCAGCCCGTCACGCGGCGAAGCAGCCAGTTCGCGATGCGGCTCGGGATCTTCTTCGCCACGCCTTCCTTGCGGTTCGTGCGCGAGCCCGAGACGAGCGCGAAGCCCTTCTCCATCTCGGCGACAAGAAGCTGGATGTCCTCGGGCCGGTGCTGCAGGTCGCCGTCGGTCACGATGACGATGTCGCCGCGCGAGGCCTGGATGCCCGCGTAGAGCGCGCTGCACTGCCCGACATTCCGCGACAGGAACACGCAGCGCAACGCGGGGTGGCGCGTCACCGCCGCGCGCAGGAGCTCCTCGGTCCTGTCGGTCGAGCCGTCCGAGACGATCACGATCTCGTGCGTGCGGCCGAACGCGCGCAGCGCCGCATCGGTGCGGCGCAGGAACTCCTCGACGCAGAGCTCCTCGTTGTGCATCGGAGCGACGACGGAGATCTCGATCGGTGGCTTGCTCGTCATCTCGTTGGTCGATTCGCGGCGTGCGTCGTTCACTCGATCCCGTCGAAGCCCGCGAGGCGCCAGCCCGCCGCCGCCGCGAGTTCGCGCCAGGGGCGCTCGGTCAGGCTGCGGAACTCCGGCTCCCACAGCTCGTGGACGCGCATCCTACCGAAGGTCGCGGGCAGCTCGGGGTCGCCCTGCTTCCGAAGCCCTGGGTGGCAGACGATCTCGACGAATCCATGCGTGACGCCGCGCAACGCGTGCATGCAGGCCTCGGGAGTGCATGCCGCGCCCTGCTCGGCGATGCCCCAGACGGCGGGCGTCGTGCGCACGCCTGGGGTCTTGCGCGAGAGTCCGCACAGGACGCGCAGCGTCATGCGGCGCAGCGCGGCGCTGCCGAACGCGCGGTTGCCGAAGCGCTCGTTACTCATGCGCACGAAGCCGATGCCATGCGCCTCGGCGACCTCGCAGGCGACGGTGAAGAGCGGCGGAAAGCAGTGCGTGTGCTTCTCTCCGTCGAGATGCGACAGCGAGAGCCCGCGCTCGAGCAGCGACCGCACCTGTCGCGTCCACTCGAGCCGCACCTCGTCGAGGTCGACCGCCCCGATCGCCACGCGCTGCGCGAGCTTCGCCCAGCTTCCCACGAACAACCCGCGCGCATCGACCAGCGAGCGCACCTCGCGCGCAGGCGAAAGAGGCGCACCGCGCAGGATGTTGAGGTGCGCGCCAAGCGAAACGCCTGCGTACGGACGCATCGCGTCGGTGTCGGGCCCGTTCGCAAGCACGCTGGCGCTCGTCACCGTGCCAAGCCCGGCGCATCGCTCGACCGCGCGCCGCACCGCGGGATGCAGGCCGATGTCGTCGACATTGACGACGAGCGTGCGCGTCACGCTCACCAGAAGACCTGCCTGCCGCCGTCGATCGTGAAGATGCGCTCGAGCCGCTCGGAGCCGTCCTCCACGAGCCAGTAGAGGCCGTCGGCGCGAAGCCCCTCGAACGCATGCGCCTCCTGGCCCTTCTCGATGCGGCCCGTGGTCTTCCAGCCGCCGTCGCGCCACACGAAGAGCTCGAACGCAGCGTCGGGCTTCACGACCGTTCGTACCTTGATCACGCCCGTGTCGGGGTCCTGGATGTCGGGCTTCGTCGTGGTGGCGACGAGCGTGATCGACGCGGCATCGCCTGCCGGAAGCGCGTGCATGATGCCGTCCTTGCACACGATGAACGGCGCGCCCGCAGGCGCATCGACGCCGTCACGGTGCGTCATGGGCAGGTAGCAGATCTCGCGGCCCATCGCGGCGAAGGTCGCGCGCCCATCCTGCACCGCGCCCCACTGGATCGGGCGCCACGCGCCGCCGTTGAAGACCGCGATATACGCGAAGCGGTCCTTCTCGCCGAGCCCCGAAAGCGCGATGGTCACATCGCTCACGGGCTGGTACTGCGCGGTCACATCGATGTAGTGCGTGCCCGAGAGCCACTTGGGCACGACCTCGTCGTCGCGCTTGATCGCGCCGAGGCTGTCGGGCTGGTGCGCGAAGGTCTTGCGGTAGACCTTCGCGGCGCGGCCTGCAAGGCCAGCGCGGCCGTTGCCCTCGGCGTCGAGCACGACTTCCCACGCGTGGTTGTTGTCGCTCGCGGCCCACCACGGCGTGTAGTCGCTCGCGCACATCGTCGCGACCGAGCGCATGCCGAACGAGATCATGTTGGTGATGTCCTCGCAGCGGCCGAGCTTGCGCTCGCACATCTCGGCGTAGCCCTGGTCGGTCGGATGCAGGTAGAAGATGTCGCTGAAGCCGCACCACGGGTGCACGGTGGCGCGGATCTTCTCGCCCACCGCGCGCACATCGGTCTCGCCCGCCTGCTCGGCGCTCAAGCCCGCAAGCCGCGCGCGCGCGGCCTTGCGCCACTCGCCGAGCGGCTCGTTGCTGCCGCGGTACGGCAGGATGTGGTTGCAGAAGGCGTCGAACGAGATCGACTTCGCCCACGGGTAGGTGCGCCACGCGTCGAACGCCTCGTCGAGATGCGCGCGAAGGAACGCGGCGCTCGCATGCTCGAGGTCGCTGTCGAAGCGCGTGCGCGTGAAAGTGGCGCTTGGATCGGTGGCCTCGATCGCGTCGAGCGCCTTCTTCGCCGCCGCGAGGTTCGCGTGGTCGAGCGCCTCGTATGGAATCTCCTGGCCGTTCTGTCCGACAAGCGCGATGCGCGCGAAGCCGTGCCCATCCATGTTGGCGACGAGGAATCGCGCGGCCGCGAGCTTCTGCGGGTCGCCGCTCTCCGCGCACCCGTCGAGGAACCGCTGGATCTCGCTGCGGTTCGAGCCTGCCTTGGCAAGGTTCGCGGCGATGCGCGCGCTCATGCCGTCGTCGGCGGTGCCCGATGCAGGCCCCGATGCGAGCACGGAGGGTGCGAGGAGAAAGGCTGCGGCGATGGCGGCGCGGAGGTGCATGCGGGGATTGTCGCGGGTGCGGTGGGTTCATCAAGGCGCAGGGCCAGACGGCGGGTGACGGTGGTCCGCACGGCATGGGGGCGTGGAAACCCCTGAAAAAACTGCGTGTGGGCGTCCGAGAGGCGCCTGAAACCCAGCTTCGGACGGGAAATCCGCAAGCGGCGGACACGCCAGGGCGCTTTCCGTCGAGTCCACGGCGTTCCTTGCCGATAACGGACTGCGATGGAGTCCCCTGCTGGCAGCACCCCGACGGGCGGTCCCGCCCCAAACACCGATGCATCGTCGATGCAGGTCGATGTCGACAGCATCCTGGCCGAGGTCGAGGCGCTTGCGGCAAAGGCCACCGAGGCGGCGCTTGTGCCCGATGTGGGAACCCTGTCGATGACCAAGGAGGAGCAGGACCTCGCCGCGCTCGAGCGTGAGATCGAGGCGCTGCTCTCTGGCAAGCCGGTCGAGCCCGTGCAGGTTCAGGCCACGGTGCCCGTCGCTGTGGAAACGCCTGCACCACAGCCCACGCGTTCAGTCGCCGCCGAAGCCCTCGAGGAACAGTCCGTCGATCCCCTGATCCAGGAGATCGACGCGGTGCTCAACGACGATGCCGACGCGCTGCTCAAGCAGTCGGACGGCGACATGGACCGCGCGCTTGCGACCGTGTTCGACGCACGCGCGCTCGGTGGACAGGAAGAGGAGATCAACCGCGCGCTCATCGAGGCGTTCGGAACGAGCAAGTCGCAGCGGCCTTCGTTCGCGACGCCGCCTGTCACGAACCCCGTGCCTGCATTCGAAGGCGTCTCGCGCGAGATGCCTGCGTCGAATCCGAACGCCACCACCGCCTCGCAGGCGAAGCCGCGCATCAACCTCGAGTATGCGGGCGAGAAGCCGTTCGAGCCTGCGTTCCCGAAGATCGACGCGATCGCGCAGGGCGCGGCCGAGCCGGGCACCAATGCTTCATCGAGCGCCGCGCCGAACGCGACGCAGAAGGTCGCGCCGGTTTCCGCGCCCCAGCCAACCGCCGCTCCAACCGCAGCTCCAGCGGCAACCGCGGCAGCGCCCTCGTCCATGCAGGCGGTCGAGCACGAAAGCGTCTCGCCCGATGTTGCCGAACCTGTCGCGGTGATTCCCGCGGGTCCGGGCCTGTTCACTCGGCTCATGCAGCGCGTGGCTCGGTTCGCGACATTCCTCGCGACGCTTCCCCTCCAGCTCTGCTCGCTTCCCCTGCGCTTCCTGCCCGACTCGGCGCGCACCGTGGTAGGCATCGCGGCGATCACGCTTGTCTTCTGGACGCCCCTCGCGTGGTGGTACGCCACCACGCAGGCAAAGGCGCCCGGTGTCGGCCGCGTGAACCTCGTCGAGCGCGAGGCACCCGCGACAGCCGAAGGCGAAGCGACCGAAGCCGCGGAATCGAAGGACTCCGCCGCGTCAGGCTCCGCGTCGCACGGCTCGTCGGGTCACTGAGATTCCTCAGTTCTTCCGCAGAAGACGGGCCATCGCGTCATGCGTCTCGCGCGATTCCGCCGAGAGCATCGCCGCCTGCTCGTCGGCGTGGTAGCTCGAGCGCACGAGCGGCCCGCTCTCGCACACCCTGAATCCGCGCGCCAGCGCCTCGCGGCGGTACATCGCGAACTGATCGGGGTGCACCCAGCGGTCGATGGGCAGATGGTTGCGCGTCGGCTGCAGGTACTGGCCGATCGTCATGATGTCGGCGTTGCTCGCTGCGCGCACATCGTCGAGGAGCTCGAGGACCTCGTCATCGTGCTCGCCGATGCCCGCCATGATGCCCGTCTTCGTGACGAGGCCGCTCGCGTGGAACTGCGCGAGCACCGCAAGCGACCGCTCGTACTTCGCCTGCGGGCGCACGGCGGGGTGCATGCGGCGCACCGTCTCCATGTTGTGCGAGATGATCTCGGGCCGCGCGTCGCACACGACCTGAATCGCCTTCTCGTCGCCCTGGAAGTCGCCGACGAGGATCTCGACCGACATGTCGGGGCACGCCTCGTGCACGCGGTGCACCGTCTCGGCCCAGATCGCCGCGCCGCCGTCGGGCAGTTCGTCGCGGTTCACGCTTGTGATCACGACATGCTTCAGCCCCATCAGCTTCAGCGACTCCGCCACGCGGCGCGGCTCGTCGAGGTCGTACACGGGCGGCTTGCCCGTCTTCACATTGCAGAATCCGCAGGCGCGCGTGCAGGTGTCGCCGAGGATCATGATCGTCGCGGTGCCGCGGCCCCAGCACTCGCCCATGTTCGGGCACGACGCCTCCTGGCAGACCGTGTGCAGGCGGTGCTCGTCGATGATCTTCCTGAGGCGCTCGTAGCCCTCGCCGCCAGGCACGCGCGCGCGCAGCCACTCGGGCTTGCGCTGGATGCGCAGGTGGTGCGCCTCGGTCTCGCGGTTGTTGATGACGAGCGAGGTGAGCTCGAGCTTCGACGCGCCCGCAGACCGCTGCGTGTCGCCGCCGAGCGGTCGCGGATGGCGCGCCACCGTGCGTGCGACCGCCTCGGGCGAAGGTGCTCCGTGCTGCGGCGAAACAGAGGGATCCTGCTCGGACATGGATCGCCAGTGTAGGCGAACGGGCACCCCTGCTACCATCGCGCGCCCATGTCAGCCCTTCAGAACAGCGTCAGTCCCTTGAGCACGCGCGAGATCCGTCATCGCACCGCGCGGCTCGCCAACGGTCTCGAGATCCAGGCGGAGGTCGACGCAGGCGCACACACCGCGGCGATCGGATTCTTCGTGCGCACGGGCGCGCGCGACGAGCCGACCGAACTTATGGGCGTCTCGCACTTCCTCGAGCACATGATGTTCAAGGGCAGCGAGCGCCGCCGCGCCGAGGATGTGAACCGCGAGTTCGACGAGCTCGGCGCCGCGCACAACGCGTTCACGACGAACGAACTCACCGCCTACTACGCGCATGTGCTTCCCGAGCGCACGCACGGCGCGCTCGAGATCCTCGCCGACATCCTGCGGCCCGCCCTGCGGCAGGAGGACTTCGACGAGGAGAAGCAGGTGATCCTCGAGGAGATCGCGATGTACGCCGACCAGCCGTTCTGGGTCGGGTACGAGGCGATGATGGAGCGGCTCTACGCAGGCCATCCGCTCGAGCACCGCGTGCTCGGCACCACGCAGAGCGTCGGTGCGCTCGGCCGCGACCAGATGGCCGACTACTTCGACCGCCGCTACTCCGCCGACAACACGGTGCTTGTCGCCGCAGGCCGCGTCGACTTCGACGCGCTGGTGCGCGAGGCCGAGCGGCTGTGCGGACACTGGAACACCGCGCGTCCGACGCGCGAGCATCCGCGCTGGGCGCCGCAGCCCGCGACGGTGCGGCTGCAGCTTCCGAACACCGCGCGCGCGTATGTCATCCTGTCGATGCCCGCGCCGGCCATCCAGGACGACATGCGCTACGCATCGGGCATCCTGATGCATGTCCTCGGCGGCGGCGACGGCTCGCGGCTTCACTGGGCGCTCGTCGAGACGGGCCTCGCCGAGGAGGCGAGCGCAAGCTACGACGGCCACGACGGCACGGGCGACAACACGCTGTTCGCGGTGTGCGACCCTGCGAAAGCCGACGAAATCGAGGGTGTCCTGCGCGCGGAGCTCGCGGCGCTCCTTCCGTCGATCACCGACGACGACCTGCTGCGCGCGCGCAGCCGGATCGCGACGGGCGCGGCCGTCGGCAGCGAGCGCCCGAATGGCCGCATGTTCCGCCTCGGAACGCTGTGGGGCTACGGCGCCGAGTACTGCACGCTCGAGGACGAGGTGGAGCGCATCTCGCGCGTCACGCTCGCCGACCTGCGCGCGTGCTGCGAGCGCTTCCCGCTCGATCCGAAGGTGTCGGTGCATGTGCTGCCGTCGCCCGATTCGCCCGCGGCGAAGTGACGGCCGTCACACGGCGCTTGCGTCGAGCCCGCGGTGGAACAGCGTGACGCGGTTGCGCGAGCGCCTGCTCGAGGCAAGCGCGAACATCGCCGCACGAACGAGCTGGTCGGGCGTCTCGATCGAGCCGCCGCCGCGCATCGCGCTGCTTGGCTCGTGGATCGCGGCGCCGACCGACGCGGTGATCGGAAACGAACGCGCCGAAGTGTGGTCGATCTCGACGGGCGACTCGGCGATACGGCGGCGGATGAGCTCCGCGACGCGGCAGAGCTCGTCCACCTCGGTCTCGCGCATCATCAGCACGATCTCGGCGCCGACGAAGCGGTAGATGCCGTCGGGGCGCCCGAGCACCTCGGTCGCCACATGCAGCGCGTGGTTCATCGCGCTCTCGACGCCGCGCGCCGTGAACGCCTGCTGCAGTTCGCGCGCGCGGTCGATGCCGACGAGCACCAGGCCCGTGCCGCCGCGCCGCTCCTGCCGCATGAACTCGCGCTCGAGGTCCATGCCGAACGCGCGTGCATCGGGAATGTCGGTGAAGGAAACAGACGCGTGGTCGACCGTGTCGGGGTCGCCGCCGTCGACATCGGGCGCCGCCAGCCTCTGTTCGCCACGGATCTGCGCGGCGCGCTTGAGGATCGCGTCGATGTCGGCGGTGGAGCCCGTCTCGAGCCCGAACGCGCGCGACAGCTCGTCGGCGAGGTCGGCGATCTTCTGCAGCGTGAGCATGAGCGGCCCGGGGCGCAGGTCGAACCAGTCCTGCCCGTCGCGGCGGTAGCGCGCGATCTCGGCGTCGCCGCCGCGCGGCGAGAGAATGCGCGCGACGGTCGACGAAAGTTCGCAGGTGCGCACGAAGTCCATGTCGGACACCGACGCCTCGTGCGATCGATGATGGAGCCGCACCGCCTCGACGACATGCGCGGGAAACTGCCAGCGCGAGAGCAGCGCCGCGCCGACCTCCGCATGATCGGTCTCGAATGCGCGCTGCTCGAGCGTGCACAGCCTTCGGTGGTCGCCGCGCGCGACATCGAGCGTCTGCAGGTAGCGGTCGCCGAACGCACGCCACATCACCACGCCGCCGATGTCCTGCACCAGCGCCGCCACGAACGCCTCGTCGGGGTCGCAGCGCTTGGCGAGCAGCGCGATCTGCCGCGCGGCGGCCGCCGAGTAGATCGAACGCCGCCAGTAGTCGAGGAAGTCGAAGCTCACCTCGTCGAGGCCGCCTCCGTCGATCGAGCGCGCGAGGCTGAAACCAAGCACGAGCGCCTTCACCGTCTGCATGCCGAGAAACGCGAGCGCCTGCTGGATCGAGCCGCACTTGCGGGTCAGGCCGTAGAAGCTCGAGTTCACGGTGCGCAGCACCTTCGAGGCGATCGCAGGGTCGTTCTCGATGACCGATGCGAGCTCGCGCAGCGACACCTCGGGCCGCGAGGTCAGCTCGAGCACGCGCACCGCCACGGCCGGCAATGTCGGCAGGTTCGGCGCCGCGAGGACGCGTTCGATGGAGGCGTGCTGCATCAAGGAGACTCCTGTTCCCTTGGATCGGCCCTTGCATGGCGTGTTTTGAGCGTTCGCGTGCGGTCGGCCGCGAATCGGGGCAATCACACACGCCCCGTCCGTGCGTTATCACGCCCCTTCGGCGCGGCGCACCCGACGCGGCTCGGTCGCGAGGAGGAGCGACAGCAGCTGCTCGCCGACGATCGTTCGCGCGTACGCGGTCAGCAGGCGGTTCGCGCGGTCGACGGCGTCGGGGTCGCAGAACTCGGGTGGTTCGCCGCGCGCCACATGCCCGAGCACGAGCGCCGTCTCGGCGCGCATGCGCCAGGCCCTCGGGTGCTCGGCGGCGTCGACGACTCCGCCTTCCGCGGGGTCGAACGCGAGCCGCCCGTGCGGGATCTCGCCGATCTCGACGCGCGGCTCATGACCCGTCTCGCGCAGCAGCGTGTGGAAGAACCGCAGGAATTCAGGCGCGGGTCGCTCGCCCTCCTCGAGCGTCTCGAGCGACTGGAGCAGCGCGTCGAAGAGCGCCTCGTGCGGCGCATCGGGCGGCAGGAACCTGTGCACGAGCTCCGCCATCGAGAGCGCGTAGAGGTTCGTCTCGAGCTCGTCGTGCGGCCTGCGGAAGATCTGGAGCAATGTCCACTGCGTCAGCGTCTGCAGCTCGCGGCCAGGCTTGGTCACCGCCACGATCTCGCCGTGCGCGAGCAGCTCGATGCCGCCGCAGAAGCTCCCGCGCTCGCGCCGCGCGCCCTTGGCGAGTCCACGCAGGATCCCGTGGCCACGCGTGAAGAGGCTCACGGTCTGGCTCGTCTCCGACCAGTCCCACTGGCGGATGCAGATGGCCCTGTCGAGAAGGTTCGGCACGCCGTGATTGTGCCATGTGCGGGCAGGGCTCGATAGTGGCGCCCGCACCGATCGTCGCAGGTGCGGAACCACGCACGGCAGCCCGCGCGGGCGTCACGCGACCATCGGCAGCGGCTCGTTCGACACGCGGTTGCGACCCGCGCGCTTCGCGGCGTAGAGCGCCTGGTCGGCGCGCGACACCAGCAGGTCCTTCGTCGGTTCGCCCGTGAGGTGCAGCATGTTGGTGACCTCGGCGATGCCGAAGCTCGCGGTGAGCACAAGGTCGGGGTAGCGCCGCCAGCGATGCGCCTCGAACGCCGCGCGGATGCGCTCGGCGACCTCGGTGGCCTCGGCCAGCACCGTGTTCGGCAGGATGATCCCGAACTCCTCGCCGCCGTAGCGGCACGGCACATCGCTTGCGCGGCTCGTGCCGAGGATCTGCGCGAACTGCGCCAGGACCTCGTCGCCGAACGGATGGCCGTAGCGGTCGTTCACGCTCTTGAAGTGGTCGATGTCGCACATCACGAGCGACAGCGCGCGCCCGTGCCTGCGCGCCTCGCTGAACTCCGCGTTCAGCCGCTGCTCGAAGTACGAGCGGTTCCACAGCGCCGTCAGGCCGTCGAGCTGCGCGCGCTGCGCAAGCATGCGCAGCAGCGTCTGGATGCGGATCGCCGAGCGCAGGCGCGCCTTGAGCTCCGCGATCTCGAACGGCTTCGCGATGAAGTCGATCGCGCCGAGGTCGAGGCAGCGCACGCGGTCCATCGTCTCGCAGTTGGCGCTGATGAAGATCACCGCGATGTCGTGCGTCGCGGCATCCTCCTTCAGCCGGGCGAGAAGCTCGAAGCCGTCCGTCCCGTCAAGGTCGATGTCGAGCAGGATCACCTCGGGCTGCAGCGTGCGCGCGAGCTCATGACCCGCCTTCGCGTCGGCCGCGCAGTGGATCTCCATCTGCTCGAGCTGCAGCCTTGTGCGCAGCAGGCGATGGATCAGCTCGCTGTCGTCGATCACGAGGACACGCGGCGTGCGCGAACGGAACTCGGGCATGAACGCGGAGAGATTCACGCGTCGTCTCCCGTGCGGATCGCGCGGCGGCAGGTCGAGATCAGGTCCTCGGCCTTCTCGCGGACCACCGAGACGGCGGCCTCCTCGGCAAGTCCGTCGTCGGCACGCATCGAGCGAACATGCTCCTCGAGGCGCTTCGCCGCATCGCCGATCGGCGCGAATCCGTAACCGCCCGCGCTTCCCGAGAGCTGGTGCGCCAGCGTGTGCAGGCGCGCCGCATCGCACGCGTCGAGCGCGGCGCGCAGGGCATGCATGCGCCGCTCGAGGTCGCCGACGAAGTAGTCGACGAGCTCGCGCATCTCCGGATCGTCGGAGAAGGTGCTGCGAAGCGACGGCTCGCCAAGGCTGCGGCGGGCGCTGGAATCGTCCATGCCCGTTCTATCGGGCGTCGCGTCGGCCGAATTCGCCCAAGCCGCGCGGCAGGCGCCGCCACGCCTCCTTCCGCACCGCGCAGACCTCATCGTCGGCACAGACCGAACTCGTTGCGCCGCCATGCGGCGGGCGCTACTCTTTGCCTCCCCATTCGCCAAGGCCGCGTGAAAGCGCTGCCCAAGGAGTTCCGCAGTGCTTCCAAGCCCCCCCGCCCGCGAGGGCCAGCTCGGCTTCCTCCATCTCCCGCCGTACCGCGTGCAGGGAATCAGCGTCGCCGGCGAGCAGACCGTCATCCAGGTGCCCGAGCTCGACCTTGTCTTCGACATGGGCCAGTGCACGCGCGCGTCGCTCAGCTCGCCCATCGTCGCGCTCACCCACGCGCACATGGACCACATCGGCGGCCTGCCCTACTGGTTCAGCCAGCGCTACTTCCAGAAGATCGGCGGCGAGACGCACATGCCCGACCGCGCCGACGGCAAGCCGCGCGTGCCCGTCGGCCGCTGCGTGTGCCACCCCGAGATCGAGCCGCATCTGCGCGCCATGATGCGTTCGTGGGAGCCGCTCGAACGCCAGCGGACCCCGTATGAGTTCGTCGCGCTCGCGCCCGACGCCGACCTCGACATCAAGCCGAACATCCTCCTGCGCGCGATCGCCACCAAGCACACGGTGCCGAGCCTCGGCTTCGCCGCCCTCGAGCGCCGCAGCAAGCTGCGTGACGAGTTCCGCGACATGCCGCAGGAAAAGCTGCGCGAACTCCGCGAGAAGGGCGTCGAGATCACGCGCCGCATGGAGATTCCGCTGGTCGCCTACACAGGCGACACCGCGCCAGGCGACTTCCTCGGGCGCGACGAGTTCGCCGAGGCGCGCATCGTGATCGCCGAGTGCACCTTCTACGAGCCCGACCACAACGAGCGCGCACGCACGGGCATGCACCTGCATGTCGACGACATCGTGCGGCTCCTCAAGGTGTGGAAGGCCGAGCATGTCGTGCTCGTCCACGCGTCGCGCCGCACGACGATCCATTACGCGCGCGAGCGGCTGCAGGAACTCGCGGGCGACGACTTCCAGCGCATCCATCTGCTCATGGACCACCGCACGAACCGCGCGCGCTACGAGCGGCAGCTCGCGGCCGCCGAGGCGGCGCAGCGCGGCTCCGAAACGCCCGCACATGTCGAGCGCGAGGGCGGCGACCCTGCGGCTCCGAGCACGGACGCGGGCGAAAGTCAAGACGCTTCCTGAGATCGATTTTCCGACTCGTCGCGCCGACGATCGCGCTTCCTGAGGCGTGAGCGCGGTTCGCGCCGAGAGTGTTGACGCTCCGCGCACGCGCCTCTATCGTCCGCCCCCTTGCGTGGGCGGTCCGCACCGGTGGGACGGTGCGGACCAACTTCAAAGACCCTCAGGCCTGCCAGCGGGGCCTTCAACTTGCGCGGCGCGAGCCGCGGCGGAACAGCGTCGAAGCATCGACGGCGCGAAGCCGTGCGTCGGGAGATTTCATGAAGGACATCGAGCCAGGCTTCCGTGAAGCGCTCATCGGATACCTGCGGAAGCACCACTCCGAGATCTGCCGCCACTGGTTCGACGACATCGAGCCGTCGCAGATCAAGGACGGCGTGCTTCGCCTCGTGGTGCGCGAACCCGTGCAGCTGCGCTACCTGCAGCGCCTCGGCGGCACCTACTTCACCGAAGCGGCGCAGAATGTGACGGGCCGCCTGCTCGTCGTGCGCTTCGTGAGCCCCGAGGACGAGGCGAGGTTCGAGGCGAAGGGCACGCTGCCCGCCGCGTCCGACGCCGAATCGGCCGAGCGGCCCGCGTGGCTCGACGAGCAGATGCTGCTCAGCCCCGACTACACCTTCGGGTCGTTCATCGTCGGCCCGGGCAACCGGCTCGCGCACGCCGCGGCGCAGGCGGTCGTGGCGAAGCCCGCGCGCGCGTACAACCCGTTCTTCATCCACAGCGGCGTCGGGCTCGGCAAGACGCACCTGCTGCACGCGATGTGCGACGCGCTCCTCAAGGCGCAGCCGTCGCTCAAGCTCTGCTATCTCTCGTGCAGCGCGTTCATGGACCTCTTCCACGAGGCCGTGAAGGCGGGCCGCATGACCGACTTCCGCAACCGCTTCCGCACGGCCGATGTGCTGGTGATCGACGACATCCACTTCCTCTCGAAGCACGAGCAGACGCAGGAGGAGTTCTTCCACACCTTCAATGCGCTCTACCAGCTCGGAAAGCAGATCATCCTGAGTTCGGACGCCGCACCTAGCGACATCCCCGACCTCGAGGAGCGACTGACCAGCCGCTTCTCGGCGGGCATGGTCGCCCGCATCGAGCGTCCGTGCTACGAGACGCGCGTGTCGATCCTGAAGACGAAGGCCGAGCTGCACGGCATGCAGATTCCCGACGATGTTCCCGCGTACATCGCGGCGAAGGTCGATACGAACATCCGCGAGCTCGAGGGTGCGCTCACCCGCGTGCGCGGCTACGCGATGGCGATGGGTCTTCCGATCACGCTCGAAGTCGCCCGCCAGGCGATCGACGGCGAGGGTCCGTCGCGCAGCGGCAATGCCCCCAGCCTGCAGGCGATCATCGACAGCGTGACGCGCTACTACGATGTCAAGCTCACCGACCTTCTCTCGAAGCGTCGGCACAAGTCGATCGCCATGCCGCGGCAGGTGTGCATGTACCTCGCCCGCAAGCACACCCGCTTCTCGCTCGAGGAGATCGGCGGCTACTTCGGCGGGCGGGACCACACGACGGTCATGCACGCCGTGCGCACCATCGAGGGCAAGGCGAACGCCGACACCAAGATGCAGGCGGAGCTGGGGTCGATCGAGCAGGACCTGCTCGAGCGGTCGGGACGCTGAGGTGGCCGAAGGCGGGGTGTTGCCTCGGGGTCCTCTCGGATAACCACCTCCGAATCGCGGTCGCAGCTCTGTGGAAATCCTGTTGGGATGTGTCGATGCCCACGAGGTGGCGCGTGACGAAAGACCTGTCTTTCGGCTGGTGATCAGGTGTGGCAGGTACCGCTGGCGCAGGGATAGTTCCCTAGGTCGATGCCCGCGACAGACAGATGGAAGTTGATGCACACGGGGCTTGTGGTGCAAGTCTATTCCACATGCATACTTACCATGGTTGTTCCGCGGTTTTGCACAGATGAACAGGGTCTCTTACTAAGAAGAGAGAGATATCTTTCCTTACCCTCTGTTCGTGGATCCCTCACGGTTCCCCTACCGAGAACACGCCATTCGATGGGTTGAATCGACTCGATAACACGGCGTCCAGCGGGGATCCTTGATCGTGCAGCCACCCCCGCCGCGTGTTGCTCCCAACCCACGCGCATCATGTGGATAAGTGCTGGCAGCGGCGGCAGAAGACCGTCGTTCGGGCCTGCAGCTGGATCTGCTCAAGCGGGTTGCCGCAACCGAGGCAGGGTTCACCGCCGCGACCGTAGACCCGGTGCTCCTGGACCGCGCCTCCGGGGTTGCCGAAGGCGTCGCGGTAGTCGCGCAGAGTGGACCCGCCCGCCTCGACGGCGCGGCCGAGGATGCGCCGCACCTCGCGGGCGAGCCGGTTGACCGTTGGCGCGGCCAGGGTGCGCGCGACCGACCGCGGATCGATGCCCGCCGCGAACAGAGACTCGTCGGCGTAGATGTTTCCGACGCCCGCGACCAGCGTCTGGTCGAGCAG
>JAJTGK010000037.1 GCA_021297815.1 Planctomycetaceae bacterium
AGCGTCGGTCCGACGACGCGGCCCTGCGCCTTCTCGCGCTCGTGCTGCAGGAGCGCGATGCGGTGGCTCGTGCGCAGCGCGCGGATCGACGCGGTCTGCTTCGTCGGAGGATTCTTGATGTGCTGCGCCTCGTCGAGCACGACGCGGCGCCAGTGGACGCGCTCCATGCTGTCCTTGTCGCGCACGACAAGCGCGTAGGTCGTGACCACGATGTCGGCCGCGAGCGAGGTCTCGACGAACTTCTCGCCCTGCGGGCGCTCGAGTCCGTGGTGGACATGCACGACAAGCTCGGGCGCGAAGCGGTGGAGCTCGCGGTTCCAGTTGCCGACGACCGACATCGGGCAGACGAGAAGCGTCGGTCCGACGACGCGGCCCTGCGCCTTCTCGCGCTCGTGCTGCAGGAGCGCGATGAGCTGCACGGTCTTGCCGAGGCCCATGTCGTCGGCCAGGCAGCCGCCGAGGCCGAAGCGGTCGAGGAACGCGAGCCACGACAGGCCCTGCTGCTGGTACGGGCGCAGCGTGCCCTGGAAGCGCTCAGGCTGCTCGACGATGCTGAACGCCTCGTCGCCCTTGAAGCTGAGGAGTTCGGCGACCCAACCGTTGGCGTCGAGACCGAGGATCGGGAGTCCGCCGTCGGCACCATCGATGCCGTTGCCGAGGCGGATCGCCTGCATCACGGTCATCTGTCCGCCCGGGTGTTCCTTCAGGAAGCGCACCGCGCCGTGCAGGTCGTCGGGCCGGATCTCGACCCACTGTCCGTTCACATGAAGAAGCGGCGAGCCCTGCGCGGCGAGCTTCTGGAACGCCTCGATCGAGAGCGACTGGTCGCCGAGCGCGATCTTCCACGAGTAGTTCACCAGGCTGTGCAGCCCGAGGTGGCCCGCCTCGCCGTCGGCGCCAGGGCCGCCGCCCGAGCCGACGGGGAGCGAACCCGAGTCGATCACGAGCCGCGCGCCGAGGCGGCTCGTCGCCTGGCCGAACCAACTCGGGAAGCGCACATCGAAGCCCGCCTCGCGCAGGATCAGGCAGAAGTCGCGCAGGAAGGCGTAGGCCTCGTTCGTGGTCAGCGTCAGGCCGACGGGCGCCGAATCCTCGAGCGACTTCTCGATGCGCGGCCAGATGCGCGCGGCGCGCGCGAGCTCGGCGAGCAGGATGTCGCCCGCCGACTCGTTCTCGCCGCCGAAGCGCGCGAGCAGGCCCTTCATGCTGTCGCGGCCCTGCGACCAGATCTGTTCGGCGTCGATCACGACGGGCGGGTCGTCGTTGGTGATCAGCTTGAAGCGAAGCGGCCAGGTCGCGTTGCGGCCGAGCTCGTCGTCGGCACCGAACGCCGCGGGGTCGGGCTCCTCGAGCTCGAACGAGAGCTTGACGAAGCGCGACTCGCTGGCCGCGTCGAGCGACGAGAGCCACTGGCGCGCACCGCGCATGAGGTATGTGTCGGACGCCTTCAGGCCCTTCACCGAGTCGTCCCGGCCGAGGAGGCCCGTGAGCCACGCGACATGCGGGTCCGCCGTCGGATCGCGGTCCTCGATCGCCTCGCCGAAGTTCTCCGCTTCGAGCACGCGGCGGGTCTCGCTGTCGACGAGCCCGAGCAGCGCGCTCTCGAGCACCGCCCACGGCTGCGCGCGCAGTTCGTCGTCGACGCAGCGCGCGCTCGCGGGAATCGTGCCAAGCAGCGAGACCAGGCGCGATGCGGCGCTGCCGTCGGCGAGCCACGGCTGCCACACGGCGCGGAAACGCCCCGACTTCTCCTGGATGAGCGACGGCACCACGCGCTGGTCGGCGAGCAGGTCCGCGGCAAGTTGCCCGACCGAGCGCCAGAACTCGAGGTCATGTCCCGCGAGCAGGCCTTCGGCCAGCGGAAGCTCGGGGTCGATCGGTGCGAGCAGGAACCGCAGCGCCGCGGGCGAGTCGACCGCGAGCGCGGGCACATCGACCATCGACAGATGCGCGATCGGCTCGTCGGTCAGACCGAGCGCGTTGGCAAGCCGGTCGCTTGGAAGCGGGGCCGTGCCCGACTCCGAGGTCGTCGCGGGTAGCGAGAGCTTGAGCGGCACATGCTCGGCGGCGAGGTCGTCGCCCGCAAGCAGGCTCGACGAGACGAGCGCAGCGCGAAGCCGCGACGCATCGCACGCGAACGCATGCGCGGGTGCGTGGCCTGCCTCGGGCTGTTTCTGCGCCGTGGCGGCGCCGTCGGCAGCGGTTCCCCTCACGATCGCAAGCGCACCCTCGAGGAGCGTGGAGTCCTCGGCCCAGAAATGGAGCCGTTCGCGAGTCCAGACAGCGTGTAGAACGAGCATGCGGAGGCGAGACGGTGCGCGGTGGGGAAGCTGCCTTCGCGCGCCGCAGGGTTGCGGCGACTGATTGCGCTGGGATTTGAACCCAGGACCTACGGCTTAAAAGGCCGCTGCTCTACCGACTGAGCTACGCAATCGCGAAGGGGAAGCATGGTAGCCGAATGGCCCGTTTTTCGACGCTACGCGGGCGGAATCGCGGCTGTTTCCGCGCGTTTCGGACAGGTTCTTCCCCGCCGCGGCCCGAAAGGCGGCGCCGCCGTTCAACCATCCCGAGCGATGCGCCGATAGCACGGTGCGGTTTCGGCCGCAGGAGTCGCACCATGCCCGCGTCGAATCGCCTCGGTTCAATCGTGTCCGCTGCCAGCCTCGCGCTTGCGTTCGCCGCTCTTTCGGCGGCGGGGTGCTCGTCCGTCCGCAACCTGTCGGACGCGACCTTCGGCACGCGCGATGCGGCGGCCGTTCCGAAGCGAACCACCGTCGCCGCCTCATCCACGCCCGTCTCGACCGCAGGCGCCGCGGGCAGTTCGCAGTCGACGGCCAACAGCTCGATGTCGCTTGAGGATGTCGGCGGCGCGCCCTCGCAGGATGCTGCGATCGCCCCACGGCGCGGCAGCCTCCTCGGCGGGGCCTACGGCGATGTCCGCAAGGCGGCCGACAACGGCCTGACCGAAGGCGGCGGAAACCTGGCGCAGGTCAGTTTCGCGACCGAAGGCGGCGACTACGCGCCAGATGTCGACAGAACGGGCAAGTTCATGGTGTTTGCCTCGACGCAGCACCGGCCGACCTTCGATGTCTACCGCAAGTCGGTCGACGGCCGCACGGTGACGCAGCTCACCACCGACCCAAGCGACGACCTCATGCCTGCGATCTCGCCCGACGGGTCGATGGTCGCATTCGCCTCGAATCGCAACGGCAACTGGGACATCTTCGTCATGCCCTTCACGGGCGGTGCGCCGACGCAGCTCACGAGCGACTCCGACGAGGAAGTCCAGCCGACCTGGGCGCCCGATGGAAAGCGCCTCGCCTTCTCTCGGAAGAACGGCCGCACGGGCACCTGGGAGATCTGGATCGTCGACAGCACCGCGCCAGGCGTGCGGACCTTCGTGTGCGAGGGCTTCCTGCCGCGATGGTCGCCCGCCGCCGAGAAGGACTCGATTCTGTTCCAGCGCGCGCGTCAGCGCGGTTCGCGCCTGTACGGCGTGTGGACCATCGACATCGTGCGTGGCGAAG
Organism: Planctomycetaceae bacterium; assembly: GCA_021297815.1. Classification (GTDB taxonomy): domain Bacteria; phylum Planctomycetota; class Phycisphaerae; order Phycisphaerales; family SM1A02; genus QWPT01. Next base: position 3,528 of record JAJTGK010000037.1, read on the forward strand.
GCATGAACCCGACCGAGGTGGTCAGCTCGAAGAACGCCGCGGTGCTTCAGCCCAACTGGTCGCCCGACGGCACGCGCATCGTGTTCACCACGGTCGTGAACCCCTCGCCCGACAGCGAGTGGCCCGAGCAGTCGGACATCTGGGTGGTGAACGCCGACGGAACCGGCAGGGTCGGTCTGACCAACAGCCGCTTCCGCAACATGCAGCCGTCCTGGGGCGGCGACGGGCGCGTCTACTTCGTGTCGAATCGGAACGGCGTCGAGAACATCTGGTCGATCGCGACAGATGGATCTGCAAAGGCGACAGAAGGCGGCACGATCGCCGCAAATGCACCGAAGCGCCGTGCAGCCACCACCGAGGGTTCGCCAGCGGCGACCCCTGCGCCTGCGACCCCCGCGGCTCCTGAGTTCCTGCGCGCGGGCGCGGGCAGCGCCACCGACGACCGCTAGGCGACCTTCCCTGCACTGGCACGGCGATTGCGGCCGATATCCCCACCATGGGATCGCTTTGCCCGCGCTCGTCGAAACTGCGCCGTCTGGCGCGCCTTCTGCCTGTCCTTGTGCTTGCCTGCTCGGGAGCGATGGCAGGTGTGGGCTGCCAGCCCGTGCTGCGCCAGCCGATCACGCTGCAGGCTCCGTATGAAACCGAGCGGGTCTGGGCGGTCGTGCCCTTCTCGAACGAGTCGGGCGTCTCGACCGTCGACGGCAGCAGCGTGGCCGACCAGTTCATCGCCGAGATCGAGCTCGTCGAAGGCCTGCGTTGCCTGCCGCTCAACCGCACGCTGGCCGCGATGCGTTCGCTTGGGATGAACGGCGTGCGCGACCTGCAGCAGGCCTACACTCTGATGCGCACGCTGCAGGCGGACGGGCTCGTCCTCGGCACCGTGACGGAATGGGACCCGTACAAGCCATTGAGGTTCGGGGCGGCGATCGAGGTGCTGTCCGCTGGCGATGGCGCCGACCGCAAGCCGCTTGACCTGAAGGAACTCACGATGCCGACCGCGGAGTCGGCAGGGGGCGCGCAGGGCGCCGTCCGCGCGGAGCTGTCGCAGGCATCGCGCCTGTTCGACGCGCGCAGCCACGAGACGCTCATCGAGCTTGAGCGCTACTCGGACGGCCGCGCGGCTCCCGACAGCGCGATGGGAACCAGGGCGTACGAGGTCCGCATCGATCTCTTCTCGCGCTTCGGCGCGTATGTGCTCGTGCGGGATCTGCTCGAGCAGGAAGCGGCCCGCCTCGGGGTGCCGCTTCCGAATGGAAGGGCCGAGAAAGTCCCCACGAAGGACTGACAAACGGGGTTTCGGCGTCCGTGCGGCGCGAGCGTGCCAAGGGCACCCGAAACGAGTGGCCGAAAAAGTCGGGAGCGAAAGAGCCCCGATGGCCGAAAAAAACGCTGAACCAGCGAGGCATTCAGACCGATAGCCGATCAGCGGACCAAGGACCGCGAACCTCACGACAGACCACCGATTTCGTCCGCGCCGCGCGGCGCCGCAAGGCAACGAGGCCCGGCACAGAAAACGAGACACAGCCATGAACGAGAATCTCCCCATCGTCGACCGCTTCCTGTCGTACCTCATCGATGAGCGCGCGTTCAGCCCATACACCTCGCGGTGCTATGGCCTCGACCTGCGGCAGTTCGTCGAGTTCCTCGAGGGCGAGCTCAAGACCCGCCTCGACATGAAGGCCGAGCAGGTCGCCCTCGACGCGTCGATCGCGAAGAAGGCCGTGCCCGCGTCGATCACGGGCTCGATCCTCTCGTGCGATGTCGAGCGCATCCGCGGCTTCCTCGCCAAGCTCGCCGAGCAGAACTACTCGCCCGCGACGATGGCGCGCAAGATCGCCACGCTGCGCAGCTTCCACAAGTGGCTCGAGAAGCGCGGCTTCACCGCGTCGAACCCGATGACCCTGATCCGCACGCCGAAGCAGGCCCGCCGCCTGCCCAAGGCGATCACGGTCGACGAGGTCGAGCGCCTGCTCTCGGCGCCCGACGACACCGATCTGCTCGGTGCGCGCGACCGCGCGATCCTCGAGACGCTGTACTCGACGGGCATCCGCGTAAGCGAGGTGGTCGCGATCAACCGCGGCGACCTGAACGAGACCAACGAGTGCATCGTGATCCGCGGCAAGGGCCGCCGCGAGCGCCTGGTGCCGCTCGGCGCGCACGCGCTCAAGAGCCTGCGCCACTACCTCGACATGCTCGACGCAGAGATGCGCGCCGCGGGGCTCAAGTCGGGTCCCGAGTCGCCGCTCTTCGTGAACAAGCACGGTTCGCGCCTCTCGAGCCGCTCGGTGCGCCGCAAGGTCGCCAAGTACCTCGTCAAGGTCGGCCTCGATCCCGACATCAGCCCGCACACGATCCGCCACAGCTTCGCGACGCACCTCCTGAACAACGGTGCGGACCTCCGCGCGGTGCAGGAGCTGCTCGGCCACCAGTCGCTGTCGTCGACGCAGGTCTACACGCACCTGGCGCAGAACAAGATGCGGGCCGACTACGACAAGTCGCACCCGCGCGCCGAGGCGAGCTGAGCCGCGGCGGCACGACGGAACTTCGCAACATCGCTTCAGGGCCCCGCATCGCGCGGGGCCCTGTTCATTGTCTGCGTTCAGCGACGCGTGTCGCGCTTCCATGGCCACGCCATGTGCGTCTCGCGCGGAAGGCAGTCGTCGTCGACAAGCGTGAAGCGCACGGTGTCCCGCACCACCTCCGCCTCGTACACGCCGTCGACGCCCGCGCACGAGGCGGCGCCGTCGGCATTGCGCACGACGAAGCGCGTTCCATCCATGCGCCATGCGCCGGGCACCGTGGCCGCAGGCTCCGCGCCGCGCGCGGCGCGCGCCACGATGAAGCTGCCGTCCTCGCGCACATCGAGCGTCGTGCCGTCGAGTTCGCTCGTCCAGAAGCCGACGACGAGCGGCCGCTTGGCGGCGCTGGCCGCGGCGGGGATCTCGGGCGCGCTCGTGCAGCCCGCGGGAGCGAGTGCGGGGACGAGCGCGAGGAAAATGCAGGAAATGGCGGCGGTGGGCGTTCGCATCGGGGTCTCGTGTCGCATCAACTGAGCCTGTTCACTCGGCGCGCGAGCGCTTCGGCGTCGGCAAGCGCGCGGTCGAGCTCGTCGCGCGTGCGCGCGACGAGGTTGATGTGGCCGACCTTGCGGCCGTCGCGCGGCTCCTTGCCATAGAGCTGCGCGCTGGCGCCTTCGATCGCCAGGATCTCGCGCGTGGCGGGCAGGCCGCCGATCAGGTTGATCATCGCGGCGGGGCCGTCCATCGAGGTGTCGCCGAGCGGCAGGCCCGCGACGGCGCGCATGTGGTTCTCGAACTGGCTTGTGCGCGCGCCTCGAATCGTCCAGTGGCCCGAGTTGTGGACGCGCGGCGCGATCTCGTTCGCGATCAGCGTGCCGTCGGCGACGAACATCTCGAGCGCGAGCGTGCCGACATGGCCGAGCCCGTCGAGCACGCGCCGCGCATGCGCGCGCGCCGCGTCGGCAAGCGCGTCGGGCACGCGCGCGGGCGCCACCGAACGGAACAGGATCCCGCGCGTGTGCAGGTTCTCGACGAGCGGATACACGGCGGTCGAACCGTCGAGCGCGCGCGCCGCCACCACCGAGACCTCGCGGTCGAAGGGGACGAACGCCTCGGAGATGCAGGGCGCGCGGCCGAGCGCGTCCCATGCGGGCGCGAGTTCCTCGGCCGACTTCACCACGCGCTGGCCCTTGCCGTCGTAGCCGAGCGTGCGCGTCTTCAGGACGCCGTGCGGGCCGACGGTCGCGAGTGCCAGGTCGAGGTCCTGCGCGCTCGCAAGCGCCGCGAACGGCTGCACGGGCACGCCGACCGAGCGCAGGAACTCCTTCTCGCGCACGCGGTCGCAGGTGAGCTCGAGCGAGCGTACGCCTGGGCGCACGGGCTTGCGCGCCGCAAGGAATTCGAGGCTCGCCGCAGGAACATTCTCGAACTCGAAGGTGACCACATCGACCGCATCGGCGAAGCGCGCGAGCGCGTCGTGGTCGTCCCAGGCGGCGCACTCATGCCTGCCCACCATGCGCGCGGGCGACGCGGGCGCGGGGTCGTAGAAGACGCACTCGAGCCCGAGCGGAATCGCCGCGAGCCCAAGCATCTGGCCGAGCTGGCCGCCGCCGAGCACGCCGATGCGCGTCGCGTCGCTGCTCACGGCGCCTCGGCTCCCGAAGGTGTTGGTCCGCCCTGCGTCGATCCGGGAATGGGCCGCGCGAGCACATCGGCCGTCTGCTTCGCGCGGAACGCGGCGAGCCGTTCCGCCACGCCTGCGTCGAGATGCGACAGCACGCTTGCCGCGAGCAGCGCCGCGTTCACCGCGCCCGCGCGCCCGATCGCCAGCGTTCCGACGGGAACCCCTGCGGGCATCTGCACGATCGAGAGCAGCGAGTCGACGCCCTTCAGCGTCTTCGACTCGACGGGCACGCCGAAGACGGGAAGATCGGTCTTCGACGCGCACATGCCGGGCAGGTGCGCCGCGCCGCCCGCGCCCGCGATCACGACCTTCAGGCCGCGCGCGCGCGCCGAAGACGCGTACTCGAACAGCAGGTCAGGAGTACGGTGGGCCGAGACCACGCGGCACTCGTGCGCGATGCCGAGCGATTCAAGCGTGGTCGCGGCGTGCTGCATGGTCTCCCAGTCGGACTGCGAGCCCATGATGATGCCGACAAGCGGAGCGGCGTTCGAGGCCATGCGCCGATGGTAAGGGCTTGCGCGCCCGCGCGGGGAGGCGCGAAATCGCCGCTGTTTCGCGGGTCGGTCGTGCTACCATCGTCGCCCCGCCGCGATGGCGGCACCCACCGAAGGCTTCGACTGCGAGGAAACCATGAGCGCGATCCGGATGAACGGCCAGTATGTGCTGACCCGCGATGTCGAGAAGAAGGCCTTCGCGGACTTCATGAACCTGCTGCTTCCTCGCATCTCGGCCGACCGCCCGATCCCGCATGCCGCGGCCGATGCGGTGGCGCAGCTCGTGAGCGAGGGCAAGACGCCGAACGACCCCGTCGTGCAGGCGGGCCTGCAGTCGCTGGCTTCGGTCGGCGTGAAGAACTTCTGGGTCGACGGCGCCACGGCATCGGTGGTCGAGGAGACCGAGACCGACGCGTCGCAGGGCCGCGAGTCGGCGTTCGGCTTCACCGCGATCAACACGGGCACGGCGTTCATCGCCGCCGCGTGCAACGCGTTCCGCCGCAAGATCCGCGTGAACGGCCAGGAGCTCGCCATCGTGCGCCAGCCGCGCGAGACCATGCTCAAGGTCGCGCAGACGGTGAGCTCGCTGAAGGGCGTCAACGAGCCCGTCTTCATCACCGCGGGCCGTTTCCTCGGCATCCGCATGAAGGAAGGCCACGGCTTCGAGGACTCCGAGACCATGACCGCGCTGTGCATGCTCTCCGACCTCGGCGCGACCGATGTGCGCATCGACATCGAGAAGGGCGAGCTCGGCTTCGGGCCGTTCGATGTCGCGAACGCGATGGCGAGCGCGATCATGCAGGGCCTCGACGCCGAGAAGGTCGCGAATGTGCGCGCCTCGGTCGTGCGCATCAACGAGCAGTTCCGCCGCGTCGCCGAGGGGCAGGCCAAGCCGCAGGGCGCGCCGCAGGCGCAGCCGCAGCAGCGCACGCTGAATGTGCCCTCGGTCATGGGCACGCGCCGCCGCCGCTAGGCGTGCGGGCGTGCGGCCGGCACGCTCGCGCGGCCGCGAGAAACAGTGGAAGTCTCGATGGTTGGGCGCCTTGGCGCGCGCAAGCCGCGGAGCCACCAAGCCGCGCGGCCCGCAGGCGCCCGCGCGCACATGCCCGTCGCCTCGTGCCGTTCGCGGGAATTGCGACGAACTCGGCTCACGGCGCTTGCGGCCTGCGGAGCCATGCGCACATTCGCCGATATGCCAGCCATGCCGCGTCTCGCCTTGCAAGCCATGCCCGCCATGCTCGCGCTCCTCGCCGCGTCGAACGCCGCCGCCGCGGATCTCGTCGCCGAGATCCTGCCGCGCAGCCTGAAGGACACGGCGGGCGAGCGCCTCACGCACGCGGTCGGGCAGTTCGCGAACTGGCAGAACTGGCTCGAGGCCGTCGCGGCGATCGCGCTGTCGGTCGCGATCGCCTCGCTCATCGCCTGGCACCCGCGCGCGCATCGGCGTCGGGCCGCGCTCGACGGCGAGGACGAGCGCCGCACGCTCGTCCTCCTCGGCATGATCGGCGCGATCATCGCCTCGCTCGTCCTCGTCGATCAGGCGATGGCGTTCGTGATCTTCGGCGTGGGCGGGCTCGTGCGGTTCCGCACGGTGCTGCGCACCCCGCAGCTCACGGGCAAGGCGATCCTCGTCCTCGTGATCGGCCTCGCTTGCGGGCTCGGCCAGTTCGTCACCGCGATCGTCTTCGCCGTCGCCTCGTGGCTCGTGATCTGGTGGCTGAACGGCTCGCGCCCCTCGCGCATCCGCGTGCGTGTGCCGCTCGGCGGCGATGCGGCGCGCGCGGAGCTCATCGCCTGCGAGGCGCTGCGTCGCATGCGCTGCAAGATCGTCGGCGTTCGCAAGGGCGGCTCGGGCCGCGCGCTCCACATCGCCGTGCGCATTCCGACCGAACTCGAGGACGAGATCGTGCTGAAGAGCCTCGAGGCGACCGTGACGCAGGATGTGCCGCGTACGCAGGTCGAGATCAGGAACGACTGACCCTCGGCGTCAGGCCTCGGACTCGCTGCGCCACGCCTCGATGCACTTCGCCTTCTTCTCGGCCTTGAGCGAGCGGAACTGGTTCGCGTCGGCCGCGCTTGCGAAGCCGATCACCTGGCCCTCGTACACGACGGGCATCGCGGCCGCGGTGAGCGGCTCGCCCGTGAGCGGGCAGGTTCGGTTCGCGATGCCCTTCTGCGGCAGCACCTGGTCGGCGCCGAGGCGCGCGCGCTGCTTCATCTCGAGCGACGCGAACTGGCGCGCGTTCTCGCGTCCCTTGCAGTAGACGGGAAAGCTCTCGAAGAACGCGGCGTCGTCGCAGGCCGTGACGGGCTCGCCCGTGATCGGGCAGGTCATCTCGGTCTGCACGATCGCGGGGTATCGCTCGACCGCAGGCAGCGTGCTCTTCTGCGTCGACGCGCATCCGAGGGCGAGGAGATGGGCGGTCGCGAGCGCGAGGCCGATGGTGTTCATGGAGCGGAGGTTCATGCGGGCGGGGGTCCTTTCGAACGCGGAGGTTCGCGGCGATTCATGGGCCGTTCAAGTGCATTCAGGACTCGTGAAGGCGATCCTTGCCGAGACTGAACGCGACATGAACAATCACGCGATTGCGGCAGAAAACCGACCATCCCGCGGATGCAACTGTTCATGCATGGTTTCGGATTCGAAAAGCGTTCAGGATCGGTAAAGACTTGCGTGAAGGATGCGTGTTTCTCAGGCAAACCGAAGGTTCCGAATGCGTTCAGCGCGGATGCGTGGAAGCGTAAAGAACGCATGAAGGCCTCCGCGACTCGCCGCAGGGCCCGCGGGACCGCGCGCCGCTCCTAGTTTGGCTTCGCCGCACGATCGCGGCCTCGATCACGAAGCCAAACACAGGAGAACCCATGTTCCGAAGCACAGATCTGATCACGCTCGCGGGTGCGAGCACCCTTTCCATCGTCGGCGCCGCCACGGCGGCCGACGGCACCGTCGACATGGCCGCGCAGATCGCCGAACTCCGCGCGGCGAACGAGGCGCTTGCCGCCAAGGTCGCCAGGCTCGAGCAGGAGTCCGGAGGCGAGCAGTGGCTCACCGAGGCGCGCGCCGCCGAGATCCGCGCGATCGTGACCGATGTGCTCGCCGACGCCGACACGCGCACGAGCATGCAGTCGTCGGGCGCGACCGCGGGCTGGAACAAGGACCAGGGCGGCTTCTTCATCGCGTCGCCGAGCGGCGACTTCAAGCTCAACATCAAGGGCCAGATCCAGTTCCGCTGGGCGTTCAACGACCGCGACACCGACTCGGCGGGCACCGATGCCAAGACCGATGTCTGGGGCTTCGAGAACCGCCGCACCAAGCTCACCTTCACGGGCTTCGTGGTCGACCCGAGCTGGACCTACGAGGTGAAGCCCGTGTTCAACCGCGCGCCCGCGTCGCTCACGACGGGCGATCAGACCTTCTCGAGCGGAAACATCGTCGGCTCGGTCGAGGACATCTGGGTGCAGAAGGACTTCGGCCAGGGAACGCTGCTCAAGATGGGCCAGTTCAAGGCGCCGTTCCTGCGCGAGGAGCTCGTGTCGAGCTCGTCGCAGCTCGCGGTCGAGCGGTCGCTCGTGAACGATGTCTACTCGACGAAGTTCTCGCAGGGCGTGCAGCTCGAGCACACCGACGGCTCGCTGCGCGGCCAGCTCTTCTACGGCGACGGCCTGCGCGCGAACGCGACGAGCATCACCTCGTCGGCCACCACGAACGCGGGCGGCTTCTCGGGCGGCTACACCACGGGCTTCAACTCGAACCCCACGAACTGGGCCTTCGCGGGCCGCATCGAGTGGCTTGGGCAGGGGCAGTGGAAGCAGTTCCGCGACCTGACGAGCTTCCGCGGCGAGGAGAAGGGCTGGATGCTCGGCTTCGGCGCGATGGGTCAGTCGATCCGGCCCGCGAACGAGGGCCCCGTGTCGGCGTCGACCACCGACTCGATGTGGGGCGTGACCGCGGACTTCACCTACGACTTCGGCGGCGCGAACCTGTTCGCGTACGGCGTGTACCGCCATGTGCAGCTCGCGGGCGAGGTCGCGACGCGCGGCGGCGGATCGTCCGACGACCTGAAGCAGTTCGGTGTGGTCGTGCAGGGCGGCGTGTTCGTGTCGGACGAGGTCGAGCTCTACGCTCGCTACGAGTGGGGCAACACCGACACCGACAAGTACCGCACGGGCGGCGGCGGGGTGGCCGAGCGCGAGCTCGACAGCATCGCCACGGTCGGCATGAACTGGTACATCGGCGGCAACAAGGACCTGAAGTGGTCGAACGACTTCGGCTTCGCGTTCGACCCCGTCGGCGACTTCAACAGCTCGGGCGCCGACTGGCTGTCCGATGTCAACAGCAACGCGAACCGCACCAACGACGGCCAGTGGGTGGTGCGCAGCCAGATCCAGCTCCTGTTCTGACGCGCTTCGATCGAGAGTCATCCGCGCCGCCGCCCGTTCTCCGCGGGCGGCGGTGTTTTTGCCGTTGCTGTAGTCTGCGCGCGTGCACGACACGGGCGACGCCGCGCATTCGAGCGATCACGAGGGCCATGAAGGCCATGAGGGCCCCGATGGCAAGGTGGTGCCGTGGAGCGTGCGCCTTGGCCCGTACCGCGAGCTGCTCTGGCCTGCGATCGCGGGCGCGGCGCTTGTGGGCGGCTACCTGCTCGCGCGGTCGGACCACGAGTGGCCCGCGCTCGCGCTCTACGCGATCGCCTACGCGGCGGGTGGCTGGGAGGCCGTGGTCGCGGGCCTGCGGCAGCTCCGCAAGGGGCGGCTCGACATCGACTTCCTGATGGTCGTGGCCGCGGTCGGCGCGGCGCTTGTGGGCGAGTTCGCCGAAGGCGCGCTGCTTCTCTTCCTCTTCTCGCTTGGACACGGGCTTGAGCACCTGGCGCTCGACCGCGCGCGCAGCGCGGTGACGGCGCTGGCGCGGCTGGCGCCGAAGCGTGCGCGCGTACGGCGCCCCGACGGCAGCGAGCATGAGATCGCGGCCGAGCGCATCGAGATCGGCGACATCGTGGTCGTGCGGCCGGGCGAGCGCATCGCGGCCGACGGCGTGGTGACGGAAGGGCGCTCGGGCGTCGACCAGAGCCCGATCACGGGCGAGAGCATGCCCGTCGACAAGGAGCCAGGTTCACCCGTGTTCGCGGGCACGCTGAATGGCGACGGTGCGCTCGTGGTGCGCGCGACCGCAAAGGCCGCCGACACGCTGGTCGCGCGCATGGTGCGCCTCGTGAGCGAGGCGCATGCGACCAAGTCGCTCGCCGAGCGCGCGGCGGAGAAGTTCACCCGCGTGTATGTGCCTGCGGTGCTCGTGACCACGGTGCTTGCGATCGTCGTGCCGCCGCTCGCGGGCTGGTACCCCGAGGGCGAGGCGTGGCGCACCTCGTTCATGCGCGCCATGAGCATGCTGATCGGCGCGTCGCCGTGCGCGCTCGCGATCTCGACGCCCGCGGCGGTGCTTGCGGGCCTTGCGCGCGCCGCGCGCGGCGGCGTGCTTGTGAAGGGCGGCATGCACCTCGAGTCGCTCGGGCTCGTGCGTGCAGTCGCGGTCGACAAGACGGGAACGATCACGCGCGGCAGGCCCGAGGTCGCCGCGATCCTCTGCATGGAGGGCGTGCGCGAGGAGGAGCTGCTGCGCGTCGCCGCGGCGGTCGAGCAGGCGTCGAGCCATCCGATCGCGCGCGCGGTCGTCGATGCGGCCCGTGCGCGCGGCATCGAGGTTCCGCTCGCGCAGGATTCCGCAGCCGTGAAGGGGAAGGGCGTCGAGGCGACGGTCGACGGCGTGCGCGCGGGCGTCGGGCGCGCGTCGCTCTTCGCGCAGCATGCGTCGCTGGCGGCCGATGCGCGCGTCGAGGCGCTGGCGCGCGAGGTCGAGTCGCGCGCGATGACCGCGATGTCGGTCGTGCACGGAAGCCGCGCGCTTGGCGCGATCGGCGTCAGCGACCGTCCGCGCGCCGAGGCGGCGCAGGCGGTGTCGGCGCTGCGCGCGCTCGGCTGCGAGGTCGTGATGCTGACGGGCGACAATGCGGCGACGGCGAAGGCGATCTCGGCCGAGGTCGGCATCTCGTCGATCGATGCGGGCCTGATGCCCGAGCAGAAGATCGAGCATGTGAAGGCGCTGGTCGCGCGTCATGGCGCGGTGGCGATGGTGGGCGACGGCGTGAACGACGCGCCCGCGCTCGCCGCGGCGACCGTCGGCGTCGCGATGGGCCGCGGCGGCACCGATGTCGCGCTCGAGGCGGCCGATGTGGCGCTGATGTCCGACGACCTCACGCGGCTGCCGTTCGCGATCGAGCTCGGCCGCGCGACGCGCGCGATGGTGCGGCAGAATGTGATCTTCTCGATGGGCGTGGTGGTCGCGCTCATCCCGCTCACGCTGCTCGGCATCGTGCCGCTTTCGATCGCGGTGATCTGCCACGAGGGCAGCACGGTGCTCGTGGCGCTGCACGGGCTGCGGCTTTTGTCGCGCCGCGACCGCTTTCGGCGCGCGGCCGCGTGATTCACGCGAACACGGAGTCGAGCCAGCGCGCGAGGTTGAGCATCGGCCACGCGAGTCGCCAGTGCTGCGCGGCCTGCGTGCGCACGAGTTCGCGCGCGGCGGGCGAGAAGACCTCGCTCGACACGGGGCCGTCGATCCACTCGGCGCGCGCGGCGATCCATCGCTCGAAGGGCAGGGGGAAGCTCGCCTTCGGGCGATCGAGGATTTCGGGCGTGAGCACATCGGCGAACGCCGTGCGCAGGACGCGCTTCGTGGTGACGGTGCGCGTGGCGACCGCCGTGCCGCCGCCGCGCGGCTCGACGAGGTTGTGCGACGCGCCTGCGGCCGATGCGGCGCGCGCGACCGCGCGGTCGCAGAAGGGCACGCGGCCCTCGACCGATCCACGCATGAGCGAGAGATTGAGCCGTTCGAGCAGGTTCACGAGGTTCACGCGCTGCTGCACGCGCAGGTGTGCGTCGAGCGACCGCGTGTCGCCTGCGTCGGCGTACGAGGCCTCGAGCAGCGTGCCCAGCGGATCGTCGTCGGGCGCGCCACCCGCGAGGAGCTCGGGCACGACATTGCGCGGCGTCCAGCCGAACGCCGTGCGGTAGAAGCGCGCGGCCGATTCGGGCGAGTGGTCGATGTCGGCGTCGATCCACGCGAGCGTCGCCTCGAGCGGCGGGCCGTAGCCGCCGAACAGTTCGTCGGCGCCCTCGCCCGAGAGCGCGGCCTTCGCGTGCCCACGGATGCCGTCGGCAAGCAGCGAGATGGCGATTTCGTTCGGAGTCGCGAGCGGCATGAGCCCCGCGCCGAGCAGTTCGTCCCAGCGCGACTCGAACTGCCCGCCGTCGATGCGCACCTCGTGGTGCTCGCTGCGCAGGAGCTCGGCCACGCGGCGCGCGGTGAAGAGGTCGGTGCCTGGGCGGCGCGCGTCTTCGTCGGCGCCCGCGGCGAAGGTCACGAGCCGCGCCGAGCGCACGCGCGCGACCGACGCCACGATCGTGCTGTCGATCCCGCCCGAAAGGAGCGAACACACGGGCGCATCGGCGACCAGGTGCTGCTCGATCGAATCGATGAGCGCGTCGCGCACCTGCCATGCGGCGTCGTGCAGCGCGATGCCGCGCGGCTCGTCGCGCGCGGGCTCCGCGATGCGAACGCCGCATGCCAGGCGGTCGCCCGAAAGGTCGTAGGTCCTGATCTCTCCCGGGCGCAGCGCGTGCAGCCCACGGTAGAGCGTGCGGTCGCCGAAGCTGCGTCGCGGCATCTCGAGGTACGACGCCACGCTCGCCCAGTCGGGCTCGAGCCGCATGGCGGGATGCGCGAGGATCGGCGCTGGTTCGCTGGCGAAGAGGACTTCCTCGGCGTCGCCCGCGCCGACCGTCGCGTGGAACAGCGGAATCGTTCCGAACGGGTCGCGCGCCAGGATGAGGCGGTCTTCGTCGGGAAACCACGCGGCGATGGCGAACATGCCGCGCAGGCGCTCGATGGCGCGCGTGCCGTGGCGCGCCAGCATGTGCGCCAGGGTCTCGGTGTCGGATCGCGTGCGGAACACCGCTCCCGCACGCGCGAGTTCGGCACGCAGCGCGAGATGGTTGTAGATCTCGCCGTTCCAGGCAAGCACGACGCGCGGCGCACGGCCGTCGGAAAGCGTGAACGGCTGCGCGCCGCCTTCAGGGTCGAGGAGCGCCAGCCGCGTGTGGCCGAGCGCGACATGGCCGCCATGCACCAGGCCGTCGCCGTCGGGCCCGCGGTGCGCGAGGAGGCGCAGCCGCTCCGCGACGCTCGCAGGGTCCTGCGAGAGCCTTCTCCCTCGTGTCGTCGCCTGGCCCGAGATGCCGCACATCGTCCGTTCCTCCGTCACCCTGCCGCGCATCGAGCGCGGCGCCGTGTCATCGGCGCGACGATGCGGGAGGTCGAGCGCGCATCGCAGAAATCGCGCGGGAATCGCGGGTGAACGCGCGGGAACTGCTTGCGGTGCGGCGCGTGGCGCGCGACGATGTCCGCATGTCCAAGTCTGCTCGGGCGCTTGCCCCATTCGCCGTCGTTTCCGCGGTTCCCTTCATCCTGTGCGCCGCCGCCATCGCGGACCTGAAGCTCGACCCGCTGTTCTCGCCGCACGCCGTGCTGCAGCGGATGCGCCCGATTCCCGTCGAGGGGCGCACGGCGCCTGGTGCGCGCGTCGAGGTCGAGTTCGGCGGGCCGAACGGCGCGAAGGTTTCGGGAACCGCAGGCGCCGACGGCCGTTTCTCGGTGGTGCTGCCTGCGATGCCTGCGTCGCGCGAGCCTGCGACGCTTGCCGTGCGTTCGAGCGGCGACGAGATCCTCGTCGGCGACATCCTGGTCGGCGATGTGTGGTTCTGCTCGGGGCAGTCGAACATGGAGTGGACCGTCGATGCGTCGAACGAGTCCGACAAGGCGCGCGAGATCGCGCCCACGCTGCCGATCCGCTCGTTCAAGGCGCCGCATGTCACCGCGAACACGCCCGCCGAGACGGTGCCTGGCGAGTGGCGCGCGGCCAACGCGTCGACGGTCGGAAGCTTCACCGCGGTGGGCTTCTGGTTCGGCACGATGCTCGCACGCGAGCGCGGCGTGCCGATCGGCCTCGTCGACATCTCGTGGGGCGGCACGCGCATCGAGCCGTGGATTCCGCTCGACAGCATGGCGCGCTCGGACTTCAAGGACCGAGCCGGCGCGCTTGCCGCGCAGATCGCGGAGTTCGCGAAGACGGCGCCCGAGGCGCGCGCAGCCGCGCAGGCACGCGAGGTCGAGCGCTTCCGCGCCGCCCGCGCCGAGTACTGGACGAAGGCCGTCGCAGGCGAGAACGCGGGGCGCGACAGCGCATGGTGGGACGCCTCGTCGTGGGCCACGACCACGCTCCCTGCGTACTACCCCGCGGTGAATCGCGCGCTCGAGGGTTTCGACGGATTCGTGTGGTTCACCCGCGAGTTCGAGGTTCCTGCGGCGATGGCGGGCAAGCCGTGCGTGCTGCGGCTGCCTGCGATCGACGACGGCGACCTCGTCACCATCGATGGCGCCGAGGTCGGCTCGACCGTGGGCGACTGGAACACGCCGCGCGCCTATGAGATCGCGCGCGGGCTGTCGGCGGGCAAGCACCGCATCACGATCGGCGTGCTCGACATGCACGGTCAGGGCGGCTTCGCGCCGGGCCGCATGTCGATCGGCACGGCTGCGAAGGGCGCCGAGATCGCGCTCGACGGCGAGTGGCGCTGGCGGCAGGGCGGCGGGGTGCCGCGCGGCGGCGTGCCTGCGATGCGCGATGTCAACAAGGCGCCTGGCACCGAGCCGCACGAACCTGCGGCGATCTACAACGCGATGATGGCGCCGTGCATCCGCTTTCCCGCGGAGGGCGTGATCTGGTACCAGGGCGAGTCGAACGCGGGCGAGCCCGAGGCGTACCGCAAGCTGCTGCCGCTTCTTGCCCAGAGCTGGCGCGAGAAGTCGGGCAACCGCGACCTGAAGTGGGGCGTGGTGCAGCTCGCGGCCTTCATGAAGCACGACGCGAACGCCCCCGTGCAGCGCGGCTGGGCCGAGCTGCGCGAGGCGCAGTATCGCGGCGCGATCGAGATCGGCGGCGGCATGGCGAGCGCGATCGACCTTGGCGACGCCGACGACATCCATCCGCGCAGGAAGCGCGAGGTCGGCGAGCGGCTCGCGATGTGGGCGCAGGCGACCGTCGATGGCGGCGACGCCTGGCGCGGGCCCGAGCTGCGCGAGGCGCGCCGCGAGGGGCGTGCGGTGCGCGTCTCGTTCTCGTTCGCCGAGAAGGGGCTCGTCGCGGTCGGCGGTGCGCCGCAGGGTTTCGCGCTGCGTGGCGCCGACGGCAACTGGTCGTGGGCGACGGCGCGCATCGACGGCTCGTCGGTGGTCGTCGAGAGCGATGCGGTGGCCGAGCCAACGGGCGTCGCGTATGCGTGGCAGAACTTCCCGAAGGCGAACCTCGTCGACGACGGGGGGCTGCCGACGGTGCCGTTCAAGATCGAGTTCGCAGAGGCGGCGCCGGGCGGCGCGCGTTGAGATGACGCGCGCGCTGTCGGTGATCGCGTTGCTCGCGGCGCTTGCCATGGGCGCCGCGCTTCGCGCGGGCGAGCACTCGCTGCGCGCGGGCGGGGACTCGCTGCGCGCGGGCGGGGACTCGCTGCGCGCGGGCGGGGATTCGCTGCGCGCGGATCCTTCCGTGCATGCGGCGATTCCGCCCGAGGTTGCGTCGCTGCTTGCGTCGTACTGCGTCGATTGCCACGAAGGTCCGCGCGCGAAGGGCGGGTTCGAGCTCGCCTCGGCGCTCGCCGCGGGCGCGATGGAGGAGTCGCCGCTGCGCGCGGTGCGCAGGCGGCTTGCGCGGCGCGACATGCCGCCCGCCGACGAGCCCGAGCGGCCGTCGCGCGAGGCGTATCGCGCGGCGGTGGCCG
>JAJTGK010000038.1 GCA_021297815.1 Planctomycetaceae bacterium
GCTTATGAAGGTGCTTTCGGGCTCGGTGCGCCCGACCTCGGGCGAGGTGCTCGTCGATGGCCGTGGAGCTTCGTTCGCGAAGCCCTCGGAGGCGCTGCGTGCTGGCATCGCCATGGTGCACCAGGAGCTCAACCTCGTGCCCACGCTGTCGGTGGCCGACAATGTCATGCTCGGCCGCGAGGCCGTGCGCGGGCTCGGCGTGGTCGTGCACGCGTCGGCGCAGCGTGCGCGGGCGGCGCATCTCCTCGGGTTGCTTGGTGCCGAGGTCGGCCTGTCGCGCATGGCGGGCAGTCTTTCGGTGGCCGAGGCGCAGTTTGTCGAGATCGCGAAGTGCCTTGCCAGCGACGCGCGCGTCCTGATCTTCGACGAGCCGACGGCGGTGCTCGGCGAGCAGGAGGCGGCGAAGCTCCTCGCGCTCATGCGGCGCCTGCGCGACGAGGGGCGCGCGGTGATCTTCATCTCGCACCACCTCGACGAGGTGGTCGCGATCGCCGACCGCGTGAGCGTGCTGCGCGACGGCAGGCTGGTGCAGGAGTTCACGCGTGGCCACGACGGAACCGCGGCCGGCGAGGACGCGCTTGCCCACGCCATGGTGGGCCGCGAGCTTGGGTCGGTCTATCCCTCGAAGGGTGTCGCGCGCGAGGGCGCGACGCATGCGATCGAGCTCGTCGGCTTCGGCGCCGAGGGGCGTTCGCGCGGCATCTCGCTCGCGGTGCGGCCTGGCGAGATCGTCGGGCTCGCGGGGCTCGTCGGCAGCGGGCGCACCGAGACGGCCGAGGCGATCGTGGGCGTGCGCCGCGCGACAGGCGAACTGCGCGTCGACGGCCGCGCCGTGCGATTCGCGAGCCCGCGCGCCGCGATGCGTGCGGGCGTCGCGTATGTGAGCGAGGACCGCAAGGGGCGTGGCCTGCATGTCGCGCTCTCGTCGGTGGCGAACATGACGCTGCCGTCGCTCGACGCGCATGTGCGCCTTGCGGGCGCGAGCATCGATGGCCGCAGCGAGCGCGCGGTCGCCGCGCGCTGGATCGGCGAGTTCGCCATCCGCTGCGCGCGGCCCGAGCTGCCGATCTCGTCGCTTTCGGGCGGAAACCAGCAGAAGTTCGCGCTCGCGCGCTGGCTCGAGACGCGGCCCAAGGTGCTCGTCATCGACGAGCCGACGCGCGGCGTCGATGTGGGCGCCAAGGCCGAGATCTACCGCATCGTCGCGGGGCTCGCCGCCGAGGGGCTTGCGTGCATCGTGATCAGTTCGGAACTGCCCGAGCTCATCGGGCTTGCGCACCGCGTCGTGGTGATGCGCGAGGGTTCGGTCGCGGGCGAGGTGTCGCGCGAGGAGCTCGAGGGTGGTTCCTGCGAGGAGCTCATCGTGCGCCTCGCCTCGGGGCTTGGTCGGGCGAAGGAGGTCGCATCGTGAGCGCTGCAGCCGTCAAGGGTGGGAAGTCGTCGGGTTCGGGCCGCCTCGCCGCGGCGCAGCGGTTCCTCGAGCGCTGGGGCGTGGCGGTCGCGTTCGTCCTGCTCTTCGCGGCGAGCACCTGGATGCAGGGCTTCGACTTCCTCAACTTCGAGAACTTCCGCACGCTGCTCAATTCGAACGCGGCCGTCGGCATCCTGGCCGTCGGCATGACCTTCGTGATCATCTCGGGCGGCATCGACCTGTCGGTCGGGAGCATCGTCGTGCTCTCGGCGGCGCTCGGCACCACGGCGATGAACCACCTGATCGGCGGCGAGACGGCCGAGGGAACCGCGGTGCTTGCGGCGGTCGGGGCGACGCTGCTCGCAGGGCTCGTCGCCGGTTCTGTCAACGGTTCGCTCGTCGTCTTCGGCCGCATCGCGCCGTTCATCGCCACGCTCGGCGGACTCGCGGCGTATCGCTCGATGGCGCTTGCGATCGCCGAGGCGGGCGAGATCCGCTCGGCGAGCTCGACCGTGTTCAGCAAGATCGGTCGCGGCGGCATTCCGCTTGCGGTCGAGTCGACGAACGAGGCGGGCGAGACCGTGTACCGCGGCCTGCTCAACGCCGCGGGCAAGCCGCTCACCGTGACCTATGCGATCCTCGTGTTCCTTGCGATCGCGGCGATCGCGCAGTGGTTCCTGTCGGCGAGCCGGTTCGGGCGCCATCTCGTCGCCGTGGGCGCGAACGAGGTCGCCGCGCGATACGCGGGCATCGCGGTCGGCTGGGTGCGTTTCCGCGTGTACGCGCTCATGGGCCTGCTCGCGGGCGTGGCGGGGATCCTGCAGAGTTCGCGCATGAACTCGGTGTCGACCTCGGGCCTCGGCGTCGGCGCGGAACTCGATGCGATCGCCGCCGTCGTGATCGGCGGCACCAGCCTGCGCGGCGGTTTCGGCCGCGTGTGGGGTACCGTGATCGGCGTCCTGATTCTCGGCATGATCACCAACATCCTGACCATCTCGGGCGTCAGCCCGTACTGGCAGGGCGCCGTCAAGGGCGGCGTGATCGTGCTCGCGGTGCTTGTCCAGCGCGGTTCGCGCGAGTGACGCCTTCGCGGTAGTCTGCCCCCTCGCGTCTTTCGCCGCATACAGAGGGGTACACCATGAACCGCATCACCTTCCTTTCGCTTTCCGCCGTCGTCCTCGCGTCCGCCTCGTCGCTCTTCGGCCTCTCGGCCGCCGAGCCGTCGGCCCCCGCGCCGATCGTCCAGCAGGCCGCCAAGCCGAAGATCGGCGTGTCGATTCCCGCCGCAGACCATGGCTGGACTGCGGGCGTCGTGTGGTGGGCGCGCGAGTGCGAGAAGCTGCACCCCGAGATCGAGTGGACGATCGTCACCGCCGAGACTCCCGAGAAGCAGATCGAGCAGATGGAGGCGCTCATGGCGAAGAAGGTCGACGGCCTCGTCGTCCTCGCCACCGAGAGCGCGCCGATCACGCCCGTCGCCGAAGAGGCGCACAACCGCGGCATCCTGATCGTGAATGTCGACCGCGGCTTCCTGAAGCCCGTCGCCGACATCTTCATCGAGGGCGACAACAAGGCCTTCGGCCGCAAGAGCGCCGAGTTCATGGTCCAGAAGCTCGGCGGCAAGGGCAAGGCGAAGGGCAACCTCATCATCCTCGAGGGCATTCCCTGCACGGTGAACACCGATCGCGTGAACGCCGCCATGGAGATCTTCAAGGCGGAGCCCGGCATCAAGATCGTCGGCCAGCAGGCCGCGAACTGGAACCGCCAGAAGGCGCTCGAGGTCACCGAGACGCTGCTCACCAAGGCGCCGAATGTGACGGCGATCTGGGCGTCGGACGACGACATGGCGCTCGGCGCCGAGCAGGCGCTCGCCGAGAAGGGCATCGAAGGCGTGTGGATCCTCGGCGGCGCGGGCATGAAGGACATCATCAAGCGCGTGATGGACAAGGACCCGATGTACCCCGCCGACATCACCTATCCGCCGTCGATGATCGCGACGGGCATGGAGCTGGCCGCCACCGTCCTCAAGGACGGCAAGAAGGCCGAGAAGCTGCAGTACATGCCGAAGCACCTCATGATCGATGTCGATCTGGTCACGCCTGAGAACGCGAAGCAGTACTACTTCCCGAAGTCGGTGTACTGAGCCGTGCACGCGGGGCACGCGGGGCACGCGGCGCCACTTGAACCGAGGCTCGGCGAAGTGCTCGCCTCGGCATGGAGTGATCTTGTGCGCGGCGCGGTCGACCGCAGGCATGGCTTCCATGTGCCTGTCGTCGCGTCTATTGGGCTCGATGGCGCGCCCTCGGCGCGCACGGTGGTGCTTCGGCGCGTCTTGCCTGAGTCGTGCGAACTGCACTTCCACACCGATCTGCGTGGGCCGAAGGTCGCCGAGCTTGCGCGCGACCCGCGCGTGTCGTGGACCTTCTACGACGCGGGGCGCAAGCTGCAGCTGCGCGTCGCGGCGGTTGCCGAGGTGCACGCGACGGGCGCGCGCGCCGACGAGGCGTGGGCGCGCAGCGCGCCGTCGAGCAGACGCTGCTATCTCGCGCCCGCGGCGCCTGGTGCGCAGTGCGACGCGGTGTCGCCGAACCTGCCCGAGGCGTTGCGGATGCGCGTGCCGACGGTCGAGGAGTCGCTCGCGGGGCGGGTGAACTTCGCCCTCGTCGCAACGCGGGTGACCGCCATCGACTGGCTGCACCTTGCGAGCGAGGGCCATGAACGCGCGCGCTTCGAGCGCGGCGCAGACGGGCTGTGGAGCGGCTGCTGGTGCGAGCCGTAGGCGGGCGGCTGGTTCAGCCCCACGCCGCGAGCAGCTGCGAGAGATCCGCCGCGTCGACCAGCCCCGAGCCGTCGAGGTCGGCGGCGGAGCCCGCCGTTCCCCACGCGCCGAGGAGGATCGCAAGGTCCGCTGCGCCCACCGAGCCGTCGCCGTCGAGATCCTCGGGCAGCGAAGGCACGAGCCGGACGAGGCGCGTCACGCTGCTGCCCGCGGGAATCGCCCCCGCAAGCACCATGCGGTTGTCGGCGATGACCGACGCGGATCTCACGCTCCAGGTGCCCTGCGAGGGGTCGATGAGCGTGCTCAGGTCGATGTTCTCCTCGCCGATGAAACGCACCCAGCTCGAGGTGTTCGCGACATAGGCGAGCGCGTCGCCGCGGTCGTTCACCGAGGTCGCCGAGGTCGAGCTGGCGCACCCGCCCACGAACTCCCAGCCGATGCCAGGCCGATGACGCAAGGGGAAGTTGCTGCACCCCGAGAAGCCGAGGATCGAGCCGCAGATGTTGCCCGAGTCGGAGATGTCGGTGGCGATCACGCCCTGCCAGTTGCCCGTCGGCAGCGGGATCGTGGTCGTCTGCATGGTGTCGAGGTCGAGCAGCACATTCGAGGCGACGACGACGCGGTGTTCGTTCACATCGGCGGGGGTGCCGATTCCAGGAAGGAGCACGGCGGCCGCGCTCGTGAAGCGCACCGCGCGGGGATAGCTTCCGAGCCCGAGCCCGCCCGAGCCGCCCACGATGTCGCCGAGGCTGTTCACGCCGAACGCGGCGCCGTGGATGTCGCCCGGATAGGTGGGGAGGAGCGTGAAGGTGTACGCGCCCTTCGAGCCCTTGCGCGGCGGATACCACGCGGCGGGCCGTGAGCCGACCGACGCGATCGTGCCCGTGCTCACCGCACCCACGACGATGCCGTTCGCGCTGATCGCATAGGCGTCGGACGACTGCCACTGGGCAGGCACGGGCAGCAGGGTGGCGGCGCCTCCGCGCGGCGCGATGAAGGCGCGTCCGATCTGCTGCGCGTCAAGCGCGCGGCCGACGACGGTTCCCGCGTCGTTCATGTCGAAGCCCGTCAGGCCTGCGCCGATCTCTTCGACGAGGTACACGGGCGGCGCCGCGTGGCACGCCGCCGAAAGGGCGGCCACGAGACCGAAGGTTCGCATTGCATCGAGGAACCTGCGCATGGGCGTGGACAAACTTAGCCCGCGCGGGATCGTCCGCAGCCTTGAGGACGCGATTGCGCAGAACTCCATCACACCCGATTCGGCGGTGTTTCTGCCCTACGCCCGCGAACCGCGCCATGCCGCCCGCAGGATCAGCGCAAACGGAATCCACCACAGGAGGTCGTTCGTCGGGATCGTGGCGCCGAAGGTCCACGGGATCTCGCCGCGCGAGGCCGTCCACAAGAAGCCGATCGGGCCGAAGATCTTCCCGAGGAAACCGACGAGCACGATCGGCCAGTGACGGATCGGATCGCGGCTTGCGCAGAAGTAGCCGACGCCGAACACGCCGATGACCATGCCGAGGCACTGCCAGATCCCGCGCGCGGGCCCCTCGAGCGCCTGCATGCCGACGAGTTCGAAGAGCGCGTCGGGCATGAGCACGACCCACGCGCCCCAGGCGAGGTTGTAGATGGCCGCGGCCAGAAGCCACGAGCGCATCCAGGGTCGGAACGAGGGGCACGAGAGCGAATCGGACATGGGCTGCGCTTCGCCAGCGAGGTATGCGCGGATGCCGAATCGGCTTTCTAGAAATGTATACTTCGACCGTGGATCAAGCAGAGTCCGCAGCCCGTGATGCGCGCCTTGCGGAATCGCCGATCCTCCTTGTCGGCGCTCCGCGCAGCGGCACGACCTTGGTGCAACGGCTGCTGCTCGCCGATCCGCGCTGCTGCGGCAGCCAGGAGTCTCACTTCTTCGCGTCGTTCGGCCGTGCGCTTCGTGATTTCGACCGCAAGGCAGCCATGGCCCGCCCGCACGGCCTCGCGTGCTACTGGCACCGCGGCGATCTCGTGGCCGAGCTCAGGCGGCTGTGGATCGCGACGGCGCGTGGACCGATCGTCGGTGCACCGCTCGCGACGGAGTTCGTCGAGAAGACCCCCGACCACGCGCTGTGGCTCGATGTGGTGAAGGAGGTCGTGCCGCGCGCGCGCATCGTGCATGTGGTGCGCGACAGTCGCGCCGTGTGCGCGTCGCTGCTCGCCGCGGGGCGCGCCACATGGGGCGCCGCGTGGGCGCCGAAGTCGCTCGACGCCGCCATCGGCGTGTGGCGCAGCCATGTGGCGGCGGTGCTCGAGCAGGCACCCGATGCGGCGGTCGTTCGATACGAGGATCTTGTGCGGGAACCCGTTCCAGCGATGCGCGCGCTCTGGCAGCACCTCGGGCTGGCGACCGACGACGACGCGCTGGCAAGGCTGTTCGACAGCGTGCGTGCCGCGCCTGCGGCGGCGTTCCGCGGCGCGGGACAGATCTCCGAGACGCCGCCCGAACCCGAGGGATTTCTCGCGACTCCGGGCGAACGGCGCGACGCGCTCGGTTGGTTCGCACGGCGTCGCGTGTGGCGAGAGACCGCCGAACTCATGCGTCGCCTCGGCTACGACGAATCGGGGCGTCGTTCCTCATGAAGCCCGTTCCTCGCGTCACCGTGGTCGTGATCGTGCGCGATGGCGAGCGGTTTCTCGGCGAAGCGCTCGAGAGCATCGCGGCCCAGCACTACAGCGACTGGGAGACGGTCGTCGTCGACGATGGTTCGTGCGACGGTTCACGCGCGGTGGCCGAGGCTTTCGCGGCGCGCATGCCCGAGCGCTTCCGCGTCGCCATGCATGAGGCTGGCGCGAACCTCGGGATGAGCGCGTCGCGGAACCTCGGCATTGCGCTTGCCCGCGGCGAGTTCGTGACCTTCCTCGACCACGACGACGCGATGCTTCCCGAGAAGCTTGCGCGGCAGGTCGCGTTGCTCGACGCGCACGCCGAGGTGTCGGCGGTGATCGGTCCAAACCTGCGATGGAACTCGTGGCTTCCTGGCGCGCCAGGCGACGAACCGCAGGACCTCGGCATCGTCGGGGCTTCGGTCGTCGATCCACCAGGCCTGCTTCCGTTCTTTCTTGCGCGCACCTCGGCCACGCCGCAGGCGCCGATGGTCCGACGCGAGGCGATCCGCGCGGTCGGCGGCTTCGAAGATTCGTTTCGCGGCATGTACGAGGACCAGGTCTTTCTCGCCAAGCTGTTCCTCGGCCATCGCGTGCTCGTCGTCGACGAGGTGTGGCAGAAGTACCGGCAGCACGACGACTCGTGCGTGCGGCGGGCGCACCGTGAGCGCAGCCACATGCGCGACCGCGCGAGGTTCCTGCGATGGCTCGCGGCGCGGCCAGGGCTGCCGCGCGGCGTGGCGCAACTCGTCGCGCGCGAGCGGCGGCGCGCATTCTGGTCACGCCTGCGGCTGGCGTTGCGCGTCAGGTGACGAAGTGCGCCGCGAGCGGGGTACCCGCGAAGTGGGCGGCGAGCTCGTCGAAGTTCGCAAGCGCCGAGCGGAGGTCGTCGGAAGTCGCCTTCTCGATGGCGCCTGACAGTGCGCGCGGCTCGATCTCGAGAAATCCGCACACGCGCCCGAGCCAAGACGCGCGGTCCTCGAGCAGATCCTCGTAGTCGAGCATGAGGGTCGGCAGCCCGAGCGTGCCGACGAACCGCGTGACCTGCTCCTGGGCACCCGCGCAGATCGCGACGGCTTCCTCAAGCGCCGCGGGCGCTGCAGAGAGCGGCGCGAGCGCCGAGTCGTCCGACGCGAGGTTCCAGCGCCCGGTCTCGGCGTGGATCCGCTTCGCGTTCAGGTGCGACACCGCCAGCTTCACGATGTTTCGGCGCCGCATCTCGATGATGCGCACGCGACGCTCGCGCAGCATCGCGCCGAACTCGCCGAGATCCCAGACATCCTTCGGCTTGGTCTTGAATCCCACGCAACGCACCGGGTTTTGTCGCGGCGTGTCGTAGAGATCCGCGATCCAGCGGCGCTGCCACTCCGCAGGCTGCCGCACCAGCCGCTCGCCCTCGACGGCGACCTCCGGGTGCGACGCAAGGCACGACACCAGAAACGAACTTCCCGTGCGCCCTGGGAACAGGATCGCGAAGCGCGACGCGGGTGGCGAGGTGCTGCTCCACGGCCAAGGCATGGGCATCACGGTAGCATGGCCGCATGGCGATCTTGCCGTCCGATCCGCCCCTCGGCCAGGAGCAGGCCGCGATGCTGACCGACGCGCGCGCGAAGCCCTTCGAGCGGCTGACGGCGCCGTGGCGCGCGCTGCCCGACTTTCTCGTGGTCGGCGCGCAGAAGGCGGGCACCACCACGCTCCACGAACTGCTGGTCGCGCATCCGCAGGTCGCGATGTCGCGGCACAAGGAATGCAATGTGCTCACGCGCGCCGAGGCGACGCGCCTCGGGTACCGCGCGTACTTCCCGTATCGCGGGCGACTGCGGCGCGCTGCGGTCCGCCGCGTCGGCGAGGCCACCCCGTACTACCTCGTGCATCCGTTGGCTCCGCAACGGGCCGCAGCCTGGCTGCCCGGGGTTCGCGCGGTGGCGTTGCTGCGCGACCCGATCGAGCGCGCGTGGAGCCACTACCGCCATAGCGTGCGCCTTGGGGTCGAGCGGCTCGACTTTGTGGCGGCGCTCGAGGCTGAGGCGGAGCGTGTGAAGCTGCAGGACGGGGAGCCGTTCCGCCGCCACTCGTACGCGGCGCGCGGGCGCTACGCCGAGCAGCTCGAGCGCTGGTTTTCGGCGATCGGTCGCGAGAACATGCTCGTGCTCGGATTCGGCGAGGTCGTCCGCCGTCCTGAGATCGGTCTGCCGAAGCTCGCGGAGTTTCTCGGGATCGACGACCTCTTTCCGCGCGCCGTGCCCGAGAGCAACCGCGGGGTCGACATGGGACGCATGCCTCACGCGGCGCGCGAACGGCTCGAGTCGCATTTCACCGAGCCGAACGCGCAGCTCGAGCGACTGCTCGGCCGGCTGCCCGACTGGTAGCAGGCGCCCGCAGATGCGGGCGATCGTTCACACAGAAACGCGAGCCCGCAGCGGCGCCTACTCCCATGCGCCCGCGAGGCTGGTGCTTGGCGCAGCCTGCGCGGCGGCGGGGGTGACCTCGATCTCGACGCTCGCGAGCGTCGACACGGACTCGTCGGCCTGCGGCTCCAGCACGGCACGCTCGGACGCCGCCTTGTTCAGGCGTCCGTCGCTGCCGACCTCCTCGAACTTCACCGCCACGCGGCGGCTCACGCCGCGCTCGGGCATGGTGACGCCGTAGAGCTGGTGGCAGGCCTGCATCGTGCGCTTGTGGTGCGTGATCACGATGAAGTGCGACACATCGAGGAACGGCTCGAGCGCCTTGCAGAAGCGTTCGACATTCGCCTCGTCGAGCGCGGCATCGACCTCGTCGAGGATGCAGAACGGCGACGGCTTCGACTGGAAGATCGCCATGAGGAGCGCGACCGCCGTCATCGTCTTCTCGCCGCCCGAGAGCTGGCTGATGACGCGCGGCTCCTTGCCTGGCGGCTTCGCGCGGATCTCGACGCCCGACTCGAGCCAGTCGGTCTCGCCGTTCTCGAGCGGAAGCAGGTAGATGTCGGCGCTGCCGCCGCCGAACAGCCGGCGGAACATGCCCGTCGGGCCCGCGAAGGTCTCGCGCACGCGATCGAAGGTCTGCTGGAAGCGCGTGCGGCTCGCGTCGTCGAGCTCCTTGACGAGCGCCTCGAGGCTCGACTTCGCGCTGTCGATGTCGGCGAGCTGCTTCACGAGCTCCTCGTTGCGCACCTCGAGCTGCGAGAGCTCGTCGATGGCGTCGAGGTTCACATTGCCGAGCTTGCGGATCGCGTCCTTGAGGTCGTCGATCTCGGTCTGCGCAGGCTCGCGCTCGAGGGCGACGAAGCCCTCGGCCGCGCGCTCCTCGAGGTACGCGTCGTAGTTGCCGCGCAGGTCGAGCTCGATCTCCGACAGCGTCTGCTCCTCGAGGCTTTCGCGGCGAACCTCGAGCTCGCGCCGCGAGAGTTCGACCGCGTGGCTGTTGCGCTCGACGCGCGAGGCCTCGGTGCGCGCCGCATCGACGCCGCGCGCCGACTGCTCGACGGCCGTCTGCGCGTCGCGCAGCCTGCCTGCCATCGAGGCGAATTCCTCGGCCAGGGCCGCGAGACCCGCCGACGCCTCGGCAAGTTCGGCGCTGCTCTCCTCGAGCGTGGCCTCGGCGCGTTCGATCGTGGCAAGTCGGCGCACGGTGCTCTCGCGAAGGGCGCTCGCCTGGCGCGCGACCTCGGCGGCGCGTGCCTCGAGATGGCGTTTTTCACGGCGCGCAGCGTCGAGCGCGGCCTGCGCCTCGGCGGTCTTCACGCGCGCGGCGGCCACGAGTTCGGCGGCCTCGGTCGAACGGGCCTTCGCCGCGTCGACGGAGGCGCGCGCCTCGTCGCGGCGGCGGGTGGCTTCTCCTGCGTCCTGGGTGGCGCTGTCGAGTCGCTCGTACACGCCGCGCGCCTCGTCCTCGCTTGCGCGCAGGCGCTCGACGAGGTGCCCGCGCTCGTTGGCGGCCGACTCGCGCTGACGCTCGATCTGGCGCATGAGCTGCTCGAGACGCTCCGCCTGGTGGGCGGCGTCGAGCGCGCTGCGGCGGGCCTCGGCGAGCTGCTGGTTGGCGGCGCGCGAGGCTTCCTGCGCGGCCTTCGACTCGACCTCGAGGCGCAGCGACTCCTCCTCGAGCGCGGCGATCTGGACGGCGAGTTCGTTCGAGCGTGTGTTGAGTTCGGCGAGTTCGGCGCGCCGCGCCAGGAATCCGCCGCTCGCGGTGTCGGTGCGCGCGGCGGCGTTGGCGATCACGCGGCCGCGGTCGTCGACAAGGACACCCGTGCGCGTCGCGATGCGGCAGCCCGCAAGCGCGCCCGAGGCGAGCGCGAGCGCCGTCTCGACCGAGTCGACCACGAAGGTCGCGCCGAGGAGCCGCTCGGCGAGCGGCCGCACGCGCGGATCGATGCGGACGAGTTCGAGGAGGGGAGTCGCCCCCGAAACCGCGCCGAGCGGCGCGCTGCGCGCGGACCCGCCTGCGTTCGCCGCCGCGAACGACACGCGCGAGCGCAGCGACAGCGCCGCCTGCGCAAGCGCGGGAAGCGCCGCGGCATCTTCGGTGACGACGAGCTCGAGCAGGTCGCCGAGCGCGCATTCGACCGCCTCGGCGTCGGCGCGGTCGGTGTCGACGAGGTCGGCGAGCACGCCCACCACGGCGGGGAACCGCGACTTGTCCGAGAGCACGGCGCGCACGCCCGAGCCAAGGCCCTCGTGGGCGCGACTCATCTCGTCGAGCACGCGGCGTCGGCTCTCGACCGCGGTGCGGTCGTCGCGCACGCGCGCAAGCTCGCGCGCAAGCTGCGACTGCGAGTCGCCGAGCGCGCTCGCCATGACCAGGCGTTCATCGAGCCGGCGCTGGATGCGCTCGATCTCGTCCTGCGCGACCTGTCCGCGCACGACATGCGCAAGGCGCGCGGCGCGGTGCTGGTCGATCTCGCGCGCAAACGGCTCGAGACGCGTCTCGAGGCGGCGCATCTCTTCGGTCAGCGAGCGGCTGCGCGATTCGATCGCGGCCAGCCGCTGGGCCAGCGCGCCGCGTTCACGCTCGAGCCGCGCGGCCTGCTCGGCCAGCGCGTCGGCCACGCGGGTCGCCTCGAAGGCCTGCTGCTGCGCCTCGATGCGGCGTTCGTTCTGGGCCTGCGCGGCGCGCTCGGCGTCGGCGGCGGCCTCCTGCGCGGCCGCGACCTGCTCCTCGGCCTGCGAGGTCTGCGTCGCAAGCGTGTCGGTCTCGGCCTCGAGCGACGAAAGCTGGGTGCGCTCGGCCTCGAGCCCCGTGCGAGCCTCGTCGAGCGTGCGCTGCGCGAACTCGGCGCGCTGCTTCGCCTGGCTCTCGAGCCCACCAAGCTCGAGCCTGCGCTGCTCGAGTCGGTGCTGCTCGGTCTCGACCGCGTGACGCGCGATCTCGGCTTCCTGCTTCGCGTCCTCGGCGTGGGTCAGCGCCTCGGCTACGGTGGCGCGCTCCTCCTCGAGCACGGCGAGTTCGCTCGTCAGGCCCTTCAGCCGCTCGACGAGTTCGTGGTAGACATCGAGTGACAGCGCGCGGCGCAGCTCGCGCCGACGCACATCGAGCTCCTGGAAGCGCCGCGCCTTGTCGGCCTGTCCGCGCACGATGCGCAGGCGGCGCTCGGTGTTCGCCAGCTGCTCGCGCGTGGCGACGAGGTTCTTCTCGGCCGCCTCGAGCTTGCGCGACGCCTCGACCTTGCGCACGCGGAAGCGCGCGACGCCCGCGGCCTCCTCGAGGATCGCCCGCCGCTCGACGGGGTTCGCAAGCAGCATCGCGTCGACCTTGCCCTGCTCGATGATCGAGTAGGCGTCGTTGCCGATGCCCGTGTCGAGGAACAGGTCACGGATGTCCTTCAGGCGGACCTTGCGGCCGTTGATCAGGTAGTCGCTCTTGCCGTCGCTCGTCAGGCGGCGCGTGACCTCGACGAGGTCGGCGTCGATCGGCAGCGTGCGGTTGCGCACCGCGCGGCGGTCGACCATGCGCTCGATCGGCTCGCCCGTCTCGGGGTCGGTCTCGGGCTCCGCGATCTGGATCTCGTCCTCGGCGCGGTCCTCGCGCTCGACCGACCGCTCAAGCAGGGGGTTGTCGAAGCACAGGGTGACGCTCGCCATGCCCGCGGGCTTGCGCGCCGCGGAACCCGCGAAGATCACATCGAGCATCGCGCCGCCGCGCAGGCTCTTCGCGCTGCGCTCGCCGAGCACCCACTTCACGGCATCGACGACATTCGACTTGCCGCAGCCGTTCGGGCCGACGATGCCCGTGATGGGCGCGTCGAAGCGGAACTCCGTCGGATCGGCGAAGCTCTTGAACCCGCTCAGGACCAATTTGGCAAGACGCATCGCTCATCGACCTCCGTGTCACTGGACGCCCGCGTCGAACGAACGCGGCCGCGGCCGTGCCGACGCCCCTCCTGGGCGGTTCGGCTCGGCGCTCTCTTGGTCGCGAGGCCCGCGCACTGCGGCGGGTCGCTCGCGTCACCTCGGCACAGTATCGCGTCCCGGGACGGGAACTTCAACCGGCGGCGGCGGCTCGACCGTGGCGAGGTCGCTCGGCGCCGCGGGGTTGCTCGGCGCCGCGGTCTTCTCGGGGTCGAAGTCGGGCCTGCTGACCTGCTCCTCGTCCTGCTGGCTGCGGAGGATCGCCGCGAGGACGCGGTCCTGCTCGGCCTTGAAGTCGGACTTGATGTAGCCCGCCCGCCAGAGCTGGTGCACCGCGCCGATCGTCTCGCCGTACGACAGTCCGATGCCCGGGTAGGGCTTCTCGACGGTCGTCTTGTGGCCAAGGAAGGGGATGAACTCCGAGAGCCGCGGGTCGCTGACCTGGATTTCGGGGCGCGACTCGTCGTTCGGGCGCCAGAAGACCTGGATCTCGTCGTCGATCGAATCGGCCTTCATGAGCAGACGGTTGCTCCACGCCGCGTGCGTCAGCGGGCGCTCGACCGCGAGCTCGTTGCCGAAGACGGCGATGGTCGGGCGGCCGCTCTGCGAGACATAGACGAGCGGGATCGAGCTCGGCACCAGCGCGACATCGAACTTCCCGTCGATGTTCATGCGGGCGATCACGGGGTCCTTGCGCTTGACCAGCGCCTCGTAGGTCGCGAGACGCACATCGACATCGGGGTCGTCGAGCAGCGGACGCAGGCCGATGTCGACATCGGGGTTGAAGTCCATCGCGCCGAGGAGTTCGATCGCCTTCAGCCGGTTCTCGACCGATCCGCCCGTCGCAAGCGACAGCAGCGGCTTGACCGCCAGCGGATCGTCGAGCGCCGCACCCGCCTCGAGGGCCGCCATGCGCGGGTTCTCCTCGGGGTAGTCGTAGAGATCCTCGATGACGGGCAGCGCGCGCTTGCCGAGCGCGCGGAAGCGCCACATCGCGCTGCGGGCGTTGCCAGGGTTCGCGACCAGCGCGCGGCGCACGGCGAGCGCGGTGGCCTCGGTCGAGGTCACATCGAGCGGCACATGGCGCACGAGCTGGATGAAGTCCTCGGTCTTGCCGTGGTACGACGGCGGCACGCAGAGGTCGATCGAGTCGGCGTTCTCGCCGCGCGCGGTCTCGGAGTCCTGCTTCGGCTCGCGCGGGAAGGTCGAGTTGATGGCCGACTGGATCGTGCGCGCGCGCGTGTGGCTCGAGGTCGCGAGCTTCAGCTTGATCGGCAGGTCCTTCGACACGCGGCCGCCGTCGAGGATGCGACCCACGAGCCTGTTCACCGCGTCGCTGCGCGTGGCGCCAGGTTCGACGAACGGGTTGATGAAGATCGGTCCCTTGCCCTCGGCGATGATCTGCGCCTGGCGCGATCCGACGAGCAGCGGGCCAGGCCGCAGTTCGGTCGTGTAGAGGCGGCCGCCCTCGAGGCTCGTCACATCGGTGCCGGGAAGCGCGCTCACGCGCAGGTCGAACTTGGTGTCCTCGGTCGCGCCAGGGGGCACGACGCCTTCGACCACCACGACCGCGGTGTCGGGGCTGTCGAGCATCTTCTGCGGCGTCAGGCCGTCGGGGCTCGACGCGGGGTTGCCGATGCCGCGGCGCGCGAGTTCCTGCAGCATCATTGCGCGGACTTCGGCGGGCATGAGCCGTCCGCCCGTCTCCTTCAGGCCGACCACGATGCCGTAGCCGCGCACCACCACGGGCCGCAGGCCGTCGACGACGGTCTCGCTGGCCACGGTGCCGCGCATGATCGGGTCGACATCGAGGACGAAGTTCGCGGCGTTCGCGCGGTCCTGCTGGGGCTTGGGCGGCACGCGCTCGATGACCTCGCCGCAGCCCGAAAGCGCGGCGACCGCAGCGACGGTCAGGCCGAGGCGGAGCAGGCGCTGGCGGAGGTGGATGCGGGGGGTCGTCATGGATCGAAGCGGCGTGGTCACGGGCCGAACTGTCCGAACGGCCCCGCGGACGGTTCCGCGCAAGGGCCGAATGAGCGCTGCAGGACTCGAACCTGCGACACCCGCCGTGTAATGGCGGTGCTCTACCGACTGAGCTAAGCGCCCGGCGGGGGGCGCAGTGTACTCCGACCGTCGGCCGCCCTGCGCGGCTTGGCGGGCCTGCGGCGCAGGATCCCACGGGTTGTCGCGGTTCCCGCTAGGCTTCGAGTCCGAGTTTCGCCGTGCCCGACTCCGTCCCAGCGCTGAAGGAACTGCTCGACCGCCTGCAGGCGGCGATGCCTGCCGACCGCCGCGAGCTGCGGGCGCGGATCGGCGGCCTGGAGAAGCGGTTCCGCGAGAAGGGAGTGGCCGACCCGCGTGCGCTCGCCGTGGTCGAGGACGCGCTCGCGCGCTCGATCGCCGAGCGCGAGCGCCGGAAGGGGCTTGTGCCCGCCGTCAGCTACCCGCCCGAACTTCCCGTGACGGCGGCGCTTGACGCGCTGCGCGAGGCGATCTCGGCGCACCAGGTCGTCGTGGTCGCGGGCGAGACGGGCTCGGGCAAGAGCACGCAGCTGCCGAAGCTCTGCCTCGAGCTCGGGCGCGGCGTGGCGGGGCAGATCGCCCACACGCAGCCGCGGCGCATCGCGGCGCGCAGCGTGGCGCGGCGCGTGGCCGAGGAGCTCGGCGTGCGGCTGGGCGGCGCGGTCGGCGTGAAGGTGCGCTTCGGCGACGAGTCGGGGCGCGACACGCTCGTCAAGGTGATGACCGACGGCATGCTGCTCGCCGAGACGCGCAACGACCCGCGGCTCGACCGCTACGACACCATCATCGTCGACGAGGCGCACGAGCGCAGCCTGAACATCGACTTCCTGCTCGGCTACCTGCGGCGCCTGCTGCCGCGGCGGCCCGACCTCAAGATCATCCTCACGAGCGCGACGATCGATGTCGATCGTCTGGCCGCGCACTTCGGCGCGTGCCCCGTGGTCACGGTATCGGGGCGCGAGCACCCGATCGACATCCGCTACCGCCCGCCCGAGGTGCGCGACCTCGACGAGGAGGATCCGCGCATGCTCGAGCTCGTGGCGCGCGCGGTCGACGAGATCGATGCGTCGTTCGCCGAGGCGCATGCGTCGTCGCGCGCGGTGCCCGCGCGGCCCGATGTGCTCGTCTTCCTGTCGGGCGAGCGCGAGATCCGCGAGGTCGAGGCGCATCTCAAGGGGAAGTTCGAGGGTTCGGGCGACCGAGGCACCGAGATCGTGCCGCTCTTCGCGCGCCAGGGCCTCGAGGAGCAGGAGCGCGTGTTCTCGCCAGGGCCGAAGCGGCGCATCGTGCTCGCGACGAATGTGGCCGAGACCTCGCTCACCGTGCCGCGCATCCACGCGGTGGTCGACCCTGGTTTCGCACGCATCGTGCGCTACAGCGCGCGTGCGCGCGTGCAGCGGCTGCCCGTCGAGGCGATCTCGCAGGCAAGCGCGCGGCAGCGCGCGGGGCGCGCGGGGCGCCTCGGGCCGGGTGTCGCGATTCGGCTCTATTCCGAGGAGAATCACGCGGCGCGCCCCGCGTTCACGCCGCCCGAGATCCTGCGCACGAACCTGGCGAGCGTGATCCTGCAGATGGAGGCGCTCAACCTCGGGAAGGCAGAGGATTTCCCGTTCGTCGACCCGCCGTCGGGCCGCGCGCTTGCCGATGGCCGCGCCACGCTCGTCGAGCTCGGCGCGTCGACCGCCGAGGGCCGACTCACGAAGATCGGTCGCGCGATGAGCCTTCTGCCGCTCGACCCGCGGCTTTCGCGCGAGCTGCTCGCGTCGATCGACGAGCGTTGCCTCGGCGACGCACTCGTCGTGGTGGCGGCGCTTGCGGTGCAGGATCCGCGCATCCGCCCGCAGGAGGAGCGCGCCTCGGCCGACCTCGCGCATGCGCGCTTCCGCGAGCCGCTGAGCGACTTCGTGTCGTTCCTGCGCCTCTGGCGCGTGTGGCGCGCCGAGACGAAGGACCTCGGTTCGTCGGCGCGCAGGCGCTGGTGCGAGAAGAACTACCTCTCGCACATGCGCATGCGCGAGTGGGCCGACACGGTGCAGCAGCTGCGCGAGCTCGTCGAGGAGCACTTCAAGATCCGCGCGGGCGAGACATCCGAGGAGCCCGACCAGAACGCGCTGCACCGCGCGGTGCTGACGGGATTCGCGTCGCACATCGGCGCGCGCAACGACGCGGCGAAGGCCGAGCGCGGCGAGTACCGCGGCCATTCGGGCGCGCTCTTCCAGATTCATCCGTCGAGCGCGCTCTCGCGGCGCACGCCCAACTGGATCGTGGCGGCCGAGATCGTGGAGACCACGAAGCGGTTCGCGCGGATCTGCGCGCGCGTGCAGCCCGAGTGGCTCGTGCGCGTCGCGCCGCACCTCTGCACGCGCAGCTGCTTCGAGCCGCACTTCGTCGACGAGACGGGGCAGGTCGCGGCGTGGGAGCGCACGGCGTTCGGAGAGCTCGTGCTCGTGCCGAAGCGCCGCGTGCCCTTCGGCCCGATCGACGCGGCGGGCGCGCGCAATGTCTTCATCCAGGAAGGGCTGGTGCAGGGCAGGGCGCGCACCGAGGGCGCGTTCCTGGCGCAGAACCGCGCGCTCCGCGACGAGCTCGAGGCCGAGGAGGCGCGCGGCCGAAGGCGGGGGCTGCTGCTCGAGGACGACGCGGCGTTCGCATTCTACGACGCGCGTGTTCCTGCCGAGATCCACTCGACGCCGTCGTTCGAGCGCTGGCGCGCCGATGTGGAGCGGCGCGACCCGCGGCTTCTTGTCATGCAGGAATCCGACCTCCTGCGCGAGGGCGCCGCGCGCGCCGACGCGGCGGCGTTTCCGCGCGAGGCGCGCCTCGACGAACTGGCCGTTCCGCTCGACTACCGCCACGACCCCGTGGACCACGCCGACGGCGTGACCGCGCGTGTGCCTGTCGAGGCGCTCACGCTCGTCGACGCATCGCGATTCGAGTGGCTCGTGCCCGGCATGCTGCCCGAGAAGGTCGAGGCGCTCGTGCGCTCGCTGCCGAAGCCGCTGCGCGTGCGGCTGTTTCCGATCGAGGAGGTCGTGCAGGGCGCGGTCGAGGCGCTCGAGTTCGGGCGCGGCTCGCTCAAGGCGCAGCTCGCGCGGCACCTGTCGCTGGTCGCGCAGTGCGAGATCCGCGCCGTCGACTTCCGCGACGACCTGCTGGCGCCGCACCTCTCGATGCGGTTCTCCGTGGTCGATGCGGACGGGAAGGAGCTCGGGAACGGCCGCGACCTGGCGGCACTCGCGCAGCGCTTCGCCACCGTCGCCCGCGACCGCCTGCGCGCGAGCATCGACCCCACGACCGACCCCGTGGCGCGTCTCGAACGCGACCGCGTCGACGAGCTGCCCGACGCGCCGATCCCGCGTGAGGTCGTGTATTCCCGCGCGGGAATATCGCTTCGGGGTCATCCCGCGCTCGTCGTCGAGCGCGATGCGCCCGGCGAGCGGATCGCGCTGCGCGTCCTCGACCGCGCCGACCGCGCGGAGGCGGCGCACCGAGCGGCGGTGGCGTCGATCGTGGCGCGCGAGCAGCGCGAGGCGGTCGAGCACCACCTCGCCTACGACCCGCTGTGTGAGGAACTCGTCGCGCGCGCGGCCGACTGGGGCGTCGACGACGCGCTCGGCGCGGTGGCGCGGCTGGTCGCGATGCAGTCGGTCGCGGAGGCGGGCGACGCACCGCGCGACGCCGCATTCGCGGAGTCGGGCGACGCACCGCGCGACGCCGCATCGCTGCTTGCGCTCGTGCGGCGCAGCGCGCCCACGCTGCACGACCGCGTCGCTGTTGTCGTGCGCACGCTGTCGGCGATCCTCGGCGAGGCGCTCGAGCTCGAGCGCAGGCTGCGCGGCACGCGTGATGGCGCAGGGCGTGCCGCGGTCGCGTCGCGGTTCCACACGATCCTTCGCCGCGGGTCGCTCGATCTCCTTGCGGCATGCGACCGTGATGAACTCGCGCACCGCCTGCGGCTGCTGCAGATGCTGCGCGAACGCACATCGCGGCTCGCCGAAGACCCCGCGCGCGACCAGCGGCACGACGCGGAGTTGGCACCGCTGCGCGAGCAGGTCGCCGAAGCGCTCGCCGACCCGCGCTGCGGCGTCGCCCCGCGCCGCGCGATCGAGCGCATGATGGACGAGATCGAGATCAGCCGCTTCGCGCCGCGACTTCCGCGGCAGTTTCCCGCAAGCGAGCGAAGGCTCGAGGCGATGCTCGAGGAATTGCGCGCTCGCTAGCGCCCGAGTGCCGGCCAGCCAGGCCGTCTCCGATCGGACACCGAGCGCCGACACCGCGGGTCGGATGGACTTTCGCCTCGCCGTCGAACGCTAGATGATGTACGGCCTGAACTTCTCGAGAAGCCCAAGCTCCTCGGAGTGCAGCAGTCCGCGGTTCGTACCGAGCCGGCTCGCGGCGGGGGAGTCGATCAGCGAACTCGAATCGCTCGGGCTCAGCTGGAACAGCACCTTCCAGTCGAACTCGCGAATGGTGTTGCGGTCGAAGGTGCGCTGCAGCGACGCCAGCGTGTCGCAGGTCACGACCGTGTGCACGCCCGTCGCGGGGCCTTCACGCAGGATGCCGACGAGCAGCTTGTCGGTCGAGGGCGGCCCGTCGCTTCCGCCGAACGAGAAGTCGTCCTCGTTGCGGCGCAGCGCGCGGTAGCGCTGGAGCTGGTGGATCACGAGGAACCGTCGCGCGCGTCCCGCGGCATCGCCGCGCTCGTTCACATCGGCCGCGACCTCGGCGATGCGCGACTCGACATCGCGGAACGCCGTGAACGACGCCTTGATGCTGCGCTCGGTCACCGCGCGCTCGAGCATGCCGTACTCGGGTGCGTCGGCGGGCGTGCCGTCGAGCACATCGATCGTCGCATCGGGCGCCTCGGCCGCGATCGACAGGATCGCCGCGAGCGCGCTCGACACCGACTGGTCGTCGCGCGAGCTGATGATCGCCACATTCGCGCCCGCCGCCTTCGCAAGCCGCGCGCAGGTCGGGTCCTTGATCGCGACGGCTTCGCCGAACCAGAGCCGCACATTGCCGCGCGGATCGGGCTTCGCGCCGCCCTTCGACGCTGGATGCAGCTTCATCGCCGCGCGCGCGTCTCCCTCGAACACGATCCGCGGCAGCGCGTCGTATGCGCCCTTCGCCTTGCTCTCGACGCCCGACAGCCAGCCGTCGCGCTTCTCGTCGGGAAGGAACGCCACCTGGAACGGGCTGTTGCCCTCGGTGCGGCCGCCCGCGTCGTTGTAGATCGCCTCGCCAGGCCGCGACAGAAGGCGCGCCGCAAGGTTCTCGTCGGAGAGGATCAGCTGCGAGTCGGTCTCGCTGCACTGGAGCGCGATGCGCACGCCCATCTGGCCCATGGTGCTGCGCGCGAGCGAATAGGCGCCGCCGAGCGTCTGCGAGCCGAGCAGCGCATGCATGCCGAACGCACGGCCCTGGCGCACAAGTCGGTCGAGCAGCATCGAAGCGCCCTGCGCGACCTTGTCGTCGTCGAGGAAGAACTCCTGGAACTCGTCGATGACGAGCAGGATGCGCGGCATGCGCACCGTGGGGCGCTCCCTGCGGAAGCTCGCGATGTCCTGCACGCCCGCCTCGCGGAAGAGCTCGCCGCGCCGCGACAGCTCGCCGTCGAGGCCCTCGAGCACCGACAGGCCGAACTCGCGGTCGGACTCGATCGCGACCGCGCGCGCGTGCGGCAGCGCATGCTCGGCGTAGGTCTTGAACTCGACGCCCTTCTTGAAGTCGACGAGCCAGAGCTCGACCTCGTCGGGCGAATACCAGGTCGCAAGGCCCGTGATGATCGCGTGGAGCAGCGTCGACTTTCCCGAGCCCGTCTTGCCCGCGATGAGCGCGTGCTGGCTCGTGCCTTCGCCAAGCAGGAACTGCTGCAGCCGCGTGGCGCCCGCGCGTCCGATCGGCACCTTCAGGTTGCGCGCGCTCGAGAGCGACCACATCGCGTCGCCCTTCGGCGCGATCACATCGAACGGCACCTCGACGCGGGCGGCGCTCTTCGCCTCGCGGCCGATGCGCGCGAGGAGCGGAATCAGCGCGTCGTCGGAGAGCGGCATGTCGAGCGCGAGCGGCAGGTCGGCGAACGGGCCCGCGGCGAAGCGGAAGCCCTGGGGCCCCGCGCGCACGATCTGGCAGCTCTCGGCGATGGCGTCGGCGCCGAGCCCGTCGGGCAGCGCCGCCTTCTGGTCTCGCAGCAGGATCACATGCACGCCGCAGCGCTGGCCCGCGCGCAGGATCGAGTTCATGCGCACGGCGGCCTGGTCGCTGAAGTTCGCGGGGAAATCGGCGCACACCAGGAAGCGGTAGGGCTCTGCGATCTCGCCCGCGGCCTCGTTGTACGCGTCGA
Source organism: Planctomycetaceae bacterium (assembly GCA_021297815.1). Taxonomy (GTDB): domain Bacteria; phylum Planctomycetota; class Phycisphaerae; order Phycisphaerales; family SM1A02; genus QWPT01. The sequence goes on from JAJTGK010000038.1 coordinate 21,531, forward strand.
TGTCGTTGAACTCGTTGCGCAGGTACTTCTGGATCACCGTCTCCATGTGCTCGGAGAGGTCGGTCAGCTTCTGCTCGATCGCGCGCGGCTCGGTCCAGATGCGCTCGCCCACGAGCTGCTCGAACTCGTCTCCAAGTCGCATGAACGCCGCGAAGTTCTCGCCAAGCCCCACGGGATCGACGAAGGTGAGGCGCACCTTCGACGGCGGAATCGAGGTGAGGAGCCGCGCGACCAGCGCCTGCACCGCGCCGATCGCCGCGGCGCGGGTCTCGGGCGTGGTCTCGATGACGAGGTTTCCGCGCGAGGGGAATCCGAGCGCCGCGGGAAGGTCGATCCGCGCAGGCATCTCGACATGGTGCTCGCCGTCGGCAGGAAGGCCGCCCGGAAGCGCCGCGGGCGCCAGCTCGAGCGCGCCGAAGCGGAACCACGGGGCGCGCTCGCGCATCGGTTCGGGCGCATGTCCGCCCCACGCTGGCTGGAACCGGCGGTTCACCCGTTCGGCCGCGCAGAGCAGCTCGCGGCACTCGGTCGCGGTCGCGATCCACATCGCGCGCGTGTCGGCGAGGCGATCGCGCTCCTCGCGGTCGAGCGACGCGCGCTCTTCCGCGGCGCGCGCCATCTCGGCCTTCTCGCCCTCGACCGCCTCGGACTCGAGCGCCGCGATCGTGCGCGTGCGCTCGGCATCGGCGCGGCTGCGGGTCGTCCTGCGCTCCGACTCGATCGCGGCCCGCTCGGCGGCCGTGGCTTCGGCCAGCCGCTTCCCGCGCCGCTCGAACGCGAGCGGAATGTCGGCGATCGGCTCGTCGAGCGCGCCATGCGCCTTCTCTTCCTCGCGGCGCTCGATCTCGCGCAGCTTCGCGACACGCGCGCGCGACGCCTCCTCGGCTTCGTGCAGCGCGACGCTGCGCGCGGCATCGATCGACGCAAGGTCGATCTGGAAGGGCAGCCACACGCGCCGCATCGCCTTCACCGAGACGATGCGAAGCGCGATCACGATGATCAGCATCACGCCGAGCGCGCCACCCGCCGAGTACGACGCGATGCGCGGCCAGCGCTCGGCGTCGAACATGGTCACCGCCGCGCCGATCACGCCTGCGCCCGCGACGACGGCCACGAGCAGGATGAACGGCGTCGCGCCCGCAAGCAGCCGCGCCGCGCGCGTCGCGAGGATGGCCTCGAGGTGCTGCTCCGCGCTGCGCAGGCTCTCGTCGATCATCGCGCGCGCGCCCGACGGCGGGGGTGGCGGCGGCGGCGCGATCTCGGGCGGGGCCTTCAGCCGGCAGCGGCGCAGGTACGCGCGGGCCTGGCTGTCGAGGTCGCGCGCCTTGCGCGACGCGGCGGCGAGCTCGTCGCCGAGCGTCTTCAGGCGCTGGAGTTCGGCCTCCTCGCCCGCCTCGCGCATCGCCTCGGCCATGAGGAGCTTCTCCTCAAGTTCGCGGGTCAGGCGGGCCTGGTCGGAATCGCGACGCTGCTCGATCTCGAGTTCGCGCGCGGCGTTGCGTTCGTCGAGCCGCTGGACTTTCGAAGCCGCGAGGTCCTCGGCAGCGTTGACCGCCGCCCGGTGCGCGGACTCCGCGGCGGCGATGCCGTCGGTCCGCCGCTGGCGAATCGTGCCGATCGCGCGCTCGTGGTCGACGCGCGCCTTCTCGCGGCGCGCCTTCATCTCCTTCGAGCACGATTCGAGCATGGACGATCGGTCGACGATCGCCTGGCGAAGCCTGCCGACGGTCCGCTCGATGCCGAGCGCGCCATCGCCCTCGCCTGCACGGCGGATCGGTTCGATGGAAACGGCGTCGACCTCAGGCAGCGGAGCAGACATGGCCGAACAGCGTAACACGGTTGCCCGCGCCGCAGGACGCGCCGCGGGTCGGCATCACGACGCCTTGCGCTTCGGCTTCTTCTCGCCGACATGCAGCGCCGCGACGAACGGCTCCGCGATCGCCTCCGCAGATCGGTACGGGCTGATCTCGGTGGTCGGATCCTGCGGCTTTCCGCTCGCGTCGGGGTGCACGGGCAGCGTGACCACGCTCTCGGGCAGAATGAGTTCGGTCACGGGAAGACCCGCCTCGACCTCGCGCCCATCGCGCCTGCGCAGCGTGGCGGGGCGGTTGGCGGACTCGTGCCGCTCGAGCGCCGCGAGCAGCGCCTTCTGCTTCTCGGGCGAGAGCGCCTTCCAGTCCGCGCGCCCGCGGCACTTGGGGAACCCGCTGCAACCGAGCCACGGCCCGCGCTTCCCGTTGCGCACATTGCACGGCTTGCCGCACTTCGTGCACACGACCTCGGGGTCCTGCAGCGCGGGCGCCGAAGGCAGCACGATGCGGTCCTTCTTGTCGAGCCGCACCACATACTTCACCGCGGGGTAGCTCACGCTCGTGATGTACTTGCCGAACTTGCCGCTGCGCAGCACCATCGCCGAGCCGTCGATGGGGCACACGAGGTCGAGCGCCACATCGGAGACGGGCTCGCCCTCCTCGTTGAGCCGCGACGCGAAGTCGCAGTCGGGGTAGCCCGAGCACGACAGGAACCAGCGCCCGCCGCCCACGCGCTCCTTCGTGCGCTTGCCGCACTTCGGGCAGGCGTAGCGCGACCAGCGGTAGAGCGGCACCTCGCGCATCCGCGCGAACGATTCCTCGGCCTTCGCGCCCTCGAGCTGCGCCTTGACCTCGCGGAGGATCTCCTTCCAGTCCTCCTCGTTCGCCTCGACCTTGTCGAGGCGCGCCTCCATGCGGCGCGTGTACTCGTAGTCGAAGAGCAGCGGGAACCCGCCCACAAGCAGCGACACCACCGCCTCGCCGAGCGCGGTCGCGAAGAAGCGCCGCGACTTCTGCTCGACATAGCCGCGCGACTCGATCGTGTTCACGATCGACGCGTAGGTGCTCGGGCGGCCGATGCCGCGCGCCTCGAGCTCCTTCACGAGCGACGCCTCCGAGTACCGCGGCGGCGGCGAGCTGAACTTCTGCAGCGCGTCGATCGACACGCCCGCGAGCTCGTCCTTCACCGCAAGCTTCGGGAAGGTGGCCTCGACCTCGTCGTCGCCCGTCGAGATGTCGTCGACGAGCTTCAGGTAGCCGTCGAACACCACGACGCTGCCCGACGCGCGCACCATCGCGCCCGTCGTGCGGTCGCTGCGCTCGAGCGTGACCACGGTCTGGTCGTACTCCTTCGGCGCCATCTGGCAGCCGACGAAGCGGCGCCACACGAGCTCGTACAGCGCGAACTGCTCGGCGGTCAGCGCCCCGCGCACGCGGTCGGGCGTGCGGAACGGGTCGGTCGGCCGGATCGCCTCGTGCGCCTCCTGCGCGTTGGCCGCAGGCGCGTAGAAGTTCGGCTTCTCGGGCAGGTAGCGGTCGCCGTACTCGCGCTTGATCAGGTCGCGCGCCGAATGCAGCGCCTCGCCCGCGATGTGCGTCGAGTCGGTGCGCATGTAGGTGATCAGACCCACGCGGTCGCCGCCGAGGTCGATGCCTTCGTAGAGCTGCTGCGCGATGCGCATCGTGCGGTCGGTCGAGAAGCCGAGCTCGCCCGACGCGGCCATCTGCATGGTGCTCGTCTTGAAGGGCGGAGGCGGGCGGCGCGTCTTGCGCGTGGTCTCGACGCCCGTCACGCGGTAGGCGACCTTCGCGCCGATCGTGCCCGCGACCGAGCGCACGAAGCGCGCGGCGCCCTTCGCCTTCGCGTCCTCGCGCAGCGAGATCTTCACGCCCTCGAGGCCCGCCGCCTCGACCGCGGCCTTCACCTCGGCCGAAAGGTCGCGCGGCGTCACCGCGTCGGCGTCGGCGCGCAGGTCGAACTCGGCGCCGCCAAGCGCGACGAGCCGCGCCTCGAGCACGCCTTGCTTCGAGAGGAAGGCCAGGCGCTCCTTCTGCGCGGGCGCGCGTCCGCGGTCGTCGCGGCGCGCGAGGAACTCCGCGATCGCCTTCGCGACCGCCTCGCGGCGCGCAGCGTCAGGCGTGAGCCGCACGAGCACCTCCCACGACTCTTCGGGCACGAACTCGCGGATCTCCTGCTCGCGCTCGACGACGAGGCGCGCGGCCACCGTCTGCACGCGGCCCGCGCTCAGGCCGCCCTGGCGCATCATGCGCCAAAGGACGGGCGAGATGCCGTAGCCCACGATGCGGTCGAGGATGCGCCGCGAGTTCTGCGCGTTGACGCGCGACATGTTGATCGCGCGCGGATGCTCGAACGCCTCGCGGATCGCGCTCTTCGTGATCGCGTTGAACACGACGCGCTTCGCCTTCGCGGGGTCGACCTCGAGCACCTCGGCGATGTGCCACGAGATCGCCTCTCCCTCGCGGTCAAGGTCGGTGGCGAACCACACATCGGTCGCGGCCTTCTTCAGCTTGCGCAGCTGCGCCACGGTGTCGCGGCGGTCGGGCGTGACCACATAGGTCGTGGCGAACGACTCGAGGTCGACGCCTGGGATGTCCATCTTCTTCGGCTCGCGCGGTGCGGCCTCGCCCTTCTTCGCGCGGACGGGCTTCTTCTTCGGCGCATCGGGGTCGACCTTCTTCTCGGCACGCTCGGGCAGGTCGCGAATGTGGCCCTTGCTCGCCTCGACATGGAACTCGCCGAGCTCCTTCAGGTACTTCTCGATGGTCTTCGCCTTCGCGGGGCTCTCCACGATGACCAGCGCGCCGCCCTGGGGAACATCGCCGCTCGAAGCGCGGGACTTCGTGGCGGTGCCTGCCGTTCGCGTGGTCTTCTTCGCTGCCATCGAGTCTGCCGAATCTCCGCCAAGGGCGGCCTGGGTACCGAGTGGGCCGCGGTGTTCGCGCGGCGTGTCCAGCCCGCCGGATGGATCGGTCGGAGTCCATCCCGAGGTTGAACGGGGGAGGGAAATAGCCGCGCGGCGGTGTCCGAGTCAAGCGGGCGAAGGCCCCGACGACGGAAATGGCGCATGGAGCCGCGACGCCGCGCGAGCGCGCACGCGCACGCGTACACACACGCGTACACACGCGCTCACGCGCGCGCAAGCGCCTCGACGCATCGGTCGGCAAGCGACGCGACGGTCGTGTCTTCGCCGCACTCGAACGCGATGCCCGGCCGCAGCGCGCGGAACCGCTTCAGCCAGGTGCGCTGCTGGCGCGCAAGCTTGCGCGTCCTGATCTTGGTGCGTTCGGCCGCGTCCTCGAGCTCGGCGGCGCTCGGCGCGCGCGAACCGTCGCCGACGATTCCCGCGACCTCCTCGTAGCCCACCGCGCCGCGCGCCTGCGCGCCGAGCGGCGCCACGCGCACGAGCCCTCGCACCTCGTCCACCAGGCCCGTCTCGAACATGCGCTTCACGCGGCGGTTGATGCGTCGGTTGATCGCCTCGACGGGCCAGTCGAGGATGACGGTGAACAGGTCGTCGCGCCGCGGCACGGGGTTCGCCTCGTCCCACGCGGTGCGCTGTTCGCTGGCAGGCCTGCCCGTGGCGCGCGCGATCTCGAGCGCGCGCACGATGCGGCGGCGGTCGTTCGGGTGCAGCCGCGCTGCGGTCGGCGGGTCGCTCTCTGCGAGGCGCGCGTGCAGCTCGTGCACGGGAAGCGCCTCGAGTTCCGCGCGAAACGCCGCATCGGCCGCAGGCGCCGCGTCGAGCCCCTCGAGGAAGGCGCGCATGTAGAGGTTCGTGCCGCCGACCACGATCGGGACCTTGCCGCGCGACCTGATCGCCGCGATCGCCGTCTCTGCGGCCGCGAGCCACGACGCGACGGTGAACCCGTCCTCCGAGTGCGCCACGAGGTCGATCGCGTGGTGGGGGACTTCCGCCTGCTCGGCCGCGGTCGGCTTCGCGGTGCCGATGTCCATGCCGCGGTACACCTGCATCGAGTCGGCCGACACGATCTCGCCGCCGAGCCGCCGCGCAAGCTCGAGCGCGAGGTCGCTCTTGCCGCCCGCCGTTGGTCCGAGGATGAGCACCGTGCGCGTCGTCATGCGCGGCTCACGCGTCGTCGAGCGCGTCGAGGCAGACGAGGTGCTTGCCCTCGAGGACCTCGAGGCTCGCTCCGCCGCCCGTCGAGACATGCGAGAAGCCGCCCGCGAAGCCAAGCTCCTCGACCGCCGCCGCGGTGTCGCCGCCGCCCGCGATCGTCACCGCGCCGCGCGCGGTCGCGTCGACGCACGCCTGCGCGACCGCCCTCGTGCCCGCGTCGAACGGCGGCATCTCGAAGACGCCCATCGGTCCGTTCCACACGACCGTCCTGCTCGCGCGCACCGCGGCTGCGAACGCCTCGCGCGTCGCGGGCCCGATGTCGAGGCCCATGAGCCCATCGGGAATCGCGCCCACGGCGATCGTGGTCGGTGCATGCGCCTCGAACTTCGCCGCGCACACATGGTCGCTCGGCAGCAGGAACTCGCAGCCGCGCGCCTTCGCCTTCGCGAGGATCTCGCGCGCAAGGTCCACGCGGTCGGCCTCGACGCGGCTCGCGCCCGTCGCCACGCCCTGCGCCTGCAGGAAGGTGTACGCCATCGCGCCGCCCACGATGCTGCGGTCGACCTTCGCCATCAGGTTCTCGATCGCGAGGATCTTGTCCGACACCTTCGCGCCGCCGAGGATCGCCGTGAACGGCCGCTCCGCCGCCGCGATGCGCCCGTAGAGGTACTCGAGCTCCGCCGCGAGCAGGTGGCCGATCACGCTCGGCGCGCCCTTCGCGCGCATCGCCATCGGCAGCGCGTGCATCGAGGCGTCGGCGCGGTGGCTCGTGCCGAACGCGTCGTTCACATACACATCGGCGTACTCGGCGAGGCGCGCGGCGAAGCCCGCGTCGCCCTTCTTCTCGCCCTTCGCGAAGCGCAGGTTGTCGAGCAGCACGACGCCCTTCTCGGGCATCGCCGCCACCGCCGCGCGCGCGGCGTCGTCGGTGCAGTCGTTCGACGGGAACGCCACGCCGTGGGGCGCCTCCGCGCCAAGGAGTTCGGCGAGCCGCCGCGCCACGGGCGCCAGCGAGTACTCCGCCTCGAAGCCCTTGCCCTCGGGCCGCCCGAGGTGGCTCGCGAGGATCACCCGCCCGCCGCGCCCGAGCACCGAGCGGATCGTCGGCAGACTTGCGCGGATGCGGCGGTCGTCGGTGATGCGATCGCCCTCCATCGGAACATTGAAGTCGACGCGGATGAAGACCCGCTTGCCCGAGACGACGGTCTGGTCGATGTGCTTCTTGCGCATGGGGCGACCACTATACGGACCCTCACGGCCCCGCCGAGGGCGCCCAGCAGGCGGGTGGCGGCGCGCCTCGGGGTATCTCGCAAAGCGGAATGCCCGTGCTGCGACCGCCGACCGTCGCTCGGGTATAGTCGCGACTCGCCAGAAACAGGAGCAACCATGAGCCTTCCATTCGACCTCCGTCTCCTCGCCGTTCCCGCCATCGTGATTTCCGCCAGCATCGGCTCGACCGCCGCCGCCGACGGCCTCAAGGTCGGCTCCGACGCCCCCGCGCTCAGCGTGGAGTGGGTCCAGGGCGAGGTCGCCAGCCTCTCCGACCCGAGCAAGACCTATGTCGTCGAGTTCTGGGCGACCTGGTGCGGGCCGTGCATGCGCTCGATTCCGCATCTGAACGAGCTCTACGCGAAGCACCGCGGCCAGGGCCTCGTGATCATGGGCATCAGCGACGAGCCGATGTCGACGGTCCGTCCGTTCGTGAACAAGAAGGGCGGCGCCATGGCCTATCCCGTCGCGTGCGACAAGGAGAAGGCCACGAGCGAGGCGTGGATGAAGGCCGCCGGCCAGAACGGCATTCCGTGCGCGTTCGTCGTGCGCGAGGGCAAGATCCGTTGGATCGGCAACCCGCTCGACAAGCAGTTCGACACCGTGGTGCTCGGCGTCCTCACGGGCCGCTACAACCCCGAGCTCAGCAAGAAGGCGGAGCCTGCGCTCAGCGCCGCGCGTTCGGCCGTGCGCCTCAAGAACTTCAAGGACGCGTACAAGCACTACGACGCGGTCATCGCGCTCGATGCCCGCGTGTTCGGCGATGTCGCGGTCCGCAAGTACCGCACCATGATCGTCGACCAGAAGGATGCCGCCGCCGCCGCTGCATGGGGCCAGCAGATGCTGCAGACCTATGCGAGCGATCCGATGACGCTCACCGAACTCGCCGAGGTCATCCTCAAGGACGACGCCATCGTCGACCGCGACCTCAAGCTCGCGACCTCGGCCGCCGAGCGCGCCGACTCGACGGCGCCGAGCGCGTCCTCGAAGGCCCTCGTCGCGCTGGTCCGCTTCCGCGCGGGCGACCTGAACGCCGCCTCGGAAATGCAGTACGAGGCGTGGATGCGCGCCGAGCCCACCGAGAAGTCGGACTACAAGAAGGTGCTCGACACCTACAAGAAGGCGCAGGCGACCAGCGCCGCCAAGTCGGGCTCCTGACGCCCGCACCCGCGCCCTCGGTATGCTTCGCGCATGACCAAGGCCGCGACCCAGGTTGATTCTTCGACGGCCCCCGTGTTCGGGGGCCGTCGTCTTTCTCGCACGCCCGTGCTCGTCGCGCCCTCGATCCTGAGCGCCGACTTCGCGCGGCTCGGCGACGAATGCCGCGCGGTGCTCGCCGCGGGCGGCGACCTGCTGCATGTCGATGTGATGGACGGCCACTTCGTGCCGAACCTCTCGATGGGGCCTGCCGTCTGCGCCGCCGTGCACGCCGCGCTGCCCGAGGCATACCTCGATGTCCATCTCATGGTCACCGACCCCGCGCACTACATCGAGCCCTTCCGCAAGGCGGGCGCCGCGCACATCACCTTCCACGCCGAGGTCGTGCCCGACCCGAAGGCGCTCGTGGCCGAGATCCGCGCGAAGGGCATGTCGGCGGGCGTCGCGATCAACCCCGACACGCCCGCGTCGGCGCTGATTCCGTACCTCGGCGACATCGACCTCGCCCTCGTGATGAGCGTGCACCCGGGCTTCTCGGGGCAGTCGTTCATCGCGCGCGTCCTCGAGAAGACCCGCGCGATCCGCGCCGCCGCGCCCGCGGGGCTGCGCATCCAGATGGATGGCGGCGTGTCGCCCGACACCGCGCCTGCGTGCCGCGAGGCGGGCTGCGATGTCCTCGTCGCCGCAAGCGCGATCTACGGAACGCCCGACTACGCCGCCGCCGTCCGCGCGATCCGCGGCGGCTGAAGCCTCGGGTATACTCGCGCCGTGGCTGAGACGACCTGGACCCAGAACGACGCGCAGGCGCCCAAGAAGGGCGTTCCCGAAGGCCTTTGGATGAAGTGTCCCTCCTGCGAGGAGACGCTCTTCAAGAAGGCGGTCGAGTCGAACCTGTGGGTGTGCCCGAAGTGCCAGCACCACATGCGCGTCAGCGCGAAGCAGCGCGTCGATCAGCTGCTCGACCCGGGCACCTTCGAGCCGTTCGACGACGGTCTCGTGGCGACCGACCCGCTGCACTTCGTCGATGCGAAGCCGTACCTCGCCCGCGTGGCCGAAAGCCAGCGCAAGACGGGCTCGCGCGACGCGCTCCTCTCGGGCTTCGGCTTCGTGAAGGGTCGCCGCGTGGTGGTGGCCGTGATGGACTTCACCTTCCTCGGCGGCTCGATGGGTTCGGTGGTCGGCGAGAAGATCACCCGCGCGATCGAGTGTGGCATCGACCACGACCTGCCCGTCGTCACCGTGAGCTGCTCGGGCGGCGCGCGCATGCACGAGTCGGGCTTCTCGCTCATGCAGATGGCGAAGACGAGCGCCGCGCTCGCGCGCCTCGACGAGGCGGGGGGGCTCTTCATCTCGGTGCTCGCCGATCCGACCACGGGCGGCGTCACTGCGAGCTTCGCCATGCTCGGCGATGTGATCTTCGCCGAGCCGAAGGCGCTGATCGGCTTCGCAGGCCCGCGCGTCATCAAGCAGACGATCCGCCAGGACCTGCCCGAGGGCTTCCAGACCTCGGAGTTCCTGCTCGAGGCGGGCTTCATCGACCGCATCGTGCACCGCAAGGACCTGCGGTCCGAGATCGGCCGCGTGATCGACTATGCAGGCCGCTGAGCGGGCGGCGACCGCCGCCTCGCCGCGTGCGATCGCCGCGTACGCGTACGCGTTCGGTGCGCTGGCCGCGCTGGCGTTCGCGCTGTCGTTTCCGCTTTCCGAGGACTTCGTCGCGGGCTGGCCGCTGGTGTTCGCATGGCCCGCGCTGCTCGGTGCGAGCGTGCGGCTGGCGGCGTCGTGGAAGTCGGCCGCGATGGCGGCGGGGGTACCGTTCTTTGCGGCATTCCTCGCGCACGAGTGGTGGATGCACGAGGTGACCGTGCTCGGCATGCCCGTGCTGGTCGCGTATCTCGCGGTATGGACCGTCGTGCTGGCGCTTGTCGTCCGCACGCTTGGCGGCACGCGCCAGGCGCCGCGCGCGCCCTTCATCCTGGCACTGCCCGTCGCGCTCGTATCGATCGAGTTCCTTCGCGGCGACCTCGTCTGCACGGGGTACGCGTGGTTCTTCGCCGCACATCCGCTCGTCGAGTGGCCCGCGGTCGCGCAGGTCGCGTCGATCGGTGGCGGCTGGATGCTCTCGGCGCTCGCGGCCGTGGTCGCGGGTGGCGCGCTCGATGCGTGCGTCGCGCGCGGCGCACGGCGCATCTGGTCGCCCGTGGCGGCGGCGGCGTGCCTTGGTGCGGCGGTCGCGTTCGGCGCTGCGCGCATCGCCGCGCACGATGCGGTCACGACGCCGCCCGAACGCGCGCTCCTCGTCGTGCAGACCAACCTGCCGATGTCGAACAAGCTCGCCTGGGAGCCCGCGGCGCAGGTCGAGGACTTCGTCGCCTTCGCACGCCTCACCATCGAAGGCGCCGCGGCGGCCCGCAAGGCGGGCGACTCGTTCGACGCCGCCATCTGGCCCGAGACGATGGTCCCTGGATTCGGTCTCGAGCCCGAGTCGATCCGCGCGCTCCTCGAGGGCCGCTACTTCCCAGGCGACCGCTTCGAGGAAGGCCTCCGCGACCTCTCGTCGCGCATCGGCGCACCGCTCGTCGTCGGATCGCCCGCGTTCCTTCGGCTTCGTGCCGAGGGCCAGCGCTGGGCGTGGGACCGTCAGTTCAACAGCGCCTACCTCGTCGACGCCACGGGCGCGCGCGGGCGCACCGACAAGATCTTCCTGACGCCGTTCGGCGAGACGATGCCGATCATCTCGAACTGGGACTGGCTCGAGCAGCGGCTGCTCGACCTCGGCGCGAGCGGCATGACCTTCGATCTCGATGCGGCTGCTTCGCCGTCGACGCTTGCGATTGAAGCTGGCGCTGCGCCGCTGCGCATGGGTGTCCCGATCTGCTTCGAGATCACGAAGCCGTGGGCCTCGCGCACCATCGCGTTCGACGGCGAAGCCCGCAGGGCCGATGTCTTGGTCAACATCTCGAACGACGGGTGGTTCAGCGCCTCGAAGGCGGGGCGCCGCCAGCACCTGCAGGTCGCGCAGCTGCGCGCGGCGGAACTTGCGACGCCTGTCGTACGCGCCGCGAACACAGGCATTTCCGCATCGATCGACGCCACGGGCCGCCTCGAAGGATCGCTCGGCGCCGTGACCGAGGGCACCCTCGTCGCCCGCTTCCGCCCCGCGACGGGCACCCCGCTCGCCGCGCGTGTCGGCGACGGCTTCGCGTTCGGCATGCTGGCGCTCGCCGTGCTAGGCTGCGCGCTCGCCCGTCGCGTGAAATCCGCATGATTCCGAACGGCGGCGGCATGGAGGCCTCGTGAATCGTTCCGCGTTCGTCGCTCTCTGCTCGGCGCTTCCGCTTTGCGGCCTGACCGCTGGCTGCATGCGCTCCGTCTCGACCGAAGCCGCGCGTTCGGAGTTCAGCTCCAAGGAGCGCTCGATGACTTCGGCCCCCGCGCAGACGGGTGGCCCGCGCGCTGCCGGTTCGCCCGCCCGCGCCGCGGCGCTCGGCAACGACGCCGAGGAGATCCTGCGCAAGGCCGCACGCAGCGACTGGGCCGCGCTTCGCGCGCACGCGCTCGAGGCGTCGGCGCGCAAGCCCTCGCTCCTCAAGGAACTCGCGCCGCGCGGGCTCGCCGACGAGAACCGCGGCGTGCGCTTCGTCGCCTGCATGGCCATCGCCGAAGCACGCGAGCAGTCGCTCGCCGATCTCGTGCAGCCGCTCGTCGCCGACGAAAGCGGCTCGGTGCGCGCCGCGGCGCTGCTCGCGCTCTCCCGCTGCGGCCGCACGGTCGACCTCACGCCGCTCTCGCAGCTCGTCGAGTCGAAGGACCCCGAGATCCGCGCCAACACCTACCTCGTCCTCGGCGAACTCGGCAACGCGACCGCGATTCCGCTGATCGTCGAGTCGCTCGGCCGCGGCTTCACGCTGCTCAACCCGATCCGCGCGCGCCTCGTCGACCTCGCCGCCGCCGAGGCGCTGGTCAAGCTCGGGCAGGAGTCCGAGGTCGAGCCGATCCGCGCCGCGCTGTTCGCGCCGCCCGAGCAGGCGGAGCTCTCCATCGTCGCATGCGACGCTCTTGGCAGGTTGCGCGACGAGCGCTCGCGCGACATGCTTGAACGCATCGTGACCGTCGACGGTCCAGGCAGGCGGGCCCCCGAGCTTCGGCTGGCCGCCGCCAAGGCGCTCGTCGAGATCGGCGTGCGCAACGACCTCGCCATCGCCATCTGCCGCGAGTACGCCGCCGACGCCGACCCGCGGATCCGCGCGCAGGTCGCCTCGGTGCTCGCGGTCGTGCCGACCGAGGAGTCCGCCAAGATGCTCGCCACGCTCGTCCTCGACAGCGATCCGACCGTGAAGGTGTCGGCCGCAGGCGGCATGGCGGGTTTCCAGGCAAGCGCCGAGACCGCCGGGGACCGCTAGTCACAGGGCTGCGGCAAGTACCGTCCAAACCCGTGCTTCACCGCTGATTGACACCCGACGCGGTCAGGGGTACAAAGCCGACTTCCCGCGAAGTGTTCTCGGTCGGCAACCGAGGATTGCGGGCGCGCGAACAGACGCCGCCATCCACGCGGCTCTTCGCGAGGTGGCGAGCGAGACATCAGAAGACCCAGAAACCCGTCGCTCCATCGAGCGACGGCGCACAAGAGCAGAGGAACCCCGCAGTGCATGCCCTGACCAAGATCTTCGTCGTCCTTGTGGCCCTCCTGACTGTGGCGCTCGTGCCGCTCGTCGCCGTGAACGCGACGAACGAGTCGACCTTCCAGTCGAAGTTCAAGGGCGCGCAGCTCGAGACGCAGGCCGCGCGTGACGCGCTCGGCCAGGAGCGCTCGGCTTCGCAGGCCTCGATCCAGAAGCTCGAGTCCGAGCTGCAGGCCGCGAACGCCCGCGCCGCCGACCTCGAGAAGCAGGTTGCCGCAAAGGCGTCCGAGGCCCGCAAGGCTGCCCAGGAGCTCGCGGGCGCGAAGGAGGCCGCCGCCTCGAACGCCGCCAGCCTCTCGACGCTTGCCGAGGCGACCAAGGCCAACAACCAGCTTGCCGACTCGCTCGTCGCAGAGCTTCGCGCGCTGCGCACCAAGGCGATGGAGGCTGAGACCCGCCTCGCCCAGATGCAGGACGCGTTCGACGCCTCGCAGAGCAGCCTCGAGGTCGCTGACGCGGCCCGTCGCGCCCTGCAGGAGGAAGTCCAGCGCCTCTCCGACGAGAAGGACCGCGCCGTCGCGACCATCGCCGAGTATGTGGCCCGCGTTGGCGAGATCGCCACGGCCCGCGCCGGTGCGGTGAGCGATTCCGCTCGCGTGCCCGCCGACCGCGACCTGACCGCGACCGTGATCAATGTCCGCCGCGATGGCGGCGGCGTCCTCGCCGAGATCAACGCCGGCGCCCGCGACGGCGTCAAGAAGGGCTGGGTCATGATCATCGGTGACGGCAGCACCTTCATCGGCAACCTGCGCATCACCGAAGTCGATGTGAACCGCTCGGTCGGTGTCGTCGAGCTCGAGGATGCCTCGGGTCGCGGCGAAGCCAAGGCCGGTCAGCGCGCGGTCGCCCGTTCGGGCGAGTGATTCGGGTCCATCTGGAACATCACAAAGAGGTGCCCTATGGCTCGAACGAACACCCGTGCTCCTGAACTGAATGTCTACACCGCGCTGGTCGTGGTGACCGCGCTCGTCCTTCTTGGCGGCGTGCTTCTGCTCTCCATGAAGAACATGGAGCAGGCCGAGGCGGGCGGAGTGCCCGGCTCTCCGCTCAACCTCGTGAAGTGACCGCGAGGCAGATCGACGCTGGGCCGCCTTTGCGGCGCCTCGGTCGAGTGCTCGCGAGCTCAAGCGCCGCGCGCCCTCAGCGTCGCCTTCCGCCTTGGACAACCTGTTCATTCCGCGCGCCGCCCGACTTCCTCGGGCGGCGCGCGCTTCTTCGTGCTACGCTCCGTCTTTAAGGGTTGAAGCGGCCTCGCCGCTCGGGAGCATTCGCGGCCACGCCGCGAGGGAGAAATCGTGATCGTCGACAAGGTCCTTGGCTGGTTCAGCGTCGACATGGGCATCGACCTCGGCACCTGCAACACGCTCGTGTGCGTGCGGGGCGAAGGCATCGTGCTCAACGAGCCCTCCGTGGTCGCCGTGCGCAAGGGCACCAACACCGTCCTCAAGGGCGGCACCGCCGTCGGCTGGGCCGCCAAGGAGATGCTCGGCAAGACCCCTGGCACGATCAGTGCGATTCGTCCCATGAAGGACGGCGTCATCAGCGACTTCGAAGTCACCGAGGCGATGCTCGCCTACTTCATCCGCAAGGTCACGGGCCGCAGCCGCTTCTTCGCGCCACGCGTCGTGATCGCGGTGCCGTCGGGCATCACGGCCGTCGAGCGCAAGGCCGTCTTCCAGAGCGCGCAGCGCGCGGGTGCGCGCAAGGTCTACCTCATCGAGGAACCGATGGCCGCGGCGATGGGCGCGGGCCTGCCCGTGGGCGAGCCGACGGCCAGCATGATCGTCGACATCGGCGGCGGCACCACCGATGTCGCCATCATCAGCCTCGCGGGCATGGTGACCTGCGAGTCGCTGCGCATCGCAGGCGACGAGTTCGACGAGGCCATCATCGGCCACATGAAGAAGCACTACGGCCTGCTCATCGGCGAGCAGACCGCCGAGCGCATCAAGATCGAGATCGGCAGCGCCGCGCCGCTCGACAAGGAACTCACCATGGATGTGCGTGGCCGCGACATGGTGTCGGGCCTGCCGCGCAAGGTCGAGGTGAGCAGCGAGGAGATCCGCGAGTCGCTGCTCGAGCCCGTCAACAAGATCGTCGCCGCGGTGCTGCGCACCCTCGAGAACGCCGACGCCGAACTCAGCGCCGACCTCGTCGACAACGGCATCATGCTCGCGGGCGGCGGTGCGCTGCTGCGAGGCATCGGCCGCGTCATCGAGGAGCGCACGGGCCTCTCGGTGCGCATCGCCGAAGACCCGCTGACCTGCGTCGCCCGCGGAACCGCCACCTACCTCGAGAACCTCGAGGACTGGAAGGCGACCATGGAAACCGACGACGGCGAGGGCTGAGCGCCCCGTGCGCCGCCTTTCGGCATCGCCTGAGCCGCGTGGCTCGGCTCCGCTGGGAACGAGGAGACGGCCTGCATGCTGATCGCGAACCTGGTGCGCTGGCTGCTGGCGGGGCGACGCCTCGAGTGGCTGCTTGCGCTGGTCGCCTTCATCGCGTGCATGCTGCCCGACCGCGCGCTCTCGCCGTGGACGGGCGACCTCTCTCGCATCGTCGCCGTGCCGCTCGTCCCCGTCACGCACGCGGGCGTGTTCCTGCGCGAACGCGTGCGGCCGTCGCGCGTTCCATTCGATCCGCGCGCGCCCGAGGTGCTCGAGCTCGAACGCGAGGCCGAGCAGTACCGAACGCTGCACGCGCAGGCGCTGCTCGAGAATGAACGCCTCGAGCGGGCGATCACGGCGCTCGGCGCGGTGAGCACGCGCGCGGGCACGCAGGGCATCCGTCTGGCCGACGCGTCGGTGGTGGGGCTCGACCCCGCGCGCGCCGATGGCAGCGTGCTCATCAACGCAGGCAGCCGGCATGGAGTGCTCGAGGGCGCCGTGGTGCTCGTCGATGGCGATGTGTTCGCGGGGCGCGTCTCGTCCGATGTCGGCGCGGCGCTGTCGCGGGTCATTCCCGCCGACCGGCTGACAGGCATCGGGGTACGCCTCTACCC
>JAJTGK010000153.1 GCA_021297815.1 Planctomycetaceae bacterium
CGCCGCGCGGCATTCGCCGCTTCCCGAGGCGTGGCGCGCGTCGGCGCTCGCGCGCGTGCGGGCGCTGCTCGCGACGCCGCTTGCCGTGCGCACGCTGCCCACCGCGGCAAGCGAGTACCGCGGCCGCTACGAGGGCGACCAGCGCTCACGCGACTACGCGTACCACCAGGGCACGGCGTGGCCGTTCCTCGCAGGCCTCCTGCTCGATGCCGAGCGCATGGCGTACCCCGCGCGGGCCGAGGCGTTCGCATCGACCCTGCTCGGCGACCTCGCCGGCCATCTCGGCGACGCGGGCCTCGGCAGCGTGAGCGAGGTCGTCGACGGCGACGCGCCGCACGAGCCGCGCGGCTGCCCGATGCAGGCGTGGAGCGTGGCGTGCCTGCTCGACGCGCTGCGCGCCGCGCTGCCGCGGGAGCCCGCGCGATGAGCCACGCGTCCGCGACCACCGCCGAGCACCACCGCATGCGCGACGAAGCGGCGGGCCTCGCCCCGTGGCGCTTCTGGGGCCCCTATGTCTCGTGCCGCCAATGGGGCACGGTGCGCGAGGACTACTCGACCGACGGCTCGGCGTGGGACTCGTTTCCGCACGACCACGCGCGCAGCCGCGCCTACCGCTGGGGCGAGGACGGCATCGCGGGCTGGTGCGACAAGAACCAGCGGCTCTGCCTCACGCTCGCGCTCTGGAACGGGCGCGATCCGATCCTGAAGGAGCGCTTCTTCGGCCTCACGAACTCCGAGGGAAACCACGGCGAGGACGCGAAGGAGATCTGGTGGCACGAGGACGCGCTGCCGAGCCACGCGTGGAACCGCATGGGCTACGCGTATCCGCAGCGCGAGTTTCCGTACGCGACGCTCGTCGAGGAGAACCGCCGCCGCACGCGGCTCGACGGCGAGTTCGAGCTGCTCGACACGGGCGTGCTCGACGACGACCGCTTCTTCGAGGTGTGGGCGACCTATGCGAAGCGCGGCCACGATGAGACGGTGCTGCGCATCGAGATCGTGAACCGCGGCCCCGAGCGCGCGGAGCTGCATGTGCTGCCGCAGCTCGCTTTCCGCAACACCTGGTCGTGGCGCGAGGGCAGCGAGCGGCCGCTCGTCGAGCGCACGGGCCCGCGCACCGTGCGCGCGACCTGCGCGGCGCTGGGCGCGATGGAACTGCGCCTGCCGTCGTCGCTCGATGCGCCCGAACTTCTCTTCTGCGAGAACGAGACGAACGCCGTGCGCCACTTCGGCGCCGACCCCGCCGAGGTCGCGCGCGACCGCCGGCCGAAGGACGCCTTCCACGACCGCGTGGTGCATGGCGACGAAGGCGCGGTCAACGCCGTGCCGCGCGGCACGAAGGCCGCCGCGTGGTACCGCATCGCGCTCGACGCGGGGGCGCGGATCTCGATCGATCTCGTCCTCTGCCCGTCGACGAGCGAACTGCGCCCCGAGCAGGCGCCGCAGGTGCTCGCCGACCGCAGGCGCGAGGCCGACGAGTACTACGCGTACATCCAGCGCGGCATCGAGAGCCCCGAGGCGCGCCGCGTGCAGCGGCAGGCGTACGCGGGGCTCCTCTGGTCGAAGCAGTACTACGAGTTCGATGTGCGCCGCTGGATCGACGGCGATCCGACGCAGCCCGAGCCGCCCGACGCGCGGCGCACGGGCCGCAATGCGCAGTGGCGGCATCTCGCGGCGTCGAGCGTGCTCTCGATGCCCGACACCTGGGAGTACCCGTGGTTCGCCGCGTGGGACCTCGCGTTCCACTGCGTGGCCATCGCGAACATCGACGCGGCCTTCGCGAAGGGGCAGCTGTCGAAGCTGCTCACCGACCACTACATGCACCCGTCGGGCGAGCTGCCCGCGTACGAATGGGCCTTCAGCGATGTGAACCCGCCGATCCACGCGTGGGCGGCGTGGCGGACCTACCTGATCGACAAGCGCCGCCACGGGACGGCCGACCACGACTTCCTCGCGTCGGTGTTCAACCGCCTGCTCCTCAACTTCACCTGGTGGGTGAACCGCAAGGACTCGTTCGGGCGCAACATCTTCGAGGGCGGGTTCCTCGGCCTCGACAATGTGGGCGTGTTCGACCGCTCGCAGCCGCTGCCTGGCGGCGGCCGCCTGCAGCAGGCCGACGGCACGAGCTGGATGGCGATGTTCGCGCTCACCATGATGCGCATGGCGCTCGAGCTCGCGCACGAGCGGCCGTTCTATCAGGACATGGCCGCGAAGTTCTTCGAGCACTTCCTGCAGATCGCCGAGGCGATGACGCAGATGGGCGGCAAGGGCGTCGGCCTTTGGAACGAGGAGGACGGCTTCTACTACGACATGATGCACCTGCCCGACGGGCGCATCGAGCCGATCAAGGTGCTGTCGGTGGTGGGGCTGATCCCGCTGTTCGCGGTCGAGACGATCGAGCCCGAACTGCTCGAGCGGATGCCCGTGTTCCGCGAGCGGCTCGAGTGGTTCCTGCGCGAGCGGCCCGAGATGGCCGCGCTCGTGTCGCGATGGAACGAGCCTGGCCGCGGCGAGCGCCGCCTGCTGTCGCTCCTGCGCGGGCACCGCATGAAGTGCCTGCTGCGCAAGGCGCTCGACGAGCGGCACTTCCTGAGCCCGTTCGGCGTGCGCAGCCTGTCGCGCGAGCTTGCCGACCGTCCGTACACGCTGTGGATCGACGGCAAGTCGTACTCGGTGCGCTACGAGCCCGCCGAGAGCCAGTCGGGGCTGTTCGGCGGCAACAGCAACTGGCGCGGGCCGATCTGGATGCCCATGAACCTGCTGCTCGTCGAGAGCCTGCAGAAGTTCCACCACTACTACGGCGACGACTTCCGCATCGACTGCCCCGTGGGCAGCGCCACGAAGGTCACGCTGCTCGAGGCGGCGGACGAGATCTCGCGGCGCGCGACGCGGCTGTTCATGCCTGGCGCCGAGGGCGTGCGGCCGAGTACGGCGATGCACCCGAAGTTCGCGCAGGACCCGACGCTGCGGCAGTTCGCGGGTTTCTACGAGTACTTCGACGGCGACACGGGCCGCGGCTGCGGCGCGTCGCACCAGACGGGCTGGACCGCGTGCATCGCGAAGCTGATGACGCCGCGCGGGCAGGACGAACGGCACGCGTGACGCGCAGGCGCCGCCGCGAGCCCCGCGCGCCGCGCCGTTAGAATGCGCGCCGCGGCGACGCACCTCGGTGGGGTGGCAGAGCGGTTGAATGTACCGGTCTTGAAAACCGGCAGACCCGTCAGGGTCTCGAGGGTTCGAATCCCTCCCCCACCGCTTCAGGCCTCGAGCACGCGAGGCGTGCCGCCTCGCCTGCTCAAGTCCCAAAGCGGCGGGTACTTCGAGGGCAAGCCCTCGAAGCTGTTCGAAGCTCTGCTTCGAACGAGGTCTTTACGCTTCCGGCGGAAGAGCGAATCCCTCCCCCAACGCTTCAGGCCTCGAGCACGCGAGGCGTGCCGCCTCGCCTGCTCAAGTCCCAAAGCGGCGGGTACTTCGAGGGCAAGCCCTCGAAGCTGTTCGAAGCTTTACGCTTCCGGCGGAAGAGCGAATCCCTCCCCCACCGCTTTAGGCCTCGGGAACGAGACGGTCGAGGACCGCGCGCTTCGCGCGCGCGCCCTCGCGAGACACGGGGACGGGGCGACCCAGTGCCTGCGGACTGGGCACCCGTCGGCCAAGGGCCGACGGCGATGACGGTGGTCGTCACGCCGATCCTCGGATCTCGGCACGACGCCGCCGCGCGCAGCGCGGCGGGTGCCCAGTGCGAAGCCACTGGGTCGCAAGATCCCCCAGTCTCGGCTCGATGCGGCGGGCGAAGCCCGACGGTCTTCTCTCGAACTCACGCACCGAATGCGCCGCGCCAAGCGTTCCCTTCTCGTGAATTCCTCGAAGTCATGATCTTGCGAATGCGAAAACCGCGCCTGTTTTCGCTACCATCCTGCCCCCGAGCCCGTCGACTCGGGTTCCTTGTGAACGAAGAACCGTCCATCCTCGAGCGCGTCGCCGCGGGCGATCCTGCCGCCCCTACCCAGTGCATCGAGCGCTTCAGCGGACTGGTCTGGTCGCTCGCCCGGCGCCTGTGCGCGAGCAGTTCCGACGCCGAGGACGCCGTCCAGGAGATCTTCATCGACCTCTGGAAGTCGGCCGCCCGCTTCGACTCGTCGATCGCGTCGGAAACGACCTTCGTGGCCATGATCGCCCGCCGCCGCCTGATCGACCGCGGGCGGCGCCGGCAGCGGCGGCCTGAAGTGCCGCAGATCCCCGAGACCGTCGCCGACACCGCGCCTCGCGCCGACCTCACCGAAGCGGCCGAACAGCAGTCGATCGCGCAGAAGGCCTTCGCGCAGCTCCGCCCCGAGCAGCGGCAGGTGCTGCAACTGGCGATCCACCACGGCTGCTCGCACGAGCAGATCGCGACCGCGACGGGCATGCCGCTCGGCACCGTGAAGACGCACGCGCGCCGCGGCCTGATCCGCATCCGCCAGATCCTCGCCGAGCAAGGCGTGCTCTCACCCGAGGACCTCGCCCGCGCGACGGCACCCGCCTCGGACGCGAAGCAACGCGGCAGCGCCGCCGCGCTCGCTGCACGGGAGGAGGAGCCGTGAGCCTCCCCCCCGACCACTTCGACCAGGGCGGCGACCCCGTCGAGCGCCTGCTCGCGCGTGCCGCCGATGCCGCGCTCTTCGGCGATGTCGCGACGCTCGACGACGAGCGCGACGCGGCGGCCCTCGGCATCGACCTCGAGTACGAGACCGAGCAGTTCGAACTCGCCGCCGCCGCGCTCGATCTCGCCGACCTCGAGCGCACTGCCGACGACCCCATGCCTGCGGCACTCGCCTCGCGCCTGCACGCGCTCGCCGACGCGCTGCACGCGCCCGCGCCACCCGCGATCCCGCTGCGTGCGGATCGCCCCGCGCGCCCGCTTTCCGAGAAGGTCGCGTGGATCGCGGCCGCCGCATCGATCACTGTCGCGGTCGCGAGCAGCTGGCCTGTCCTCCTCGACGCGCTGCGCGCGGCGCCAACGACATCGGACTTCCTCGCCACGCACCCGAACTCGCTTCGCGCCTCGTGGAGCGCCACGAACGACGGCCACATCGTGGGCGCCGTCGCGGGCGAAGTGCGCTTCGACCCCGCGACCGGCGACGGCGAGCTTCACATCGAGGGCCTTGCGCAGAACGACCCCGCGCGCGAGCAGTACCAGCTGTGGATCTTCGACGCCGGGCGCGACGAGCGCTTCCCCGTCGATGGCGGTGTCTTCGACATCACCTGCAGCGGCCGCGCGGTGATCGCGATCCGCTCGAAGCTCGCCGTGCAGCGCCCGACCATGTTCGCCGTCACCGTCGAGCGCCCGGGTGGCGCCGTGGTCAGCGAACGGCGCATCGCGCTTGTCGCGAAGCCCTGACGGCCCCGCGGTCGCGCAACCTCGCCACTCCGTCGCTCAGCGCGGGCCGCGTCATCGCGTCGAAACCCGCACCACGCCGCGGGAAATCCCTACCATGCGCCCCATGCTTCAACGCCACGCCACCCTCGCGGCCGCCACGCTGCTCGCCGCCGCCGCCACCGCGCTCGCGAGCGCTTCCGACGACTTCGTCCGCGGCCTCTGCCGCTACCCCGACATCAGCCGCGACTCCATCGTCTTCGTCTACGCGAACGACCTGTGGATCGTCCCGAAGGGCGGCGGCACCGCGCGCCCGCTCGCCAGCCCGCCAGGCTTCGAGGGCATGCCCCGCTTCTCGCCCGACGGCAAGACGGTCGCCTTCCGCGCGAACTACGACCAGTCGCTCGACCTCTACACGATCGGCGTCGACGGCGGCATTCCGACGCGCGTGACCTATCACCCGACCTCGGAGGGCCTCTGCGACTGGACCCCCGACGGCAAGGGCCTGATCTTCATGACGAGCGCGCTCGAAGGCCTCGGCCGCGCGCAGAAGCTCTACACCGTGCCCGCGACGGGCGGCCTTCCCGAGAAGTTCGCCGTGCCCTACGGCGCGAACGGCTCCGTCGACCGCACGGGCGAGTGGCTCGTCTACACGCCGCACTCGACCGACAACCGCACCTGGAAGCGCTACCGCGGCGGCATGGCCACCGATGTGTGGCTCTTCAACCTGAAGACGGGCGAGTCGCGCCAGATCACCGACTGGGAAGGCACCGACACGCTGCCCATGTGGCACGGCTCGAAGGTGTACTACCTCTCCGACCGCAGCGACGCCGAAGGCAATGTGCTGAATGTGTGGAGCTACGATGTGCGCAGCGCGAAGACCGAGCAGGTCACGCGCTTCAAGACGCACGATGTGAAGTGGCCCGCGATCGGCCCCGACGGCGACGGCACGGGCGAGATGGTGCTGCAGCACGGCGACCGCATCTACCGCCTCGATCTTGCGACCAAGGCCGCGTCGGCGGTCGACATCGAGGTGCCTGGCGACCATGACACGCTGCGCGTCGCCACCGTCGACGCCGCCGAGGACATCCAGGGCGCGTCCATCTCGCCGACGGGCAAGCGCGTGGCGGTCATCGGCCGCGGCGACATCTGGTCGGCACCCGCCGAGAACGGCACACCGCGCAACATGACCCGCACCTCGGGCGTGTTCGAGCGCAGCGCCACCTGGAGCCCCGACGGCAAGACCATCGCGTACTTCAGCGACGCGACGGGCGAGTACGAGCTGTACACCATGGCCGCCGACGGCAAGGGCACCGACGGCAAGGGCGACACGAAGCAGATCACGAACGACGGCACCGCGTTCCGCACCGCGATCACCTGGGCGCCCGACTCGAAGTCGCTCGTCATCCAGGACAAGGCGGGCGTGATGGAGCTCGTGAAGCTCGAGGACGGCTCGCGCACGCGCCTCGACCAGAACCCCGAGGCGCCGCGCGCGGCGGGCATCTCGTTCTCGCACGACTCGCGCTGGATCGCGTGGAGCCGCTCCTGCGACCAGACCGAGCTCGACGCGATCTACCTGCACGACACGAAGGCCACCGACCCCGCGAAGGCGACCACGCAGGTGACGAGCGGCTTCTTCAACGACTCCGACCCGGCCTTCGACCGCAAGGGCGACTGGCTCGCCTTCACGAGCCAGCGCAACTTCTCGCCGACCTACGGCGAGTTCGACACGACCTGGATCTACAACAACTCGACGGTGCTGCTCGCGGTGCCGCTGCGCAAGGACATGAAGCTCGGCTGGCTGCCGACGAGCGACGAGGAAGGCCAGAAGGACGACGGCCGCCCGTCGTCGGGCGGCAGTGATGCGCCCGCGGCTGCTCCTGGCGCAGGCGGACCTCCCGGCGGCGGCAACGCTCCTCCTGGTGGCCGACGCCGTCGCAGCGCCGACGACGCCGATGTGTCGATCGACGCCGCGTTCCCCGCCGACCTGCAGGATGAGAAGAAGCCCGACGCGCCCGCCGCGACGGGCCCCGCGGGCTCGTGGAAGTGCAGCGTGCAGATGGGCCCGCAGTCGATGGAGTTCACGATGGAACTCACGCTGACGGGCAACGACATCAAGGGCACGGTGAGCTCGCGGATGGGCTCGGGCGAGATCACGGGCACCTTCGACGCCGCGGCCTCGACGCTGCGCCTGTCGGGCAAGGTCGGCCCCATGACCTTCGACATGGAGCTGAAGCTCGACGGCGATGCGCTGAGCGGCACCGCGTCGGCCCCAGGCCCCGACGGTGCGATGGTGCAGAGCGCCATCAGCGGCACGCGCGTGAAGGCCGACGGTGGCAAGGATGGCGACGCCGCCAAGCGCGATGCGAAGAAGGAGGTCCTCATCGACCTCGACGGCTTCGAGGCGCGCGCGGTGCAGCTGCCCGCGGCCCCCGGAAGCTTCGGCTCGCTCGGCTTCAACGACCGCAACGAACTCATGTACGGCCGCGACGGCAGCGTGCGGCTGATGGACCTGACCGAGCGCAACCCGACCGAGAAGACGGGCGCGACCGGCTCGCGCTTCGAGGTCTCGGCCGACGGCAAGAAGCTCCTCATGGGCGGCCGCGGCGGCGCGTCGATCGCAGGCGCGTCGGCGGGCGCCACGCCGAAGCCGATCGTCGCCAGCCCGATGCTCGTCGATGTCGACCCCGTGCCTGAGCGTGCTCAGATCCTGCGCGATGTCTACCGCATCTTCCGCGACTACTTCTACGAGCCGACGATGCACGGCGTCGACTGGAAGGCGACCCACGCGAAGTACGAGGCCATGCTGCCCTCGGTCCACACGCGCGAGGACCTCAACTTCCTGATCGCCGAGATGATCTCGGAGCTCAATGTCGGCCACGCGTACCTGCAGGGCCAGGGCGATGTCGAGAGCGCGCCGACGCGCACCGCGGCGCAGGGCCTCGGTGTCAAGGAAGGCGACTACCTGCTCGCGGTGAACGGCGAACCCGTCGACACCTCGAAGGACCCGTGGATGCCGTTCGTCGGCCTCGCGGGCAAGAGCGTGGTGCTCACCGTCTCGGCGAAGCCCGTGATGGACAAGGACGCGAAGGACATCGTCGTGACCACGATCGCAAGCGAAGACAGCCTTCGCTACCGCGACTGGGTCGAGGCGAAGCGCCGCCGCGTCGAGGAGCTGTCGGGCGGCAAGATCGGCTACATCTATGTGCCGAACACGGGCGTTGACGGCCAGACCGAGCTCGTGCGCCAGTTCTACGGCCAGCGCATGAAGCCGTCGCTCATCGTCGACGACCGCTGGAACGGCGGCGGACAGATCCCCACGCGCTTCATCGAACTGCTCAACCGCCCCGTCACCAACTACTGGGCGCGCCGCGACGCGCGCGACGGTGCGTGGCCGCCCGACGGCCACCGCGGCCCGAAGGCGATGCTGATCAACGGCCTCGCAGGCTCGGGCGGCGACATGTTCCCGTGGCTCTTCAAGCACAACAAGCTCGGGCCCGTGATCGGCACGCGCACCTGGGGCGGCCTCGTCGGCATCTCGGGCAACCCAGGCCTGATCGACGGCGGCACCATCAGCGTGCCGACCTTCGGCTTCTACGAGACCGACGGCACCTGGGGCGTCGAGGGCCACGGCATCGACCCCGATGTCGAGGTGATCGACGACCCGGCGATGATGAAGGACGGCGGCGACCCGCAGCTCGAGGCGGCGGTCGAGATGTTGCTCAACGACATCGCGGCCAACGGCTGGAAGCCCGTGCCCCAGCCCGCGTCGCCGAACCGCTCGGGGATGGGCATCCCGAAGAGCGACCACTGATCGAGGCATTTCTCGGCACTTCTGGCGCGCGGCCCCGTTGTTCGACGGGGCCGCGCGTCGTTCTCTGTCCCGCGGTTTTGACGAAATCGCACGACTCGGGATG
>JAJTGK010000039.1 GCA_021297815.1 Planctomycetaceae bacterium
ACGGATCGGGCATCGCGGGCATGACCTGGAACGCGAAGCTGCTGCCCGTGGTCGTGGTGAACGGCTGCACGGGCTTCGAGGCCGATGTCGCGGCGGGCCTGACCTGGGCCACCGACCAGGGCGCGAAGCTCGCCAACATGAGCCTGCAGTTCTACCTCGGCGGCACGCCGCTCCAGCAGGCGGTGCAGTATGCGCACGCGCAGGGCGTGCTCATGGTGGCCGCGACAGGGAACAACGGCAACACGAACATCGCCGCGCCCGCGCGCTACAACCAGACGATCGCGGTCGCCGCGACCGACAACCGCGACGCGCGCGCGACCTTCTCGAACTATGGCGCCGAGACCGACATCGCGGCGCCAGGCGTCAATGTGTACTCGCTCTCGGGAACGACTTCGTACTCGCTCAAGTCGGGCACGAGCTTCGCGGCGCCGCACATCGCGGGCGCCGCGGCGCTGCTGTGGAGCTACGACCCCACGCTCACGCGCGACGAGGTGCGCGCCGCGCTGCTCTCGACCGCGCGCGATCTCGGCACCCCAGGCGCCGACCAGTTCTACGGCGCGGGCTGCCTCGACGCCGCCGCGGCGCTGGCCTCGGTTCCGCCGCCGTACGCGCCTGAAGACCTCAATCAGGACGGCCTCGTGAACGCGCAGGACCTCGCCATCGTGCTCGCCGCGTGGGGCCCGTGCGCCGACTGCGACGGAGGCTGCTCCGCCGATCTGAACGGCGACTGCCTGGTCGATGCGCAGGATCTCTCGCGCGTCCTCGCGGCGTGGTGAACCTTCCCCGATCGACGCGCCGCACGCCGCGCACCTGCGCGCACCGCGCTATCCTCAGCGCGCGATGTCCGTGCCGATGGAACTCTCCCGCGTGCTGATCCTCGACTCGAGCCCCGAGCAGTTCATCACGCTCGCCGAGAAGGACGGCGCGCGCAGCTTCGCCATCAAGATCGGCACCGCCGAGGCCGTGGCCATCGACAGGCGCCTGCGCGGCGAGGCGCCCGTGCGCCCGCAGACGCACGAACTCATCGACAACATCCTGCGCGCGCTCGGCTCCGAGGTCGAGCGCATCGCGATCCACCGCCTCGAGGGCGGCACCTACTACGCGAGCGTCCTCCTGCGCACCGCCGACGGCCTGGTCGAGATCGACGCGCGCCCGAGCGATGCGATCGCGCTCGGCGTCGGGCGCGGCACGCCCATCGAGGTCGCCGAGGAGGTGCTCGCCGAGTCGGCGGAGGAGCGTCCCGACATCGAGCCACCGATCGAGACCGGCGGAAACGACGACGACGACGATGAGTGACGCCACCGAGGAAATGCAGGGTTCCGAGGCCGAGGGCAGGCGCGGAGGCAACGCACCGCCCGCCATGCACCCCGCGGTCGGCTTCGCGCTGCCAGGCGACTGGATCACGCTCGGCGAGCCGCGCGTACGGCCCGATGTGCGGCCTGGCCCGCGTGCGTCGAGCGCCGCGGGCATCGGCGGCCGCCTGAAGGAGCGCCCCGAGGACTTCATCGTCGAGGAGATTCCCGCGTACGACCCGTGCGGCGAGGGCGAGCACCTCTACCTCGGCATCCAGAAGACCAACATGCCGCACAGCGAGATGCTGGGCGTCATTTGTCGCCACTTCCGAGTCGAGGAGTCGGCGATCGGCTTCGCGGGCATGAAGGACCGCGTCGCGGTGACGCACCAGACGGTGTCGGTGCATGTGCCCGCCGACCGCGCGGTGGGCGAGCTGCGGCACGAGCGCCTCGTGGTGACCTGGGCGCAGCGCCACACGAACAAGCTGCGCCGCGGGCATCTGCGCGGCAACCGCTTCGCGATCCGCATCCGTGGCGTCGACCCGATGAAGGTCATCGAGGTGAAGCGCCGCATGGAGACGCTCGCGCGCGCGGGCATTCCCGACTACTTCGGCGAGCAGCGCTTCGGCTACCGCGTGAACAACCACCTGCACGGGCGCCTGTATGCGCGCGGTGAATGGCAGGCGCTCCTCGACGAGCTGCTCGGTGCGCGCGGCACGCCGTTTCCGCCGCATCAGCGTGCGGCGCGCGAGGCGTACGAGGCGGGGCGCTTCGCCGAGGCGCACGACATGTGGGGGCGCAACGACCAGGCCGAGCGCATCACGCTGCGCGCGCTTGCCAAGGGCCGCGATGCGGCGGGCGCCGTGCGCGCCGTGCCCGCGCATGTGCGCGACTTCTGGATGAGCGCGCTGCAGGCCGCGGTGTACAACGAGGCGCTCACGCGGCGCGTGCGCGACGGTTCGTTCGCGCGCGTCGAGCGCGGCGATGTGGTGGCGCTCGCGGGGTCGTCGTCGGTGTTCGCGGTCGCGGCCGATGCATCGGACGACGAGCTTTCGTCGCTGAACGCGCGCTGTGCGGCGCTCGACCTCTCGCCCGCGGGCCCGATCTTCGGGCCGAGCATGGTGGCGGCCGCGGGCGCGCCCGCCGAGGTCGAGCGCGCCGCGCTCGCCGCGCATGGCTGCGACGGCAGCGAGTTCGCGCCGCCCGCGCTCTCGCAGGAAGGCGCGCGCAGGCCGTTCCGCATCGTGATGCGCGACTGGGCCGTCGACGCGGGCGTCGACGAGCACGGCGGCTACATCAGGCTCGCGTTCGACCTGCCGAAGGGCGCGTTCGCCACGGTGCTGTGCCGCGAGATCACGGGCTGACGGGGGTCGGCTGCCGTATTCCTTGCGCGGGGGCGTGGTCCTTGCGCGCGGGCGTTGCGTCTCGTCGCGCCGAGCCGAGCCGAGCCGAGCTGCATCGCGTCACGCCGTACGACGCCGTGTGCCCATCAGCACGCCACGCCATGCGCGCGCGCCGCGGCCACGATCTGCGTCGCCGTATCGCGCTCGTGGTCGATGCGCACGGCGTTCCAGCCGCACGCGCGCGCCGCGGCGCAGTTCTCCTCGAGGTCGTCGAGGAAGAGGATCTCATGCTCGGCGACACCCGTCGCGCGCTCGAACGCGCGGTAGATCTCGTGCCCCGGCTTCTCGAGCCCGAGGAGGTGCGACGCGTGGCGGTGCTCGATCTCGCCGAAGCTCGGCAGCTCGAGCAGCGCGTCCCAGTGGCGGTCGTTCGTGTTCGAGAGGCACGCGGTCGCCGCGCCCGCGCTGCGCACGGCGCCGAGCGCCCGCGCGACGCCTGGATACTCGCCCACGAGCACCGCGTCGTGCGCGCGTGCAAGCGTGTCGCGGTCGAAGCGACCGCCGAGCGCGCCATGCGCGTGCTCGATCCACGACTCCCACGCATGCTCGCCGCGCTGGTGCGCCGCGGCCGTCGCGCGGTAGGCGGCCATCTCGGCCTCGCTGATCCCCTCGAGCAGGTAGCCGGGCACGCCCGCGGCATGCAGCGCCTCGGAAAGCGTGCGGCGAATGCGCACGACCACGCCGCCGAGATCGACGCACACAAGGCGAACGGGGTGTCTCGAGGTCATCGGTTCATCCTTCGCCGCCGCCGCGGTCAGGCCGTGCGGCGCTTCGCGGCATCCTTCAGCGCCTTCTGGCGCGCGCGGCGCTCGCGGAAGAACGCGCGAAGCAGCTCGACGCAGCGGTCGCTCAGCACGCCGCCGTGCATCTCGACGCGGTGGTTCAGCCGCGCGTCGCCTGGAATCGCGTAGAGCGTCTCGCAGGCGCCCGCCTTCGGGTCGGTCGCGCCGTACACCAGCCGGCCGAGCCGCGCGTTGACCAGCGCGCCCGCGCACATCGGACACGGCTCGAGCGTGACCGCCATCGAGCAGCCCTCGAGCCGCCACTCGCCAAGCTTCCGCCCAGCCTCGCGCATCGCCACGATCTCGGCATGTCCAGTGGGGTCGGCCGCCGCCTCGCGGTTGTTGGCCGCCTCGGCGATGACCTCGTCGCCGCGGTAGATCACCGCAGCGATCGGCACTTCGCCGGCTTCCGCGGCACGCCGTGCGAGTTGGATCGCGCGCTCCATCATGCGCAAATCCACATCGCCGACGCCCGCGTGCGTGGTACGCACGAGACGCAGGGAATTCATCATCCTTCGCCGTCTCCGTCGGATGCGCGCGTACGGATTCCCCGCGCGGTCCTTCTTCGACGCCCCTCGGTTAGAAACTCTGTCAGCCCTTCGGCGTCTCACGACGAGCCGCCTCCGGTCGATGGGTCATCGTCGTCGAGGCCGCGCTCGCGCAAGTCGCTCTCGCGGAATGGGCGGGTTTGGCGGTCCGATCGGTCGGTCTGGTCCGTCTGTGCGGCCTCCTGACCCGTTCCGCGGACCGAGAACACCCGTCCCTGGCGCACCTTGTGCGCAGGAACGAACACGAGAAGCAGGATTCCGAGCTCGTACAGCATGGCGAGCGGCACGAGCAGGAGGAGCATCGAGGTCACATCGGGCGGCGTCACGATGGCCGCGACGATCGCCATGATGAAGAGCGCCCAGCGGCGCTTCTCGCGCAGGAACTTGGGCGACACGATGCCGATCCAGCCGAGCAGCAGGATCACGACGGGCAGCTGGAAGGCGATCACCGACCCCGCGAGGAGGAGCAGCGTGAACGAGATGTATTCGCTCAGGCGGTACTCCTGCGACACGCCGCCGAGCACCGTGAGCGGAATCTCGAGGATCGCGAGGCGCGGCGGCGCCGGCGCGGCGGGTGCGCCGTCGGAGGTCGCCGACTCGAGCGCCTTCGTCGCCTCTTCGGCGAGGCCGAGCAGCGCGTTCGGCGTGACCTTCTGCACGGGCACCGCGATGCGGAGCACCTGCTTCTCGGCCGAGATCCACGCCTCGCCCGCCTTCGGAGCGGCTGGGTCGACCTCGAGCACGGGGAACGCGAAGGGCGCCGCCGCCGCGGGCTGCGACGGATCGGTCGCGACCGCGGGCGCAGGCGCCTCGACCGTGCGCGGCTGCGCCGCGCCGAAGCCGACGAGGAAGAGCAGCGTGAACGGCAGCAGGATCCAGTAGAAGAGCGCGATCGCACACATCGTCAGCACCGCCGAGAGCGGCGTGAGGAAGTGCACATAGCGCCGCTCGGCGGCGTACAGACCGGGCTCGATGAACTTCCACAGCTGGTAGAGGAGCCACGGCGCGCTCACCGACAGCGCGGCGATCACCGCCAGCTTCATGTCGGTCGTGATCGTCTCGGCCGGCGAGAGCGCGGTGATCTTGAACGCCTGACCGTTCGCGCGCTGCGCCGCCTCGAGCGGGGCGATCAGCAGGTCGCGCAAGTACGCGGCGACCACGAAGAAGCCGATCGCCAGCGGCAGGGGCACGACCAGTGCCTTGAACAGGCGGCTGCGGAGCTCCTGGAGGTGCTCTCCGAAGCTCATGGACGCACCGTCCTGGATGGGCTGGTCGCTCGGACTCATGGAGGGACGAGTGTACGGGAGCCCCGCGCGCACCCGCCGAGCGCGGCCGATACCCTGCGGAGGTGATCGACACGCACTGCCATCTCACCTTTCCCGAGTACGAGGGACGCGTGGGCGCCGTGCTCGCCGAGGCGCGCGCGGCGGGCGTGGTGGGTGCGATCACCATCTCGACCACGACGGCCGACGCGCGGCGGGCGCTCGAGGTCGCCCGCGCCCACGACGGCCTGTGGTGCTCGGCGGGGGTCCACCCGCTCTACTCCGACGAGCCCGCCGACTGGGACGAGCTGCACGAGGTCGCGCGCGACCCGAAGTGCGTCGCCTGGGGCGAACTGGGCCTCGACCGCCACTACGCCGAGCCCGCGCAGGCGGTGCAGCTGGCGCGCCTCGAGGAGCAGCTCGGCCACATCGCCCGCTGGCACCGCGACGAGCCTGGCATCGCGAAGCCCGTCGTCATCCATTGCCGCGAGGCGTTCGACGAGCTCATCCCCATCCTGCGGGCAAGCGGCCTGCCCGCCGAGCGCTTCGTGTTCCACTGCTTCACGGCGGGGCCCCGCGAAATGCGGCTCCTGCTTGATTTCGGAGCCTCGGTGTCGTTCACGGGGGTCGTGACCTTCCGAAACGCCCGCGAAACGCGCGAAGCCGCGCTCCTGCCGCCCCTCGACCGCCTGATGGTGGAGACCGACGCCCCGTTCCTCACCCCCGAGCCGCACCGAGCGGTGCGGCCGAACGAGCCGAAGTTCGTCGTTCATGTCGCCGACGCGCTGGCGGACCTGCGGGGCAAGGGGAGGGCCGACCTTCACGCCGCCGTTTATGCGAACGCACTACGGTTCTTCGGGCTCGCCTCCGCCTGAGGCACTGCATCGGCGACCTTTCACGCCAGCCGCCGACCCCTCCCGATAACCGAATCCCCGACCTCGAGGTGTTTGACGGGTATTCCCCGTGGACCTACGATGGCGGAATCGACTTCGTGAAATTTGTCACGAAGTCGTTTGTCGGTCCCCCTCGGACTCCCCGCGGAGTCACGGAGCTCTTCCAGAGATGAGCAGGTTCCTCTTCCCCAAGTGGTCGAATCTCCTGTTGCCGACCATCATTTTGTCGGGCGCGATCATTCCGCTCTACGCCGTCTTCTTCGTCGCGTACGGCTTCAGCCCGAAGACGCTGGAGGTCGGCTACCAGCCCGAGCAACCCGTGCCGTTCAGCCATGCGCTGCACGCGGGCGAGCTCGGCATGGACTGCCGCTACTGCCACACCTCGGTCGAGAAGGGCGCGCACGCGTCGGTGCCCGCCACGCAGACCTGCATGAACTGCCACACGCAGGTCCGCCCGCAGAGCCCGAAGCTCGCGAAGGTGCGCGAGAGCTACGACACGGGTCTTCCCGTCGAGTGGACGCGCATCCACAAGCTGCCTGACTTCGCCTACTTCGACCACAGCGCGCATGTGAACCGCGGCATCGGCTGCGTCACCTGCCACGGCCGCATCGACACGATGGAGGTCGTCTATCAGAAGTCGCCACTCTCGATGGGCTGGTGCCTCGACTGCCACCGCAATCCCGAGCAGAACCTGCGTCCCGTGAGCGAGATCACCAATCTCTCGTGGGACCAGCAGACCGAGCTCAGCGCGGACGAGCGCAAGGCACTGAAGGACAAGTTCCACATCAACCCGAGCGAAGACTGCTCGACCTGCCACCGCTGAACTGGAATCGACATGCATCAATCACGCACTGGTTGCGACAACGGCGGTTCGAACGGTCTCGACGCGAAGTTCGCGCGCGCGGAGTACTGGCGCAGCGCCGAGGACCTCGAGAAGACCCCCGAGTTCCGCGAGATCATGGCCAATGAGTTCGGGCCGAACGCGCAGGAGCTCGCCTCGGGCGAGGAGCGCCGCACCTTCATCAAGCTCATGGGCGCGGGCTTCGCGCTGGCGGGCCTTGCGGCATGCCGCCGCTGGCCCGACACCAAGATCGTGCCGTTCGCGCAGGGCCAGGCGGGCCGCACCGCGGGCGTGCCCGTGCACTACGCGACCTCGGTCGAGGCGATGGGCGTGGCGTGGCCCGTGGTGGCGAAGAGCTACGACGGCCGTCCGATCAAGCTCGACGGCAATCCGCGCCTGCCCTTCGCGGCGGGCTCGAACTCCGTCATCCAGTCGCGCGTGCTCGAGCTCTACGACCCTGACCGCAGCCGCTCGCTGACGAAGCAGGGCCAGCCGAGCAGCTGGACCGCGTTCACCGCATGGTGCGGCGAGGCCGCGACGCGCTTCAAGGCGAACCAGGGCGCGGGTCTCGCGGTGCTCGTCGACACGAGCTCGAGCCCCACGCTCGAGGACATGAAGTCGCGCTTCCTCGCGCTCTACCCGAAGGCGTGGTGGGGCTCGTGGGATGCGGCCGCGACCGACGGCGGCGTGCAGGCGCTCGGCGCCACGCGCGCGCTGACCTTCGCCGAGAAGGCGAAGACGATCCTCGTCCTCGACCACGACTTCCTCGGCTGCCCGCGCTGCAGCGTGTCGAACTCGTACGGCTGGGCCAAGGGCCGCCGCATCGACTCGACCGACCCCGCGAAGCAGACGCAGTCGCGCATGTATGTCGCCGAGCCGTCGCTCACGGTGACGGGCATGAGCGCCGACGAGCGCTTCGCGCTCAAGCGCAGCGATGTCGCGGTGTTCGCCGCGCTCGTCGCCAAGGAGCTCGGCGTCTCGGGCGCCGACGCGCTCGCCACGAGTGCGCGCGCGGGCCAGATCCTCGACGCGCACGGCAAGGAAGTGTTCGCACAGCTCGTCGCCGACCTGAAGGCGGCGGGTCGCGACGCGCTCGTCGTGTGCGGCAATGTGCAGGAGCCCGCCGTCGTCGCGCTCGCCGCGGCGATGAACGAGAAGCTCGGCGCGGTCGGCAACACGGTCGTCTATGTGCAGGGCCCCGCCGCAGGCGGCGGCGCGCAGATCAAGCAGCTCGCCGACGCGCTCGGCTCGGGCGCCATCGAGACGCTCGTCGTCCTCGGCGGCAACCCCGCGTACGACGCGCCCGCCGACCTCGACTTCGCCGCGAAGATGTCGAAGGCGAAGGAGGTCGTGCACCTCTCGTTCTACGCGAACGAGACCTCGAAGTCGTCGGCGTGCACCTGGAATGTGCCCGCCGCGCACAGCCTCGAGTGCTGGGGCGACGGCCGCGCGATCGACGGCACCATCACCGTGCAGCAGCCGCTCATCCTGCCGCTCATCGATGTCGAGCAGGGCGGGCGCAACGCGCTCGAGGTGCTCGCCGCGCTGACGGGCGACGAGGCTGCCTCGAGCTACGAGATCGTGCGCCGCGCGCACATGAAGGTGAGCGGCCTCTCGGGCGCCGCCTTCGAGTCGTGGTGGCGCCAGAACCTCGACCGCGGCTATGTCGAGGGCACGGCAGCCAAGGCCGTCGCCGCTCCGTCGGTCGATGTCGCGGGTGCGTGCGCCTCGGCGGCCTCCGCCTCGGGCGATGGCTTCGAGGTCGCGTTCCTCTTCGACTCGAAGGCCGCGGGCGGCCACTTCGGCAACATCGGCTGGCTCCAGGAGCTGCCCGACCCCGCGACCAAGATCACCTGGGACAACGCGCTTCTGCTTGCGCCGAAGACCGCGCGCGAGCTCGGCGTGGCGTCGGGCGACATGGTCAAGGTCACCGTCGGCTCGATGTCGATGGAGGCCGCCGCGTGGATCCTGCCTGGACACGCGGAGGGCTGCGCCTCGATCGCGCTCGGCTACGGCCGCGGCGCGGCAGGCGGCCGCATCGCCGAGGGCGCGGGCTTCAACGCGTACGCGATCCGCTCGACCTCGGGCATGGGCATGGCGAAGGCCTCCGTCGCGAAGACGGGCGCCTCGTATGTCTTCGCCCACACGCAGGACCACGGCGCGGCCGACGCGCTTGTCGGAAGCGTGCCCGCCGACGGCATCCAGGAGCGTCTGCCCGCGCTCGTGCGCGAGTCGAGCCTGAAGAACTACCAGTCGCACCCCGACTTCGCGCGGCATGTGGGCCATGTCGCCCACCGCCTCTCGATGTGGGAGGAGTCGAACCTCGACGGCGCGAAGTACCGCTGGGCGATGTCGATCGACCTCTCGACCTGCACGGGCTGCAGCGCGTGCGTCGTCGCGTGTCAGGCGGAGAACAACATCCCCGTCGTCGGCAAGGCGATGGTGAAGCGCGGCCGCGAGATGCACTGGCTGCGCATCGACCGCTACTTCAAGGGCAAGAACGGCGACCAGCCCTCGGGCTTCGCCGTGCAGCCCATGACCTGCCTCCACTGCGAGAACGCGCCGTGCGAGCAGGTGTGCCCCGTCGCCGCCACCGTGCACGACGAGCAGGGCATCAATGTGATGGTCTACAACCGCTGCATCGGCACGCGCTACTGCAGCAACAACTGCCCGTACAAGGTCCGCCGCTTCAACTTCTTCGACTACCAGAAGCGCGCGCCGAGCCGTGAGGAAGGCTTCCTCAAGGTCGAGCCCGAGTACTACAAGGACATCCCCGACGCGAGCTACGCCATCACCGACGCTCCGTCGGCGACCAAGCGCCTGCAGTTCAACCCCGAAGTCACCGTCCGCTCGCGCGGCGTGATGGAGAAGTGCTCGTTCTGCATGCAGCGCATCCAGGAAGCGAAGATCCGCGCGAAGAACGCGTGGGCGCAGGCTGGCGGCGTCGACAGCGGCCGCCCCGACTGGGCGGTCGAGGACGGCGCCGTGGTCACCGCCTGCCAGCAGGCGTGCCCGACGCAGGCGATCGTCTTCGGCGACCTCAACGACAAGTCGAGCCGCGTGGCGCAGCTCGTGAAGAGCAAGCTGAGCTACGACCTCCTCGAGGAGCTCAACACGAAGCCGCGCGTGAAGTACCTCGCGCGCGTCAAGAACCCCGCCCTCGACCATTCCCACGACGACCACGGCCACGATCACGGGCATGATCACGACCACGGCCATGATCACGCCCATGACCACGCCCACTGATCCGGAGCGCTATCCATGACGACGCTCTCACAAGATTCGAACCTCGGCCGCGTGACCGACAACACGGTCGACCGCCCAGGCGAGCGCGCACCGCTCGTCCTGAACATGAACACCTTCGGCGAGGTGACCGCGACGGTCTGCCGCGTGAACGAGGCCGACAAGGCGCCGTTCGCGTGGTATGTCGCGTTCGCGGCCGCGCTCGGTCTCCTGAGCGTGCTCGGCCTGTGCATCACCTACCTGATCTTCACGGGCGTCGGCGTGTGGGGCCTCAACAACCCCGTCATGTGGGCCTACGACATCACGAACTTCGTGTTCTGGGTCGGCATCGGCCACGCAGGCACGCTGATCAGCGCGATCCTCTTCCTGTTCCGCCAGAAGTGGCGCACGGGCATCAACCGGTTCGCCGAGGCGATGACGATCTTCGCGGTCATCTGCGCGGGCACCTTCCCGGGCATCCATGTCGGCCGCGTGTGGTTCGCGTACTGGCTGTTCCCGATCCCGAACCAGATGGAGATGTGGCCGCAGTTCCGCTCGCCGCTCCTCTGGGATGTGTTCGCGGTCTCGACCTACTTCACCGTGTCGCTCCTCTTCTGGTACACGGGCATGGTGCCCGACCTCGCCACCCTGCGCGACCGCGCGAAGGGCAAGGTCCAGCAGCTCGCCTACGGCCTCTTCGCCCTCGGCTGGCGCGGCTCGAACCGCCACTGGCACCGCTACGAGCGCGCGTACCTGCTGCTCGCCGCGCTCTCGACGCCGCTCGTCCTCTCGGTGCACTCGGTCGTTTCGTTCGACTTCGCGACCTCGCAGCTCCCAGGCTGGCACACCACGATCTTCCCGCCGTACTTCGTCGCGGGCGCGATCTTCAGCGGCTTCGCCATGGTGGTCACGCTCGCCGTGCCCGCGCGCGAGCTGTTCGGCCTCAAGGACCTCATCACGCTGCGCCACCTCGACAACATGAACAAGGTCATCCTGGTGACCGGTTGCATGGTCGGCTACGCGTACTCCATGGAGTTCTTCATCGCCTGGTACTCGGGCGCGATGTACGAGAAGTTCGCCTTCATCAACCGCGCGTTCGGCCAGTACTGGTGGGCCTACTGGATCATGGTCAGCTGCAATGTGATCACGCCGCAGCTCTTCTGGTTCAAGAAGATCCGCACCAGCATCCCGCTGATGTTCGTGCTCTCGATCTTCGTCAATGTCGGCATGTGGTTCGAGCGCTTCGTGATCATCGTCACGAGCCTTGCGAACGACTTCCTGCCGAGCTCGTGGGATGTGTTCACGCCGACCTGGGTCGACATCGGCACGATGGTCGGCGCGTTCGGCCTCTTCTTCACCCTGTTCCTCCTCTTCTGCCGCTACCTCCCCATGATCGCCATGGCCGAGGTCAAGGCCGTCATGCCGATCTCGGATCCGCATGGCGCCGGCGCGGGCAAGTCGCACGGCCACGCCGCGCAGCACGGCCACGACGCGCATCACTGACACGCAACACCGACCAGACTCCGAGCCGAACCCCATGGCGACGATCACCACCAACCCCTCCGACACCAAGACGGGCGACGCCCCGCAGAGCCCCGCGAAGCTCTACGGCTTCATCGCCGAGTTCGAGACGCCCGGCGACCTCATGGCCGCCGCCGAGAAGGTCCGCGACGCGGGCTACAAGTGGTGGGACTGCCACACGCCGTTCCCCGTGCACGGGCTCGACGGCGCGATGGGCATCCAGCGCACCTGGCTCCCGATCTTCGTGTTCTTCGCGGGCATGACGGGAACGATCGCCGCGTTCCTGCTGCAGGGCTTCACGAACTCGTGGAATCTCACGATCTGGGCGGGCGTGTGGGTGACGGGCTACCCGTACCTCATCTCGGGCAAGCCCGCGATGAGCCTGCCCGCGTTCATCCCCGTCATGTTCGAGCTCACGATCCTCTTCTCGGCGCTCTCGTGCGTCGGGCTGATGTTCCTGTTCAACGGGCTGCCGCAGCTCTACCACCCGCTGTTCAAGTCGAACCGCTTCCGCCGCGCATCGAACGACCGCTTCTTCATCTCGATCGAGTCGCGCGACCCCAACTTCCTCCCCCGCAAGACGGAGCAATTCCTCAGGAGCCTCGGGCCGGTGTCGGTCGAGGCGGTGGAGGCCTAAGCCATGATTCCCCTTCCCCCACGCTGGATGCTGTTCACGGGTGTGCTCGCCGGCCTTGCGCTGGTGATTCCGCCCGCCATCATCGCGCGCGTCCGCGCGACGCCCGACCCGAACCGCGCGGTGCACATCTTCTTCGACATGGACTTCCAGCCGAAGTTCAAGCCGCAGCAGGTCAACCCGATGTTCGCCGACGGCCGCTCGCAGCGTCCGATGGTCGCGGGCACGGTGGCGCAGGGCGAGACGAACCTCGACGCGCACCTGCATGAGGGCGTCGTCGACGGCAAGTGGGCGACCACGCTGCCCGCGGGCCTCGAGATGAGCGAGGAGTTCCTCGCGCGCGGCCAGCAGCGCTACAACATCTACTGCAGCGTGTGCCACGGCTACGCGGGCTTCGGCGACGGCGCGGTGAACAAGCGCGCGATGGAGCTGATGTCCTCGAGCGACGGCCCCGCCGACGGCACCGCGTGGGTGCAGGCGAAGAGCCTGCATGACCCGCTCGTGCGCGAGCACCAGCTCGGGCTCCTCTACAACATCGCCACCAACGGCATCCGCAACATGGCGGGCTACGGCACGCAGATCGACCTCGAGGACCGCTGGGCGATCGCGGCGTATGTGCAGGCGCTGCAGCTCTCGCAGAACGCGACGCTGCAGGATGTGCCGCCCGAGCTGCGCGCGAACCTGAAGAAGGAAGAGGTGAAGTGATGGGTCACGGCGCTTCGCATGCGGCCGACCTCGGACCGCAGAACATCCAGCTTCCCTCGTTCGTGCTCGGCTTCCGCAATGTGGCCATCGGCCTCGGCGTGGTCGGCCTCGGCGCGGGCGCGGCGATCGGCTTCACGGGCGCGATGGGCACCACGGCGCACCACTTCTGGCGCGCGTACATGGTGGCCTTCCTCCTCGGGCTGTCGGTCTGCCTCGGCGGGCTCTTCTTCGTCGCCATCCAGCACCTGACCCGCGCGGGCTGGTCGGTCGCGGTGCGCCGCCCGGCCGAGGCGCTCGCCTCGAACCTGCGCTGGTACTGGCTGCTCTTCGTGCCGTTCGCGGTGCTGTGGGGCATGGGCAAGGCCAATGTCCTCTGGATCTGGGCCGACATGGAGACGCTGCGCGCGAACAACGAGGCCGAGTGGCACATCGTGCACGCGAAGGAAGCGTTCCTGAACCCGACCTTCTTCTGGATCCGCGCGGTGGTGTACTTCGCCGCCTGGGCGCTGCTCGCGCACTTCTTCCTGACCAACAGCACGCGCCAGGACGAGTCGGGCGATCGCGCGATCACCGAGCGCATGCAGAAGTGGTCGGGCCCTGCGATCATCGTGTTCGGCCTCACCACGACCTTCGCCGCGTTCGACTGGATCATGTCGCTCTCGCCCGCGTGGTTCTCGACCATGTTCGGCGTGTACTTCTTCTGCGGCTGCGCCACGGCGGGCTTCGCATCGATGATCCTCGTCACCGTGCGCCTGCAGAAGGCGGGCACGCTGAAGGGCATCGTGACGAGCGAGCACTACCAGGACCTCGGCAAGATGCTCTTCGCGTTCGGCATGGTGTTCTGGGCCTACATCGCGTTCAGCCAGTACATGCTGATCTGGTACGCGAATGTGCCCGAGGAGACCGGCTGGTATCTCGCGCGCCAGGTCGGCGGCTGGATCCCCGTGAGCGTCGCGCTCCTCTTCGGACACTTCGTCATCCCGTTCGTCGCCGTCATCAGCAAGTGGCCGAAGCGCATGCCGCTCGTCCTTGCTGCGGCCGCGGTCTGGATGCTGTGCGCGCACTACATCGACCTCTACTGGCTCGTCGTGCCCGAGATTCCGCACGACCTGTCGTCGATGGCGACCTACGCTCAAGTCTCCGAAAAGTACGCCGATACTCCGACGCACCTCGGCAATCCCGTCAACTTCCTCCTCGCGATCGGCGCCCTCGCCCTCGTGGCGGCAGGAACCATCACCACGCTCTCGCGCGTCGCGCTCGTTCCGAAGAAGGACCCGCGCCTCGCCGACAGCCTCGCGTTCGAGAACATGTGATCGAGCTCACCTGAGGAAACACCGATGTCCGCACCCGCAGGCAACACCGAGCAGCTCGACGACCCCGAGATGGGCGCGACCTGGTTCTACTCGTTCGTCGGCATCATCTTCTTCGTCGCGTTCTGCCTCGCGGTCAGCGTGCTGTTCTTCGGCGTGCAGCGCGACTTCACCGACGAGCGCATCGTCGACGAGCGCCCCGTGCTGTCGACGAACCTGCGCAACGAGCAGAAGGGCCTCCTCGGCCAGTACGGCACCTACACCGAGCAGGTCGACGACAAGCCCGTCGACCGCATCCGCATCCCGATCGACCGCGCGATGGATCTGATGAGCAAGAAGGGCGAATGATCGAGTCGCAGCGATGACCGCCGCTCCCCGCGCCATCCTCCGAACGCTCCGCGCAGCAGCCGCTGCCGCGGCGGCGCTGTGGGTCGCGGGCGCCGCGCAGGCGCAGCTCAACCTCGGCGTGCCCGAGGAGCTCAAGGGGATCGACATCATCGAGAACCTGAACGGCTCGCTGCCGCTCGACACGCGCTTCACCGACGACGAGGGCAAGGAGGTCGCGCTCGGCGACTACTTCACGGGCAAGCGCCCCGTGCTGCTCCAGATCGGGTTCAACAAGTGCCCGATGCTGTGCAACCTCGTGCTCAACGGCGTCTTCGACGGCCTCAAGGGCGTCGAGTGGATCCCCGGCGAGGAGTTCGAGGTGCTTTCGCTCTCGATCGATCCGACCGAGGGCGCGGGCCTCGCCAAGGCGAAGAAGGAAAGCTATCTCGCCGAGTTCGACCGCCCTGGCGCGTCGCGCGGCATCCACTTCCTCACGGGCGCGGAGACCATGTCGCGTGCGGTCGCCGACACCGTCGGCTTCACCTACCGCAAGCAGGACAACGGCGACTACGCGCACG
This sequence comes from Planctomycetaceae bacterium, assembly GCA_021297815.1. GTDB lineage: Bacteria > Planctomycetota > Phycisphaerae > Phycisphaerales > SM1A02 > QWPT01. The sequence continues at coordinate 15,319 of JAJTGK010000039.1, forward strand.
CGGCCGCGATCTTCCTCATCACGCCCGACGGCCGCATCAGCCGCTACATGTACGGAACGAAGTTCGAGCCCAAGGACCTCCGCATGGCCCTGCTCGAGGCGAGCGAAGGCCGCATCGGCACCACGCTCGACCGCTTCATCCTCTGGTGCCATATCTACGACCCCAACGCGCGGGGCTATGTGCTGCAGGCACGCCGCGTGATGTCCATCGGCGGCCTGGTCACCGTGCTCGCCCTCGCCGGCGGGCTCGCCATGTTCTGGCGCGCCGATCTCAGGAAGAAGAAGAACGACGGGGCGCTTGCCGCCACGAACTGAAGAGGCGATCGAACGCGATGAACCTGATCCCCACCATCCTCATGCAGGCCCAGTCCGACAAGCTCGGACCTGCGTTCACGCCTGGCCAGGCCGTGACGCCGAAGACCTTCTGGATGCCCGAGGGCGCGTCCACGCTCGCGCCCGAGGTCGACTGGGTGTTCGACTTCATCAACTACATCAACTACTTCTTCTTCGTGCTCGTCGTGGGCCTGATGCTGTACTTCGTCTGGAAGTACCGCCAGAAGGGCCGCGAGGTGTATGCGCGCGGGCCGAACCATCACACCCTGCTCGAGCTCGGCTGGACGATCATCCCGACCATCATCGTCGTCGTGATCTTCTTCATGGGCTTCCGCGGCTTCGTGAGCGCGAAGACCATCCCCGCCAACTCGTACCAGATCGATGTGACCGCGCTCCGCTACGGCTGGGTGTTCAAGTACCCCAACGGCGCCACGAGCGAGGATCTCTATGTCCCCGCGGGCAAGCCCGTGAAGCTCGTGATGCGCAGCAACGATGTGCTGCACTCGCTCTACATCCGCGACTTCCGCGTGAAGCAGGATGTGGTGCCCGGCCGCTACACCACGCTGTGGTTCCAGGCCGACCAGCCCACCGAGGGCGACAAGTTCCACTGGCTCTTCTGCACCGAGTTCTGCGGCGTGGGCCACTCGAACATGAACCGCAAGGTGTATGTGCTGCCCGAAGGCGACTTCGACAGCTGGGTGGTCGAGCAGGGCCGCTGGCTCGACAAGATTCCCGAGGACGAGCTGTACTACAAGGCCGGCCCCAAGCTGTACGCGCGCTGCGCGAGCTGCCACACGCTCGATGGCAAGCCAGGCTCGGGCCCGTCGTGGGGCAACTACGACGGCACGGGCAACATCTGGGCGCGCTCGCAGCCAGGGTCGCAGCACAAGGTCGACGGCGGCAAGCCGCTCAGCGACTTCATCGGCGACGGCAAGCAGTACCCGACGGCGGAGGCGTACCTCCGCGCGTCGATCCTGAACCCGGGCGAGCATGTCGTCGACGGCTTCGGCAATGTGATGCCGACCTTCCGCGGCCAGCTCTCCGACAAGGCGATCGACGCGCTCATCGGCATGATGCGCCGCCTCGACGAGTTCAACGCCAAGGGTGAGTGGATCAAGAACACCGACGGGGGCGCAGCCGCGCCCGCAGCGAAGTAACGCGGAACGCGACGACCCCAACCAGGACTCCAACCGAGTGACGCCATGACGACCCTCGATGCACGACCCAACATCGCCGCCGAAGCGCCAGACAACTACCTGACCTTCCGCCGCGGCCTCCTCTCCTGGCTCTTCACGCTCGACCACAAGCGCATCGGCGTCATGTACATGGCCGCCGTGCTCGTGTCGTTCTTCGTGGGCGGCGTGATGGCGCTTCTCGTCCGCACGAAGCTGCTCTTCCCGGGCGAGGTCTCGTGGATGACGGCCGACCAGTACAACCAGGCCTTCACGCTGCACGGCGCGATCATGGTCTTCCTGGTCATCATCCCGAGCATCCCCGCGGCGCTCGGCAACTTCGTGCTGCCGATCATGCTCGGCGCGAAGGATGTCGCCTTCCCGCGGCTCAACCTCTTCAGCTTCTACCTCTGGATCATGGGCGCGATCTGCGCCGTCTGGTCGCTGCTCGCGGGCGGCTTCGACACGGGCTGGACCTTCTACACGCCGTACTCGACGCAGTTCAGTTCGGGCGGAACCATCCCCGTCCTCATCGGCGTCTTCATCCTGGGCTTCTCGTCGATCTTCACGGGCGTCAACTTCGTGGTCACCATCCACAAGCTGCGTCCGCCGGGCATGACCTGGTTCCGCATGCCGCTCTTCCTGTGGGCGGTGTACTCGACGGCGCTCATCCAGATCCTGGCCACGCCCGTGCTCGGCATCACCGTCGCGCTGCTCGTCATCGAGCGCTCGTTCAACATCGGCATCTTCGACCCGTCGATGGGCGGCGACCCCGTGCTCTTCCAGCACTTCTTCTGGTTCTACTCGCACCCCGCGGTGTACATCATGATCCTGCCCGGCATGGGCATCATCAGCGAGATCATCGCGGTCCACAGCCACCGCCACATCTTCGGATTCCGCTTCATCGCGTTCAGTTCGGTGGCCATCGCGATCTTCAGCTTCCTCGTGTGGGGCCACCACATGTTCACCAGCGGCCAGTCGCCGCTCATGAATGTGCTGTTCTCGGCGATCACCTTCTCGGTGGCCATCCCCTCGGCGGTGAAGGTGTTCAACTGGCTCGCGACCCTCTACAAGGGCTCGATCTCGCTGAACACGCCCATGCTGTACGGCCTGTCGTTCATCTTCCTGTTCACGATCGGCGGACTGACGGGCATCCCGCTCGCCGTGCTCTCGACCGACATCCACCTGCACGACACCTACTATGTCGTCGCGCACTTCCACTATGTGATGATGGGCTCGGCCCTCATCGCCATGATCGGCGGCCTGCACCACTGGTGGCCGAAGATGTTCGGCGTGATGTACAGCGACTTCTGGGGCAAGATCGCCTGCGCGCTGGTGTTCATCGGCTTCAACATGACCTTCTTCACCCAGTTCATGCTGGGCTCGCAGGGCATGCCGCGCCGCTACTACATGTACGAGCTCGAGTACCAGATGTACCATCACATCTCGACGGGCGGCTCGTACATCATGGCCCTCGGCTTCCTGATCACCGCGATCTACCTCATCCACTCGCTGTTCGCGGGGCGCAAGGCGCCCGCGAACCCGTGGGGTGGCGCGAGCCTCGAGTGGCAGTGCACCTCGCCGCCGCCGCACGACAACTTCTCGAAGACCCCGCGCGTGGGCGATTGCTACGACTTCAGTGCCGTGAGCTGGGACGAGAAGCAGCAGGGCTATGTCGTCGACACCGAGGCGCATGTCGCCGCT